>CAZEAA010000342.1:0-6742 GCA_964510015.1 uncultured Sandaracinaceae bacterium
GACGTGGACGCTGCGGCCGCCGCCATGGCCGCCGAGATGGCCGCGTCGGAGAACCTCAGCAGCGGCGAGTTCTCCGCCATGCACAGCGGCAGTCACCACCCCACCGGCATGGTGGCGCTGGTCGTGGCCGCCCTCGGGGTGGTGTTCGGCGACATCGGCACGAGCCCCCTCTACGCGCTCAAAGAGTGCGTGACGCTGCCTCATGGCGTCCCGGCTTCCTACCAGAACGTGCTCGGCCTGCTGTCCCTGATGAGCTGGTCGCTGATCATGGTGGTCGCGGTGAAGTACGTGACCTTCATCATGCGCGCCGACAACGAAGGCGAGGGCGGCATCATGGCGCTCTTGGCGCTGGTGCCGGACGAGCTGCGGCCCAAGTCCAAGCGCCGCATCGGCTGGATCGCAGCGTTGGTGCTGTTCGGCGCGGCCCTGCTGTACGGCGACGGCGTGATCACCCCGGCCATCTCCGTGTTGAGCGCCGTGGAGGGCTTGAAGGTCGCCACGGACAAGATGGATCCGTTCATCTTGCCCCTGACCTGCGCCATCCTGCTGGGCCTCTTTGCCATGCAGAAGAAGGGCACGGCCGGCATCGGCAAGGTGTTCGGCCCCGTGATGGTGGTGTGGTTCAGCGTGCTCGCGGCGCTCGGCGCCTACTCCGCTTCGACCTACCCCGCGGTGCTGTGGGCGCTCGATCCGCGTCACGCCATCACGTTCTTCGCGGACCACCAGTTCCACGGCTTTGCGATCCTCGGGTCCGTGGTGCTGTGCGTGACCGGTGGTGAGGCGCTCTACGCCGACATGGGCCACTTCGGCCACAAGCCCATCGTGCGGGCTTGGTACCTGATGGTCATGCCCGCCCTGCTCATCAACTACTTCGGCCAGGGTGCGCTGCTGCTCCAGCACCCCGAGGCCGCCGCGAACCCGTTCTTCCAGATGGTGCCGAAGGGTCCGGCCACCTACGCGCTGGTGGGCCTCGCCACGCTGGCCACGGTGATCGCGTCGCAGGCCCTGATCTCGGGGGCGTACTCGCTGACGCGCGCCGCCATCCAGCTGGGCTTCATGCCGCGCTTCCAGATCAAGCACACGTCCAGCGAGGCCGAGGGCCAGATCTACATCCCGGCCGTGAACTGGGGCCTGTGTGCCGCGTGCATCTTGCTGGTGCTGATGTTCCGCGAGTCCTCGGAGCTGGCGGCGGCCTACGGCCTGGCCGTGACCGGCACCATGGCCATCACCTCCGTCGTGTTCTTCGTGGTGGCGCGCGAGCGCTGGGACTGGCCCGCCTGGAAGGCCGTGCCCCTGCTCTGCCTCTTCTTGTTCTTCGACCTGGGGTTTCTGGCCGCGAACCTGCTCAAGTTCTTCGACAACGGCTACGTGCCCGTGCTGATCGCGTCGGGGATCTTCGTGGCGATGGTGATCTGGCGGAAGGGCCGCGTCCTGCTGGCCGAGGAGTTCAAGAAGCGCACGCGCCCGCTCACCGACGTGATGGCCGAGCTGCGCAACGGCGACACCGCCCGTGTGCACGGCGCCGCGGTCTTCCTGACGTCCAACGCCGACGACGCCCCGCCGGTGCTCTTGCACCACGTGGAGCGCTCGAACGCGCTGCAGCAGACGGTCATCCTGCTGACCGTGGTCATCGAGAAGAAGCCACGCGTGCATCCCAACCGGCGCATCGAGGCGCACCTCATCGCCGAGGGCTTCCACCGCGTGATCCTGCGCTCGGGGTTCATGGAGAACACCGACGTGCCGGTGCTGGTGGCCAGCGCCATGGCCAAGCTGGGTCTGCGTGTGCCGTTCGACGACACCACCTACTACCTGGGGCGCGAGACGCTGCTGGCCAGCGGCGAGGGCGAGATGAGCCGCCTGGCCGAGAACCTGTTCGCCTTCATGTCGCGCAACGCCACCAGCGCCACCGCGTTCTTCAACCTGCCGCACGAGCGCGTGGTCGAGATCGGCATCCAGCTGGACCTCTGATCGTGCTCTGATACCCGCCATGAGCGTGGTGCCCATCTCGAGCCCGCACGAGGCCAACGACTACGTCGTGGTCGTGTACCAGAACGTGATGATCCAGCGCATCCGCGGGGCCATCGATGCGTCGTTCCTGCGCGCCTCGCTCGCGGGACACCACGCGGCGCTGAACCACGACCCGACGGGCTACGGGGTGATCACGCTGGTGGAGGGCACCGCGAAGGTCCCGCCGGCCGCCGTGCGAGACGAGGCGGCCATCCTGCGGGAGAAGACGCAGCACCGGCTGAAGGCACAGTCGGTGCTGATCGGGAGCGACGGGTTCTTCGCCAGCACGATGCGCGCGGTGATCACGGGCATCGTCACGCTGGCCCGCAGCCGCGTGCCCCTGCGCATGGTGGGCGACGAGCAGGCCGCCGCCGACTTCATGGTGGAGCGCGTGTGCCCCGGTGTGCAGGCGACGGCGCTGCGCGACGTGTTGGTGAGCCTGCGCCGCAGCTGACCTGCGTCGCAGCCGAACTCAGGGCTTCTTGTCCGCGAGGTGCGGGAAGAAGTAACCCATGGAGCGGCGCGCCATCTTGAGCGCGACCTTGCGCGGGAGCAGCGCGCCGAGCACGTTCGCGGCCATGCGGTCCGAGGCGCTCGAGATGTAGACGGGCTGCTTGCCCAGCGCGACCAGCGCCCCCGCGACCACGTCCTCGGGGGTCTGCATGAACGAGCGCGCGCGCCCCATCACAGGCTGGCTCGCGGCGAAGAGCGGCGTGTCGGTCATGCCGGGCACCAGGGCGAGGACGTCCACGCCGTGCTCGCGCAGCTCTTCGTAGAGCGCCTCGCCGAGCGCGAGCGTGTAGGCCTTGGTGGCCGCGTAGTTGGCCACGAACGGGGCGCGCAGCATGGCGGAGTTGCTGGAGAGCAACACCAGGCCGCCGCGCCCGCGTTGGCGCATGGGACCGCCGAAGGTGTGCATCAGGCGCGCGGTGACCACGCAGTGCAGCTCGATGGCCTTGAGCTGCGGCTCGAGCGGCATGGCCAGGAACTCGCCCATGGACGTGATGCCGGCGGAGTGCACCACGAGCCCGATCTCGCGCGTGTCGGCCAGGTCGGTCAGCTGCTGCACGAAGCGCGCGGAGGTCAGGTCACCCGGGAGCGCGTCCACGCTGACGTGCGCGCCGGCGCGCAGCTGGGCGGCGAGCGCGGCGAGGCCGGGGGCGTCGCGGTCCACCATGATCAGCGAGAAACCCTGCGTGGCGAGCTGGCGAGCGAACGCCGCGCCGATGCCCGAAGCAGCGCCCGTGACGAGCGCTGTCGGGCCGTAGACGTCGATGAGAGTTCGCTTGCTCATGCGGGCACCCAGCCAATCTGCTGCGCGTAGTAGTCGATGCACTTCTTCAGCGCATCGGGGACGTTGGCCACCGCGCGGGTGATGGCCGCGTGCGCCTCGGGATCGGTGCGCCAGGCGAGGGCGAGGCAGTACCCCTCGATGCGCTTCTGGTTACCGGCCTGCGTCTTCTTCAGCATCGCCTTGTCGAGGCGCGCGATCAGCTCACTCGTGGTGATGGGGCTCTGCGCGATCGCGTAGGGCCCGTTCGAGCGGTAGTACCAGAGGTTCAGGTCGCACTGCTTGTCCTCGCAGGCCGCCTCGAACAGGGCCCAGGCCTCGGCCACTGCGGCGGGCTCGCCCGACGCGAGCAGCCCGCGCATGGCTTCGCACAGGAACGGCGGCCAGGTGCCTGCCGTACGGGCGGCGGCGATCAGCTCGGCGGCGCGCACCGGGTCCACCCACGCCACCAGCTTGAACATCTCGTCGAGGCGCCCTCGGTGGGTGCCGGGAATGAATGCGCCGAGGACCTCGAAGAAGGCTTCCTTGCTGGCGGCGTCGCGCAGGCGCGCGAGGTCGGGGTCGAGGTGCGAGCTCGGATGCACCCAGCTGCATGCGCGCTCCGCGGCGTGTCGCAGCGTGGCCTCGTCGGTGGCGGCGAGGAAGTCCCAGACGGCCCGATAGGCGGGCCGCTGCTGGAGGGGGACCTCGTTCATGGCGCGCGTGAGGTCGTCGTCCGAAGGGGGCGGCTGGTTGGCCAGCGCCTCTTCGAGGGCGTCCAGCTGGGCTCGCGCGGGGTGCGCCTGCACGGCGCGCAGCTCGGCCTTCTTCAGCGCGCGAACGACCTGCGCTTCGTCGTCCACGTCGAGGCCGTGCCCGAAGCCCGGTGAGTCGGTGGCGCCCTCGACGAACCACAGCGTGCCTCTCGCGCCGCGTGCGCCCGCCAGGCGGAAGGCGCCGATCAGCGGGGCGGCGAGGTCATGCAGCTGGTGGTCGGTGACGACCGCGCGCACGGAGACGGTGCCCGCGGCTTCGTCGACGTGGGTGTGACCTGCGGGGCCCGCGACCATGGAGACGAACGACAGCGCTTCGTCGACCGTGCAGGGCTCTTGGAGCGGGCCGACGAACTTCGTCAGCTTCCCGACCGCCTTCTTGTCGACCGTGCTGGCGCGCCACGCGGGCAGCGCCGAAGCGAGCCCCGCGACGTCACCGAAGATGTGAACGATCTCACTCATGGCGAGCGGGACCCTAGCACGTGGCCGACGCCGCAGGGCCGGGACCGAGGCCCCGTCGGACGGCGTTAGCCAAAGACCCCAGCAGCGTCGAGCAGGCGCCCGGCAATCGCCATCACCTCGAGTGCGTCGGCGCGTCCTCCGGCCCACTCCGGCTCCGTGAGGAGACCAAGCCCGTGCGTAACTCCAAAGACGCGAACCTCCTCCAGGCCTCGCACCGCGCATGCTGGGATCGTCTCGTTGGCCCATGCCCACAGAAAGGTGCCCTCGGCTTGCGAGGTCGTGCCGACGAGGCAGAGGTCCGCGACGACGTCACATTCGCCGAGATGGAAGGTGAGCAGCGCTGAGTCCAGGTCCCACCGGTAGGGCGCTGCCTCGAGTCCGAAGGTCGAGACGAACACAGCGTTCCGGGCTTGCATCATGTGAACGGATTCTCGACTCCACTCGGCCCAGTCGGTTGTTGGTTCCATCGAGAGCGAGCTTCTCATGACCTCCACGATCGTTGACGTGGTCGTGAGCGTCTATCGACTCGTCACAAGTCGATGGCGACCAAGAGAAGGTCCGGGGGTTCTCGGGGGGCCTCTGGCTGTCGAGGAAACCAGCCTGTTTCAAGTCACTTGGGCACCCACCGCTAGAAGCGGTGGGCAGCAGACCAGGCCCGACGACCAGCTAGTCCCCCCTGCGGGGCGACTAACTGGTGGAAAGGTTGGCAGCCGGCCTACCAAAGTTACCCGGACCCCACACAGGCAGGCGGCCGAAGGCCGCCGCGTCGGGGTCCCTTGGGTAGAACACACCCTGTTGTCCGCCACGTAGTCGCCCCGTAGGGGGGACTCTAGGACTATCCATACGTGGTTTGCTGCCCACCGCTTCAGCGGTGGGTGCCCCAATTCGCCTTCCCAGAAGCCGATTCCGCCTGCCGGTCACCGATCAGGACTTATGACGAGTCGATAGTCGTGAGCGTCGTCGTGCTCATTGACGTGCTCATTGACGTGCCCGCTGTCGGCAGACGTCGCCGATCAACCGACGGGCACGAGCACGAGCACGAGCAGGACTACGAGCACGCGTACGCGTACGTCCACGCCTACGTCCATCAACGACCGCGAGGAGGCGCTTCCCTCACGCGGCGGCCCGAGCGGCCATCACCTTGCGGTGCAGCAAGATCGCGAACAGGCCGACCAGGAACCCCCCCACGTGGGCCCACCACGCCACGCCGCCGCTGACGAAGTCTTGGTTGGACAGGAAGCCCGACAGCAGCTGCAGCGCGAACCACACGAACACGAAGACGAACGCGGGCACCTCCACGAAGAGGGCCAGGGGGATGGGCACCAGGGTCAGCACCAGCGCGCGCGGGTGGAGCACCACATAGGCCGCGAGCACGCCGCTGATGGCGCCCGAGGCGCCCACCATGGGGATGAGGCTGCTTGGCTCCACCAAGACCTGGAAGAGGGCCGCGCCGAAGCCCGCGCCCAAGTAGAAGAGCAGGAACTGCGGGCGGCCGAGCTCGTCCTCCACGTTGTCGCCGAAAACGTGCAAGAACCACATGTTGCCCAGCAGGTGCAGGCCGCCGGCGTGCAGGAACATGCTGGTGATGGGGGTGACCAGCGCGCCGAGGGAACCGCCTTCCGAGCGCGGCAGGAACAGGCCGCCGCCGGTCAGCACCGAGGGGACCACGCCATAGCGCGTGAGCATGACCGTGGCCGCCTCGGCCGAGAGCGAGAGCTCGTAGGCGAAGACGGCGGCGCTCAGCGCGATGAGCGCCCACGTGACCACGGGTCTGCGGCGCGTCGGGTTGATGTCACGCAGCGGGAGCACCCCCGCATGGAAGACCGTCCGGCGAGGACATGCAACCCGAACCTTGCAAGCGCGTCCATGCGACCATTTGCCACATGGGCCGAGCCCGAGCGTGGCGCTACCTTGTGCGCATGAACACTCGCATGTCTCGCCTGGTCGGCGCCTCCCTGCTCGCCCCCGCCATCTTCGTCAGCGGGTGCGGCGACAGCGTGGCCACCCAGTCCTACAGCCTGACCTTCGACGCCACGTTCGGCGACGACCCGTTCGTGTGCGGCGAGACGGTCACCGGCCTCGGCGAGAGCGGCGATCAGAGCCTCACGGTGCGCGACGCCCGCCTCTATGTACACGACGTGCGGCTGGTGAACGCCGCGGGTGACGAGGTGGCCCTCGACCTCACGCAGAACGCGTTCCAGCACGAGACGGTGGCGTACCTCGACTTCGC
>CAZEAA010000343.1:0-6344 GCA_964510015.1 uncultured Sandaracinaceae bacterium
GGGCACGGACGCGCTGGCGCGTCCTCCCGGGACTCCCTGAAAAACGGCACTTCGCTGCGCTGCGTTTGTTTTTCGGGGTCCCCCGAGACCCGCTGCGACCCCCGCCCCGCCCCGGCCCTGCGAGCAGCTGGGATCAAGTTGGCGCGGCGGATTCCTTGGGCGGCGGGCTGTGGCTGCCCACCACGCGGTACTCGAGAGGGGGCCGCCGTGGGCTCGACTGACTCCGACGTGGTCGGTTTGCGGGTCTCGCGTTCGTCAGGTTGGTGGCAAGTCGTTCTGAGGGTGGATTCTCGACGGCGGGGTCGCGCCTCGGATGCTAGCGTCCGTGCCAACATGGAGGCCTCGGTGGAGACGATGCAACGGAGAGCAATGACTGTCGTGTGGGCACGTGGCGCTGCGTCGTTGGCGACGGCGGTGGTCTTGCTGCTGACGGTGGGCTGCTCGTTCAACAGCCAGCTGGGAAACCTGCGTCCCAACGTGCTCCCCGCCAGCACCTACAACGGCATGGTCGTCATCACTGTCGAAGGAGCTCCTGACGAGGAGTGGTGCACGAGAAGCTCCGGCAGTATTCGGCGGTTCTGTATCAAGAACGCGGGTGTCGCGAATCGCAGCGGGCTCCATCACCTCCTTCGGGCTCATGGGCTGACTCCCGTGAGCCCCGGGACGGCGGATTACACGGCCACCCTTCGATTTCGCCGGTTCACGAATGCGCTGGACGGTTCAGAGCATCAGGCTGTGATGAGCATCGAGTGGCAGTTCGAGCTCAAAGACCGCGGCGGCGTGTCGATCCTGACGCTGGCGGAGCGGACCACGTCTCCGCAGCCTGTGACCGGACGTGGGGACGTCGCAGCGTCGGCACGCAGCATGTTCGAAGCCGTGTTGGAGCAGATCTCCAGGGAGCTGAGCTCGACGTCTGAGGAGACACCGTAGCCTGCGGAATGGCCGCGCGGACGTAGTCGCGATCGGGCGATTTCGCGTCGCCTTCGCTCAGGCGAGGATCTGCGTCAGCGCGGTGAAGTGCTGGTCGGCGTAGTGGCCCAGCGCCGCGAGCGCGTCGGCCACCTCGCTCGGGTCGAGCTGGCCGAGGGGGTATTCCACCGAGAGGACGATGTCGAGGTCGTCGTCGATGGAGAACTTGGCGAACATCAAGACGTGGTTGAGGCGCAGGAGCTCGTTGTAGAGCTTGGCGGCGTGCATGCCGTCTTCGGGGGTCTTGAGGATGGGGACGATGGCGAAGGTGACGTAGCCTTCGTGGGCGCGGACCAGGAGCGGGAAGCTGCGGCCGGCGGCGCTGAGGTGGGCGCGCCAGGTGTCGTTCGCGATGGGCGTGGGCTGATAGCCGAGGGAGCGGAGGTGGTCCGCCAAGTTTCCGCGGTCGATGCGTGCGGCCGTGCCAGTCGTCATGAAGTCACCTTGACGGGACTCTACGACAGACATCCATCCCTGCGTGCACTTTCTGGTGTGACCGGAAGAGCGTGAGGGGCGCCTTGGGGGCGCCCTTCAGCCCAGCGGGGTCTCGCCGTGGACCCACACGTACGTGGGCGTGGTGTTGGCTTCGCCCTCGGGGGCCCACACGGAGTGCCAGCCGCCGGGCAGGCCGGGGGTGGTCCAGTTGAAGAGCCAGCGCGAGTCCTCGGGCGACATGTTCACGCAGCCGTGGCTCTTGGTGCGGCCGAAGTTGTCGTGCCAGAAGGCCGTGTGGAAGGCGAAGGAGCGCCAGAAGTACTGCACGTACGGGACGTCTTCGATGCTGTACGGGCCGTCCACCACGGTGCCGTCGCCGTCCATGGTGTTGGTGATGTGCTTCTCGCGGATCTGGAAGACACCGGTCGGCGTGTGGTGGTCGTGGTGCTCGTCACCGCGCTTCTTCACGCGGCCCGACGAGATGAGCGTCACGTACGTGGGGCGGTCGCCGTCGTAGGCCACCAGGGTCTGGTGCTCGAGGTCGACCTCGATCCACTTCACGCCGGCGGGGATGCGGGCTTCGCGCTCGATGCGGTCCACCTTCAGGACCTGGTCGGCGCGGTAGTAGAGGCCCTCGGCGGTCACGTAGTAGAGGCGGTTGCCCACCGTCTCTTCCCGCGCGATGGCGAAGGCGTCGCGGTGGTACATGCGGCGCGCGCGGCGCAGGCGGCCGCGGTCGTCCATGGACTCGGCGTTGATGCCCTGACGGCGCGAGATGAAACCCACCGGGAGGGTGGTGGTCTCGTCGAGGGCGAGGCCGTGGAACGTGCTGCCCTGGCGCGTGGTGACGGCGCGGGCCGGGACGAACAGCGAGCTCTGCGTGCGCCAGTAGCTGCGCGGGCCGGAGCGGATGCGGCGATCGAGGCTGACCCAGAAGCCACGCATGGCGCGATGGTGGACCACGCCCTCCCCGCGCAGCGAGTCGAGCGTGACGGGCTCGGGTTCTTCTTCGGGGACCACCTCCGCGGCGGGGGCGCCCTCGGCCGCGGCCACCACGGGAGCGGGCTCGGCCGGCGCGGGAGTCGGCGCTGTTGCTGGCGCGGCCTCCACGGCGGGGGCACCTTCCCCAGCAGGGGCCGTGCTGTTGCCCTCGGCGCCGGGCTCACCGCCCTCGGGGGCGGGCGGACGCCACCCTTCGTGCTCCATGGCCTCTGCGTCCGTGGGCGGGCGTCGGTACACGGGCACGTCGCTGCGGATGTAGCCGAACTCGTAGGGCAGCGGCTCGGCCAGGCGCGGCTGGCGGAAGCGCACCTCGGGCAGGCGGTCGCCGTCGAACGCGATGACCTCACGGCGGTTGCACACGAAGCCGCCGGTCTCGAGCTCGTACCAGCCCGCCGGGCAGTCCGCGAAGCCCACGGGGGCCGACGTCTTGGCGTTGAGCACGGAGCCCGCCCGCATGCGGCCGATGCGCGTGGCGGTCTCGGCGGGGCTCTCGCGGATGGCCACCACGAAGCGCTGCGCGAAGATGCGCTTGGGTGTGCCCCCGGCCACGGCCGCCCCGCCGTCTTCGGCGTCGGCCGCGAGCCCGCCGTCTTCCTCGGTGGTGCCGGGCGCGCTGGCCGTGGACTCGCCGGCGGTCCCTTCGGCTGCGCCGCCCGTGCCTTCGGCGCCCTCTTCGCTCGCTTGACCACCGCAGCCCGCGCTCGCCATCGCCAGCATGATCGAGAGACCACCGAGGCGAAGGATGCTAGGAAGGGCGCGCCCAGCGAGTGAGCGGCGCGAGGACTTGGCGTGGGTCAGAGACAAAGCGGACATGAGGAACACATTGCGCCGTGGCACCATTCGTGAACTTCGAGGACCGGCGCTCTATGCCCGAAGCTCTGGGCATCCCTTGAACCGCCCTCATGGATACGTCAACCCCTGTCCCCCGCTCGCCGCATGAATGAGCCCTCGAAGGGCAGCGTCCCACCGCCCGTGCGCCTGCGCCGCTCGCTCCGCTACACCCTGCCCGTCGCGCTCGTGCTCTCCCTCGGGCTGCATGCGGCCGTGGTGGCGACGCTGAACTCCATGGCGGCACTGCCCGACTCCGAGTTCGAGTTCGCCATCCCGGACGAGATCGAGTTCGGCATGACCGAGGCCATGGAGGCGGTGATGGTCAACGCTCCGGTCGTACCCGTGGAGGTGGAAGACGGCACGGATGGCACCGGCGATGGCGATGGCGATGGACCGGGCACCGAGGCCTCGCAGGACGCCGGGGTTGCGAGCACCGACGCGGGCGTCGCGGCGGGTCTCGACGGCGGGGTGCCCGCGGTGGACGGAGGCGACGAGCAGCGCGAAGCACTCGACGGCGGCGTCCCCGAGCAGGTCGCCGACGCGGGCGTCGATGCGGGTGTGGACGCCGGCCCCCCCGTGGTTCGCCTCCCCGTGGCGAACGCCACCATCCGTGGGCCCGCGCGCATCCCGGCCGGCGCCCAGCTCGCGCTGCGCCTCGACATGGGCCGGCTGCGGCAGTCGGTGGTGGCCAACGACGTGCGCGCGCTGATCGCGGCCGTGCCCGACTGGCAAGAGCTCCTCGGCGGGTCGGGCATCGACCCCCTCAACGACCTCGAGCGCGTGCTGATCGCCACGCCGAACATGCGCCGTAGCCGCATCATGGTGGCCGGGCGCCACGTCCACGACGGCGCCTTCACCCGCGCCGCCGTGGAGCGCATGGCCACGGCGCACGGCGCGAGCTCCAGCTGGTCCACGCAGGAGGGCGTGCAGGTCGCGCCGTGGGCCAACGACGGCAACACGCCGCGCGTGCTGGCCATGCTGAGCGAGCACCACTTCACCATCTCGCGCGCCGAGGACCTGGCGGTGGCGCTGGCCATGACCCAAGCGCGCGCCGCCCGGGACGCCGAGGGCGAGGGGCTCGAAGACGCCGAGGGCCCCGACGTGCTGCTGTCCATGGGGCCGAACGAAGGGCTGAGCCTCGAGGTGGAGGGCGTGCACGCGTTCTTGCAGACGGGCAACCCCGACGTCATCCCGCTGCGCGGGCGCCTGGCCATTCGCGAGGTGGGTCCCCGCATCGTCGCCATCGACGGGCTGGCGGTGTTCCCCAGCGAGCAGGCGGCCACGGACGCCATCGCCTACTGGACCCGGCAGCGCGACGCGGCGCTCCAGAGCTTCGCGGTGCGCATGGTGCTGGGCAATCGCGTGAGCGTGCTCCAGAGCTTCACCTTCACCGCGGAGGGCGAGCGCGTGATGATCCGCGGGCGAGCCACCGCCGATGACGTTCGCTACGGCCTCGACCTGGCGCGTCGGCAGTTCGAAGCGTGGGCCCTCGAAGCCGAGCGTCGTCGTGCCGCTGCGGCTGGCGGTGACCCCGCATCTGGCATGGCGCCCGCCCCCGCCCCCGCGCCCTGAGCGCACTCCCTCGCTGCGAGCGCTGGCCACGCCCTCGCGACCCGATATACTCGCGCCATCATGTCCTATAGCGCGTCCTTTCGCTGCACCGCAGGCTGTCCCGGCAGCTGGCCCCTCGACACCGTCATCTATCAGTGCCCGGCTTGCGGTGAGCTCCTGGAGGTGGCCCACGACATGGACGCCCTCAAGGCCCAGAGCGGCGAGGAGTGGAAGGCGCTGTTCGACAAGCGCTGGATGACGCGCCAGTGGCCGTACGGCAGCGGCGTGTGGGGCAAGAAGGAGCTCGTGCAGCCGCACGTGCGCCCCGAGAACGTGGTGAGCACCGCCGAGGGCGGCAGCAACCTCTTCTGGGCCGAGCGCTACGGCAAGTCCCTGGGCCTCGACGAGCTGTGGATCAAGAACTGCGGCAACTCGCACACCGGGTCGTTCAAGGACCTGGGCATGACCGTGCTGGTCAGCACCGTGAAGCAGATGATCGCGGACGGGAAGCCCATCAAGGCCATCGCGTGCGCCTCCACCGGGGACACCAGCGCGGCCCTCGCGGCGTACTGCGCCAGCGCCGGCATCCCCAGCGTGGTGCTGCTGCCCAAGGGCAAGATCAGCACGGCCCAGCTGGTGCAGCCGCTGGCCAACGGCGCCAAGGTGTGCGCGCTCGACACCGACTTCGACGGCTGCATGGCCATCGTGCAGAAGCTCGCGCTCGAGCAGGGTGTCTACCTGGCCAACTCCATGAACTCGCTGCGCCTCGAGGGGCAGAAGACGGTCGCCATCGAGATCGCGCAGCAGTTCGACTGGGACGTGCCGGACTGGGTGATCATCCCCGGCGGCAACCTGGGCAACGTGGCCGCGCTGGGCGCTGGCTTCGACATGCTGTTCGAGCTGGGCATGGTCACCCGCCGGCCGCGCCTCATCCTGGCGCAGGCTCAGCAGGCGAACCCGCTCTACCGCGCCTACGTGGCCGGCTACGAGAAGTTCGAGGCCATGACGGCCGGCGCCACCGAGGCGAGCGCCATCCGCATCGGCAACCCGGTCAGCGTGCGGCGCGCCATCCGCACGCTCAAGAAGTACGACGGCATCGTGGAGCAGGCCTCCGAGGCCGAGCTCGCGGAGGCGTCGGCGTCGGCAGACCGCAGCGGCGCCTACACGTGCCCGCACACGGGCGTGGCCCTCGCAGCGCTCGAGAAGCAGGTGGCGGCCGGCAACATCAAGAAGGGCCAGCGCGTGGTGGTCGTGTCCACCGCCAACGGGCTCAAGTTCACGCAGTTCAAGATCCGCTACCACGAGGGGCGCATCGAGGGCGTGAGCAGCAAGCACCCCAACTCGCCCATCGACCTGCCCAACGACTTCGAGGCCGTGAAGCGCGAGGTCCTGAGCGGCTTCGACCGGCTCTGAGGCGCTGCGCCGCGCCGGCGGGGCACCACTTCTCTCGGGCCCCTTCGCGGGGCTTGTCTCTCGGGCCCCCTCAGGGGCCCGCTGCGTTTCAGGAACGGAGCGCGTCGAGCGCCTGCCGCGACGTCTTGGGCAGCGTGATCAGC
>CAZEAA010000343.1:6354-6732 GCA_964510015.1 uncultured Sandaracinaceae bacterium
GTCCTGAGCGGCTTCGACCGGCTCTGAGTCTCGACGCCGCTCCCTTGTGAAGGGCGTCGCCCTTCAGCGCAGCGCGTCGAGGGCCAGGCGCGTGGGCTTGGGCAGCGTGATCAGCCGCATGCGCACGGTGAACTGACCGTCAGCGCCCAGCTTGCTGCCGATGGACTTGCCCTCGAGCGGCAGCTCCATGGCGGGCAGCGCCACCAGCAGCCGCACCGGCGCGCCGGGCGCGAACGGCACGGGCACCTTCACCACCAGGAAGGTGCCGTCCCAGCTCTCGAGCAGGCCCTCCTCGCCGCTGCGGAGCGTCAACGGAATCGCGAGCCCGCTCATCGCCGCCTCATCGCGTCGCGCGCTTCGTTGAGCTCGGCCTTGGCC
>CAZEAA010000344.1:0-6730 GCA_964510015.1 uncultured Sandaracinaceae bacterium
GATGGACACAGGAGCAGCTGAGTTGCTGAGATGACGCTCGACCACGCGGCGTTGGAAGACCTGCCGGATGCTGTTCGTCGTGATGAAGCCGAATCGCTGGGAACTTCCTTCGCGGACGCGATCTGCTGCCACATCCCACCAGTACATGACCAGATCCGCCTTCTGCGGGATGTGTGGGAAGACGCTCCAGAGCGCCTCCACGTACCCATCACCCAGCGCATCGCGAACCTTCCACCCACCCACGAACGGAGGGTTCCCCACGATGTAGTCCGCGGCTGGCCACGCCGCCTTCCTCGGGTTCACGTAACGATAGCTCACCGTCCGCGCGGCCTCGTCCGGCACTTGCTCGCCGGTCACCGGGCTCGCCTTGTACGTCAGTCCGTCCCAGCGCGTGACGGGCTTGCCGCTCTCGTCGGTGACCAGCTCCTCGGCGTCGTAGTCCAGGAGCGCGTCGCGGTTCTCGATGTTGTGATAGTCGTGCAGCACGGGCTCGGGTGGGTTGTTCGAGCCGTGGGTGCGGAAGTGCCACTGGAGGTAGCCAATCCAGAGGACCATCTCGGCGATGCGCGCGGCGCGCGGGTTCAGCTCGATGCCCAGGAACTGGTCGGGGGTGACGGCGAAGCTCTCGCCCTCCAGCATGAGGGCGGCCTGTGAGACACCCAAGTCGTGGAGCAGGTTCAGCACCTCGCCCTCGAGGCGCTTCATGTGCTCCATGGTCACGTAGAGGAAGTTGCCGCTGCCGCAGGCCGGGTCCAGCACGCGCACGGTGGAGAGGTGCCGGTGGAAGTCCTGGACCTCTTTCTGGGCCTCCTTGCGCTTGCCCTGGTGCTCGTAGGCCAGCGCGGCCGTCTGCACCTCGCGCCACTCGGCGCGTAGCGGCTCCATCACCGTGGGCAGGATCAGCCGCTCCACGTAGGCGCGCGGCGTGTAGTGCGCGCCCAGCTTGTGGCGCTCGCGCGGGTCGAGGGCCCGCTCCAGCAGCGTGCCGAAGATGGCCGGCTCCACATAGCGCCAGTCGGCGCGCGCGGCGTCGATGAGCAGCTCGAGCTGGTCGTGGTCGATGGGGAACGCCACCTGGCGCGCGAAGAGACCGCCGTTGAAGCGCAGCAGGTCGGTGCGCAGCACGGTCGAGAACCCGCCGTGGTCCATCTCGCGCCAGAGGCCCTCCACCATGGGGACGAACGTCTGAGGGCGCCCGCGCAGGCTCTCCAGCAGGTCGGTGAAGCTGCGCAGGGGAATCAGACCCACGTCCTCGGCGAACATGGTGAACATGGCGCGCATGAGGAACGCCGCCACGTCCTCCGGCGCACGGCCCTGCGCCTCGAGCGACTTCGCGAGCTTGGCCAGGCGGTCCGCGATGTCGCGGGTGACGCGCGCCGACTGGCGCGTGGGGTCGAGCGAGAGCGGGTCTAGCCAGATGGCCGCGAGCCGCTCGCGCACGTCCTCGCGGCGCAGGTCTTCGAGCTTGATGCGGTGCGAGCGCGCGTCGGGGAACGGCGTGTACGTGGCCCCCGAGCGGCTGAACTCGGCGTACAGCTCGATGCTGCGCCCCACGTCCGTGATGAGCAGGAAGGGTGGCCGCCCCTCGTCGGCGGGCAGCGCGCGCGCATAGCTGTCGGCCTGGTTCTGGGCGCGGAGCATGGCCTTGTCCCAGCCACTCGACTCCAGCGTCTTGCCCGTTTGCTTGGCCTCGCACACGAACGCGCCGCGGCGGTACAGGTCGATGAAGCCATTGCTCGAGGTCCCGTCGGGGTTCCGCATGAGCACGCGGCGCTCGAAGACGTAGGCGTTGTCGCGGGTGTCGTCGCTCGCGGGGTCCGGCACGGGGAGGCCCAGCAGCACGCACAGCTCCGTCAGGAACAGCTGGTAGTTGGCGCGCTCGGAGCCCCCGCCCTTCTGCCAACGAGTAATGAACGCCTCGACGGATGCGGTTGTGTCCTGCACGCGCGACGTATATCACGGGGCATCCCGTGGGATGACGGGCAGAGCGCGGTTGACTGCCCCCAAAGCCTGCTGCATGTCTCTCGTGGCGCCGGTGACGGCGCCCACGAGCCCGGGACTGCTGCAGTCCCTCCCCTCCTTTGCACACCCTGGGCTCGACCTCTTCGGCCCCGCCCACCACTCGGTGCGCGGGGCCTTTCCTTTCCGGCAGACCCTGGGCGGGAATGTCCCTCGCCCACGGGTGTTAGCGGGCCGGCGGGGGGTTCTTGACTCGCTGGGCCCCGGGACTACCATCCGCGCGCCCGAACCTATCGTTTTCTCGACGGAAGATACGCTTCATATGAGTGACCTGATGATCGAGGCCCAGGAGCTGCACAAGCTCTACGGGCCGATGACCGCCCTCCAGAAGGCCAGCTTCAAGGTGCACCGCGGCGAAGTCGTCGGCCTGCTCGGCCCGAACGGCGCCGGCAAGAGCACCACCATGAAGATCCTCACCTGCTACATCTCGCCCACCAGCGGGACGGCCACGGTGAACGGCTGCGACGTCTTCGACGACCCCGTCGGGGCGCGCCGCGCCATCGGCTACCTGCCGGAGAGCACGCCGCTCTACTACGAGATGATGGTGCTCGAGTACCTCGAGTTCATGGCCGCCATGCGCGGCTTCAAGGGCATCGAGGGACGCAAGCGGATCAAGACCGCGGTGGAGCAGACCTCGCTCGGCGACGTGCTGGGCAAGGAGATCCGCGCGCTGTCCAAGGGCTACAAGCAGCGCGTGGGCCTCGCGCAGGCGCTCGTGCACGAGCCGCCCATCCTCATCCTGGACGAGCCCATGAGCGGCCTCGACCCGAACCAGGCGTCGGAGATCCGCGACCTCATCAAGGAGATCGGCGAGAAGCGCACGGTCATCCTGAGCACGCACAACCTCGCGGAGGTGCAGGTCACGTGTGACCGCGTGCTGATCATCTCGGGCGGCCGCATCGTGGCCGACGACACCCCGGCCGAGCTCACCGAGCGCGCCGGCAAGGCCAAGTACGTGGCCACCATAGAAGGCAGCTCGGACAGCTCCGCCGCTGCGCAGAAGGCCTTCGAGAAGGTGAAGGGCGCCGCCACCGTGCGCGCCCGCACCGGCGAAGAGGCGGGCGAGCTGGTCTTCGAGATCCTGCCCGAGGGCGACAAGGATCTCCGTGCCGACATCTTCAAGGCCGCTGTGGCCGCCGACCTGGTGCTGCTCGGACTCGAGCATCAGGGCGAGAACCTGGAAGACATCTTCCGCGACCTGACCCGCGTGGGAGAGGCGTGACATGCAGAACATCCTGACTATCGCGGGGCGTCAGTTCCGCAGCTATTGGAACGGACCCACGGCCTACATCGTGCTCGCCCTCGTGCTGGGCGCGCTCGGCTGGTTCTTCTGGGCTCCCTTCTTCCTCTACGACCAAGCCAGCGTCCGCCAGATGTTCTTCTGGGTGGGCATCCTGAGCGCCTTCGCGGCGCCTGCGCTGTCCATGGGCCTGCTGGCCGACGAGAAGCGCTCGGGCACCATCGAGCTGCTCATCACGTTGCCCGTGCGCGACCACGAAGTCGTACTCGGCAAGTTCCTCGGCGTGCTCGGCCTCTACGGCGTGCTCGCCCTGCTGACCATCCCCTACCCCATCGCGGTGGCGCAGTTCGGGCCGCTCGAGGCGGGCCCGGTGATGACCGGCTACTTCGGCTTGGTGCTCCAGGGCGGCGCCATGCTCGCCATCGGCCTGATGGCCAGCAGCTTCACCGAGAACCAGGTGGTGGCGTTCTTCGTCTCGCTCACCATCACCATGATCTTCGTGCTCATCGACAAGCAGGCAGCCTTGCTGTGGGGTCCCCTGCAGTGGTTCGCCTTCGGCACGCACTCGGGCCCCATGGAGCGCGGCGTCATCGACCTGCGCGACGTGGTCTTCTTCCTGTCCATCACTGCCCTGTGCCTGGGCATCACCTTCCGCTCCCTCGAGAGCCGTCGCTGGAGCTGACGTCATGACCACCAACAAGCGCAAGCGCGCGGCGGGCGAGTCGCTCGTCCTCATCTTGATCGTGGCGGGCATCGCCTTCGCCCTCAACATCGTCGGGCTGTTCACCTCGTACGGCCGCTTCGACGCCACCCGCAACGGGCTCTTCAGCCTGGCCCCCAGCAGCGAGCGGCTGATGGGTGAGCTGGACGAGGACATGCAGATCACCGCGTACTTCAGCGGTGACCTGCCCGAGCAGTTCGCCTCCACCGAGCACGAGGTGCGTGACCTGCTCGAAGAGTACGCCAACGCCAGCAACGGCAAGCTGACCGTGCGCTTCATCGATCCGGGCGACGACGACGAGCTCAAGGCGCAGGCCGAAGAGGACGGCATCGAGCCCGTGCAGCACCAGCTCATCGAGGCCGGCGCGCGCAGCACGCGCATGGGCTTCCGCGGCCTGGTCATCAAGTACATGGGCGAGAGCCGCACCATCCCGGTCATCGCGGGCAGCGAGGGCCTCGAGTACGAGCTCACCACGCGCATCAAGGACCTGGTCGGCGAGAAGCGCGTCATCGGCGTCATGTCCGGTCACGGCGCCGACACGCTGGCCGAGGACCTCGCGCCGCTGAACCAGCTGCTCACCACGTACGAGCTGCGTGAGGTGAGCGCGGCGCAGCCCATCGACAACGACGAGATCGCCGCGGTGCTGCTGGTCAACCCGACCGAAGCCATCCCCGAGGCCGAGCTGCAGAACCTGAACGCCTACGTCATGAAGGGCGGCGCGCTCGGCATCATCGGCGGCTCCATCAACATCAGCATCGAGCAGCAGGCGCCGCCCACGGCCACGCCCATCGACACCGGCCTGAACGCGCTCCTCGAGCGCTGGGGTGTGCGTCTCGAGCAGAACCTCGTGGCCGACCCGCAGTGCGAGATGATCCCCATGGGCGGCATGGCGCTGCCCTACCCGTTCTTCCCGCGCTGCGCCCTCGACGCCGAGCAGCAGGAGCACCCCGCGGCCTTCGGGCTGGCGAGCGTGACCCTGCCCTTCAGCGCCTCGGTCAGCGTGCTCGAAGACGCGCCCGCCGGGGTGCGCGTGACGCCGCTGGTGTCCTCCTCGGAGGGTGCCTGGGTGGTCAACGACGCCAGCATCGCGCTCCAGCCGCGCGACCCGTCCGAGTGGAACCGCACGGGCCGCGTGGGCACGCGCGCGCTCGCCGTGGCCATCGAGGGCACCTTGCCCAGCGCCTTCCCAGAAGCGGGTGGCGACACCCCGTCGCAGGCGACCAGTGACGTGCGCGTCATGGTCATCGGCGCGGGCGCGCTCTTCCTCCAGGCGGGGCAAGGGCAGATGACCGACACGCTGGCGTTCGCGCTCAACTCGGTGGACTGGCTCGCGGCCGAGGACGACCTCATCGCGATCCGCACCAAGAGCGTGGCCGAGCCCGGCCTCGACCAGCCGGCCGCCCTGCGTGACGCCGAGCGCCGCGCCGAAGCGGCCCAGGAGGCGCGCGACCGTGACGAGTTCGCGGAAGCGCTCGAGGCCCGCCAGGCCGCCGAGGACGCCTACAAGAAGTCGCAGCAGATCACGCAGTGGGCGCTCACGCTCGGGCTGCCGCTCTTGCTCGCGCTCTTCGGGGTGATCCGCTGGCGTCAGCGCATCGCCAAGAAGAACAACATCAAGCTCTGAGAGAACCGGACGATGCAGAACAAGAAGCTCCTCATCGCAGGTGGCATCCTCCTCGCCTTGGTCGGCCTGATCGCCTTCAAGGCGAACCAGCGCGCCGCCAACGACGCCGGCACCTCGGGTGCCAGCGGAGACGCGGCCACGCTGCCGGACATCGACGGCGCGGCCATCACCTCGCTGACCATCGCGCGCCCCGACAACGCACCCATCACGCTCACTCGTGACGGCGAGACGTGGCGCATCACCACGCCGCTCGAGGCCGACGCGGACGACAACGTCGTGCGCACCGCCATCGAGAAGCTGGACGAGCTCACCGCCGACAGCGTCGTGGCGCGCAACGCGACGAGCCACGAGCAGCTCGAGGTGGACGACGAGCACGGCCTGCGCGTGACCGTGCGCGCCGGCGAGACCGAGGTGGCCGACCTGATCTTCGGCGCGACCCGCGGTGGCAACACCATGGTGCGCGTGGCCGGGCAGGATCTCGTGGTCGGCGCCGAGGGCTCCGTCCGCTTCGCGTTCGACCGTGACGTGAGCGCCTTCCGCAACAAGCGCATCGTGGACGTGGCGCCCGAGCGCGTCATCGGCCTCGGCTACCAGGTGGGCGAGCGCGCGCTGGCCTTCGCCCGCACGGAAGAGTGGGCGCTGACCACCGGCGAGCCCATCGAGCGCTTCGCCGCGCAGCGCGTGCAGGCCGTGGCCGCCACCCTCGCGCGCATGCGCGCCACCGACTTCGCCGCCGCGGACGTGAGCGAGGCCGACGCGGGTCTCACCACCCCCGCGGCCGTGGTCACGCTCTCCATCGGCGCCGAGCCCGTGGAGCCCACCGACGCGGCTCCCGCGGCCGACACGGACGGTGGCGTCGCGGCGCCCGCTGCGGCCCCGGCTGCGGAGCCTCCGGCGGCCCCCGCCGTCGTCGAGACCATCGTGCTCGAGCTCGGCGGAGCCGCTCCGGGAGACGGCCAGGTCTACGTGCGCGTGCGCGGCCTGCCCACCATCTACACCATCTCGCGCTACGCCTCGGACCGCCTGCGCGGCGACACCTCGCTCTTCCAGGAGCCCGAGCCCGGCGCGGCTCCGGAAGAAGGCGCCGAAGACCGCCGTGAACTCGCCGAGCATCCGGCGCGCGTCG
>CAZEAA010000345.1:0-6704 GCA_964510015.1 uncultured Sandaracinaceae bacterium
GCCGCCACCCAGGTACGTGTCGTTCTGGTAGAGGTAGTCCGAGCCCGCGTTCGACGCGTTGGTCTCCCAGTTGTACGCCGTCCAGCGGTTGCCCCCGATGCGGCCCATCGTCACGCCGTGCGTGTCGGCCTCGTCCACCTGGTTCGACCCGTAGATGTAGGGGCTGATCGCGTGTCGGTCGGTGGCCGACGCGATCTCGAAGCGCACGTCGGCTGCGCCGGGATCGTCGGGCGTGATCTCTTCTTCGGGCCCGAGGTCGATGAGCAGGCCTCCGTCTGCCGTCTGCCCGCCATCTGCGGTGGGTCCGCCGTCCCGCGGCGCGCTGTTGCCGTCGCCCCCGCAGCCGAGCACGAAGCACAGCGAGTGTGCCACCATCACAGAGACAACCACGAGCGCCGCGCGGGTCATCCGAGATCCCTACCTCGATTTGGACGCTTCCTGCAATGCACGTCCGGGCGTTGGTGACTTACAACGTGGCAGTCACAGGTGCTTCGTCGGCAACTGGCGGTCGTGCAGCACGTGCACGATCTCGAAGCCGTCATCGACTTCGCGGAAGTAGATCACGTGGCGTTCACATCTCAGCGTGCGCAGGTCATGCCGGCCTGGAACTGAGCGGGCGAGCGCTGCGTGAAGCGGAATCACTCGCTCACAAGTATCTTGCAGGAGCGCGATGTAGCGATCGCGCTGGGCCTCGCCCCACTCGACAGCGGTGTACTCGGCGATCGCGTCGAGCGCCTGCTCGGCGACCTCCGAGTAGTGAACGACTGCCTTCCGTCGGCGCGTCACTTGATGCCGTGCTTCGCACGAAGCCGGTCGAACACCCCCGGCTTGGCGCGAGGGCTCGCGCTCGCGCGGTCGAGCTCACGCAGCAAGGCTCGCTCCTTCTCGTCCTCGCGTTCGAACGTCCGGAGCGCATCGCGGATGACCTCGCTCGCGCTCGCGTACTCGCCGCTCTGCACCTTACTCTGTACGAACTGCTCGAAGTGGTCGCCGAGGATCAAGCTGGTCGTCTTGGCCATCGTGGAAGCATACTAGAATCTAGTATGTCCCGACAACCTGACGATTGCAGGCTGGATCCTTCGGGTGCTCACACCAGCGGCTGGATCAGCTCTGTGCGGTACGCGTTCGGGTCTTCGGTGCTCTCCGGGCCCACCAGGTAGCGCTCGTAGAGATCCCCCCGGCCCACGTGGCCTTCGCTCGCGAGCCACTGCTTGAACTTCGGCCAGGCCTCGCCGAGGCCTTCGTACGGGCCGCTGTAGACCACCTTCACCACGCGCGTGGCGGGCCACTCGCTCGCGAACACGCGGCCCACGGGCGTGATGGGCTGGTCCACGGGCACGCACGCGTCGAACTCGAACTCCGCGGCGTCGATGCGGTGGTGATGCGTGAACCACGGCCCGGTCGGCGTGCGCTGCTGCGCCATGATGGCGCCGTAGACCTCGCTGATGGCGGGGCCCATGACGTGCTGGATCTGGTCGCGCGCCACGGTGACGTGCACGCACGCGATGAGCTGAGGAGTGGTCTCGAGGATGACGGGGGTGTCCAACATGGCGCGGTACCTTTCAACGCAGGCGGTCGAGGTGCATGCGGATGTGAGCGGCCTCGGCGGCCGTGGTGGCGAGGGCGATGGCGCGGTCGAACGACATGCGCGCCTCCTGCGAGCGACCCAGCTGCAAGAGCAGGGCGCCGCGTAGACCGTGGAAGTGGAAGTAGCCCGACAGGCGGTCGCCGAGCGGATCCACCATGGCGAGGGCCACCTCGGGGCTGCGCACCTTGCTCACGGCCACGGCGCGGTTGAGCGTGACCACCGGCGACGGCGTCAGGCGCTCGAGCATGGCGTAGAGCAGGTCGATCTGCGCCCAGTCGGTCTCGGCCGGCGTCGCAGCGCGCGCATGCAGCGCGGCGATGGCGGCCTGCACCTGATAGGCGCCCGGCGCTTGGTGGCGCATGGCCTTGTCGATCAGCGCGAGCCCCTCGTGGACCAGGCGTGCGTCCCAGCGTGTGCGGTCCTGATCGTCCAGCAAGATGGTCTCGCCGGAGGCGTCGAAGCGGGCGGCCGCGCGTGAGTGCTGGAGCAGCATCAGCGCCAGCAGGCCCATCAGCTCGGGCTCGGCCGGGAACATGCGCAGCAGGAGCCGCATCAGGCGGATGGCCTCGTCGGCCAGCGGCGCGCGCTCGGGGTCGGCGGCGGCGCTGTAGCCTTCGTTGAAGACCAGCTGCAGCATGGCGGCCACGGCGCCCAGGCGCTCGGCGCGCTCGGCCGGCGTGGGGTTGCCGGAGGGGACGCCCGCTGCGGCCACCTTGGCCTTGGCGCGCGTGATGCGCTGCTCCATGGCGGCCTCGGTGACCACGAAGGCGCGCGCGATCTGCGGCACGCTCAGGCCCGACACGATGCGCAGCGCGAGGGCGATCTGCTGCGTGGCGGGCAGCTCGGGGTGGCAGCAGATGAACAGCAGCCGCAGGATGTCGTCGCGGTAGTGGCTGTCGTCCAGGCGCTCCACCAGCTCGGCCTCGGTGTCGCTGCCGGTGCCGTGAACCACGCTCGCGGGCGCCTCGCAGAGGGGCATCTGGCGCGCGCCGCGGCGCACGCTGTCGAGCGCGGCGTTGCGGCCCACCATGATGAGCCAGCTGGCGGGGTCACGCGGCGGGCCGTTCTCGGGCCACACGCGCAGCGCCCGCAGGCACGCCTCCTGGAACGCCTCTTCTGCGAGATCCAGATCGCGGAAGTAACGCAGGAGGGCGGCCACCGCGCGCGGTCGTGCGGCGGAGAGGGCGCTCTGCATGTACCCGAGGTCGCTCATGTCAGCCCTGCGCGTCCGCGGGGCTACCGGCGCTCGAGAACGGCGAGCCCGGCAGGTACAGCCCCACGGGACGCAGCTCGTAGGCGCCACCGGGGTTCGCCTCGGTCAGCTCACGCGCGAACTGCAGCCCCTCTTCCAGGGTCTCCACGTCCACGATGTAGAAGCCCAGCAGCTGCTCCTTGGTCTCGGCGTACGGCCCGTCCAGCACCAGGCCATCGGCCTTGCGCAGCGTGGTGGCCGCCGTGGTGGGCAGCAGCCGGATGGCCGGCTTCAGCTTCCCGGCCTTCTCCCAGCGCTCGTGCACCACCCCGAGGCGAGCCATGACGGCGGCGTCCTCCTCCTTGGTCCAGGAGCAGACGACGTCTTCGGAGTTGTAGCAGAGCAGGGCGTAGAGCATCGGAGCGGGGTCCCTTCGTCGGGGTTAAAGCGAGGACGAACGAGGCTAGCCGCTGCCGACATGGGGGGTGATTTTTTCTGGCCCGGCTCCCTCCGGCGTCGTCGGCATGCCACGCTGCCAACCCATGCGAGCCCGTCGCTTTCTCCTCGCCGTTGCTGTCGTGCCCGCAGCGGTAGCGCTCGTGACACCGGCGCGAGAGCCGCTTCACGCGCAAGCGGCGTCGTCTGCCCCGGGCCTCTGCCGGACGGATCCCGCGGCAGCCATGCGGGCCGCGCTCGCCCACTTGCCCTACGGTGTGGTGCTGGGGCGCACGCGTCTCGCGGCCCTCGTGCGAGCCCACGGAGGAAGGCGCGAGGACCTCGGCGCGGGCGCCACCAGGTGGTTCGACGACGCCGGCATCGTGGAGGTCCGCTTCCGCCAAGGAGTCGCGGAGACCATCACGCTCACCGGCCGCGGGCCCGCCGACTGGGACGCGGCGCTCGGCGAGTGCCTCCACGGGCTGTCGGACTGGCGCACGAACCACGCCGAGGCCGGGAGGATCTTCGCCGCTGCTGGCACCGAGGTGCGTCGTCCGCGCTTGGACATCTGCTACGCGTCTGGCACGGGCGTCGGGTACGGCTTCAACTACGCGGCGCGGGTGGGCAACATGATCGTGGACCTCACGCAGCAGGACCCAGCGGGCTGCGGCGACGCGTACTTCGCGTGGACGATCAGCCTCACCTCGGCGCCCTAGCTCGGGGCCGCCGTCGCGAGCGTTTACGTAAACGCTTTCGTCGTTGCCCGTTCGGTCTGCCCGCCTACGTTTCTCTCATGCGACTTCGCACGATCTCTTGGGTGGTGGTGCTCTGTGCCGTGGTGCTCCCGGCATGCGACGAGGAGGCCTCGGGTTCCGACGATGCCGGCACGCGCAGGGACAACGGCATGCCTCGGGGCGACGCCGGGCCTGACGGTGGCACCGAGGGCGAGGGACCGGTCCTCCCCCCAGGGACGTTGCTCTACCTCCGGGGCGACGGGGCCGACTCGGACGTGATCGTCGCGCACGACCTCGCGAGCGGCAACGAGCGTGTGGTCACGGACCTCACCGAGGACGGCAGCTCGGGCTGGGAGATCTGGGGGATCGCGCTCTCGCCCGACCGGCGTCGGATCGCCTTTGCGTCGCTCTTCAGCCCGACCTCGGAGGACACCGCGACGGGGCTCGCCACGCGGGCCATCTGGACGGTCGCCACCGACGGAACCCGCTTTCGCCGCCTCACGCCCACCGTCCCCAACGACGCGGGCGGGCGCTCGAGCTTCAGCCACCCGGTCGGGCAGCCGGAATGGACTGCGGACGGGGAGTGGGTGGTCTACGACTTCGGCACCTACTGGTGGGAGAACGGCCAGCTGCAGGGAGCCACGTTCCCGAGCGTCGTGTCGTCGGAGGGTGGGGCGCCCGGGTTCCCGACCACGGTCACGGACTGCGCGGTGATCTACCCGTCGCGGAACCCGGTCACCGGGGAGTTCCTCTTCCTGCACAGCGCCTGCATCCCGGGGCAAGACGTGGGCAACGGCATCTTCCTCTACCCCGAGACCGGGACCACCACCCCGACGCAGCTGGTGGCCTCTGCGCACGTGGACGGGAGCATCGACGTGTCGCTCGCGAAGCCCGTGTGGTTCTCCGACGGGAGCGGGTTCCTCTTCATCGGGCGTGTCGCCGCGACCGAATGGGCCTCCAGCCTCTTCAGCTACGACGCGGAGAGCGGTGACGTCTCCTTGTTGATCACCGCGCCCGAGGGAACGGGCATCGAGAGCGTGGCGCTGTCCCCCGACGCGACGACGGTCGTCTATACCCTCTACACCGTCGACACGAACACGCGGGACCTGCGGCGGATCGATCTGACCGCGGACCCCGTCACGGACACGGCGCTGACCACCGATGGGATCAGCCGCGATCCGCTGTTCTGAGCTCGCCGCGCGCACTTCGGGTGGTCGATCAACGTCGCGTCCGCTCCCTGGCCATCGCGATCGCGCGGTGCAGACGGTCCTGGAGCACCTCGCGTGGGGCAACTCGGTCAGGTACTCGGCAACGTGGATGCCCCGTGCGTCGAGATCCAGGTACTCGTCTGTCTCTCGCTTCATGCCCGCGCAGAGGATGATCCCAAGCGGAGCCTGCTCCGAAGACTGGCGCTCATGCCGGTCGAGCCAGTTCAAGTAGAGCTGCATCTGGCCAGAGTCCGCGGGCCTGAAGTCACCGATCTTCAGCTCGACGGCTACGAGACGTTGCATTCGCCGATGGAAGAACAGCAGGTCGAGGTAGTAGTCATCACCATCGAGCGTGATTCGCTTCTGCCGCGCGACGAACGCGAAGCCGGTCCCCAGCTCCAGGAGGAAGTGCTCGATCTCCCGCAGGATGGCGGACTCGAGGTCCCTTTCGCTGTGCGTGTCTGCGATGTCGAGGAAGTCCAAGACATATGGATCGCGGAAGACCAGCGCCGGTGACAATTCGCTCTTCTCATGAAGTGTCGCCAGCTCCTTGCGAACGACCTCCTCTGGCTGGCTCGACAGGGCGGTGCGTTCGAAGAGCATGCCGTCGATGCGCTCGGCGAGAGCGCGCACGGACCAGCCCTCCACCCGGCACATCTCGGTGTAGAAGGTGCGCTTCAGCTCGTCCTCGAGGTAGCTCAACCTCCGGAAGTGGCTCCAGGACAATTGTCTACACAGTGTGTAGACAATCTCTGCGTCACGGAACGCGCGCACGAAGCGGATCATGTGTCGGAGGCTCTTGTCACCGAAGCCCCGCCCGTAGTCAGCCTCCAACTGCCTCCCGGCCTCGGAAACGACAACCTTCCCGTACGTCCCGCGGTGCTCGTCGAGCACCTCCGTATTCACGCGGTGGCCAATCTGCCAGTAGAGCGTTGTCAGCGTTGCGTTGGCGGAGACCGCCACTCGAGTGCGTGACGAGTCGATCATGGCTCCGATGTCACGTACTAGCGTCGTCACTAGCACTTCGTCGTTCGGCAAGTTCACGGGAGCGCGCCTAGGGATGGCTGGCGCTCGTGACCTCTGGGGCGCTTTGCGTGACGTCATGACAGCCGTTGTCGGCTGCCAAATCCGAATGTTGCGCGCTACAGCCCCAGCACCACCGGCGAGCCCCCCGTGTCGCTCGTCGGTGTCGCGATCACCGTCACGCGCTGCGACCGCGACAGCTGCGTGAAGCTCTCCAGCATCTCGTGCTGCACGTAGAGCGGGGTCAGCGTCTCGTTGACGATGCGCTGGGCCGCGGCCCGACCGCGCGCGTTGGTGACCACGATCTGCGCTTCCTGCTCGGCGATCTGGCGCTCGCGGGCCATGCGCTCGAGGTCCTGCTCGGCGGCCAGCTTGCGCTGGATCTCGGCGTTGATCTCGGCGGGGTAGGCGATGTTGCCGATGGAGATGGACTCGAACTCGATGGGCGAGTCGGCGTACTCCTCGCGCAGGCGCGTGAGGATGGCGACGCCGATATCCTGCGTCTTGGTCTGGATCTCGTAGGC
>CAZEAA010000346.1:0-4608 GCA_964510015.1 uncultured Sandaracinaceae bacterium
GCCCTGAGCGACAACCGCTTCGGCTTCGGCGCCGGCCTCGGCTGGCTGCCCGAGGAGTTCAAGTGGTGCGGCGAGAACTTCGAGACACGTGGCCCCCGCATGGACGAGGACATCGAGATCCTGAAGCGCCTCTTGGGCGGCGGCATGGTGGAGTTCCACGGCCAGCACTACGACTTCGGCAAGATCCAGATGAGCCCCGCGCCCACCAAGCCGGTGCCGCTCTACCTGGGCGGCCACACGCTCCCGGGCCTGCGCCGCGCGGCGAAGCACGGTGATGGCTGGTCGTCGGCCATGCTGCCCAGCAAGAAGATCATCGAGACGGTCAACAAGCTGAACGAGCTGCGCAAGGAGTACGGCACGGACGGCAAGCCGTTCGAGATCCAAGCCGTGGTCACCGACGCGTTCAACGCGGACGCCTTCAAGCGCCTCGAGGCGGCTGGCGTGACCGACATCATCTGCGTGCCGTGGCTGTTTTACGGCGTGCCGATGGCGGGCGGCGACGTGCAGAAGAAGATCGAAGGGCTCGAGAAATTCTACGAGAAGGTCGTGGTGCCGACGAACACGTGAGGCCGTGATCCGAGGACCGGTCTCGGACTCGGTCTCCGCCTCGGTCTCCGCCTCGGTCTCCGTCTCGGCCCCGCCTCGGTCTCGGCCTGGTGTATCGTTCCCCGGTGACCGACACCCCCCCTTCGACCGAGTCGATCCCTCCCCTCCTAGCCGCCGCCTGGGAGGCCTACGGCGACGAGCGGCCCATCGTGCGGGCCGAGAACATCAGCGCGACCGTGTCCACGAACACGGTCTACCGCATCACGCTGTCCGACAAGAAGCAGATCATCGCCAAGACGTCGAGCTACGGCTCGTACGTGCACTTCCGGCAGGACCACGACCGCATCCACGACTGGACGCGGCTGTTGTCGGGGTCGCGCTTCGGGAACTTCTTGGCGCCGGTGCTCACGCTGGACGGCAAGGCCTTCACCTTCCGTGACGAGACGGGCTGGGTGGCGTTCTACGGTAAGACGGAGTTCTACGACTTCTTGCCCAAGGTGCTGACCGAGGGGCAGATCGACTCGTTCGGCGCGGAGCTCGCCAGCTTCCACATGCAGTGCCAGAAGATCTGCCACCGCCTGCCGCCCACGTGGAAGAGCATGGGCTCGGACATCGCGCAGCTCTTCGACCTGCTGAGCGACCCGAAGTACTGCGCGGAGCGCAACCTGCGGGCCGAAGACGCGGTCATGCTGAAGACGCACTGCGACCGCTTCCTCCACAACGCGGAGGACCTCGGCTACCACGGCTTCGAGAAGCTGCCGGTGTTGGTGGACTGGAACACGGGCAACTTCAGCGTCGGGCTCGACGGCGACGGCTTCAAGCTGTTCACGCGCTGGGACTACGACTGGTTCCGCATCGAGCCGCGCACGCTCGACTTCTACTTCGCGAGCCGGGTGGTGCGCTCCGAGGGCGACCAGACCATCTTCAGCTACCTAGTGGACCCGCTGCTGGAGCCGCGCTTCATCCGCTTCATGAAGGCCTACGACGCCATCAACCCGCTGGCCGACGAGGAGATCCTCTTCCTGAAAGAGGTCTACCGCTTCTTCATCCTGAACTACGTGATCCGCGAGGGGCAGCACTTCTTCCAGGGTCCCATCTGTCAGCGCCTGCAGCGCGAGGCGGTGGAGATCTACCTGCCCACGCTGGACGCCGTGCGCTTCGAGAAGGTGATCGACGCGCTCGGGCACGGCGGCGCGTGATGGCCAGCCGCGAACCCAGCTCGCCGCGACGCAGGCCGCAGCAAGCGCGCTCGCGTGAGCTGGTGCGCGCCATCGCCATCGCGTGCGAGCGCATCTTGGCCGAAGAGGGCGCGGCGGCGCTGAACACCAACCGCATCGCGGAGGTGGCCGGCGTGAACATCGGCTCGCTCTACCGCTACTTCCCCAACAAGGAAGCCATCATCGCGGAGGTCTACGAGCTGCAGCTGCAGGACCTGGCCGCGCAGTACGAAGACGCGTGGGAGGCGGCGCAGCAAGGGCCCGGTCCGCGGTCGCTGCGCGACGCCGTGCGCGCGCACATCGCCGGCAACGCCGCCATGCACCAGCGGCTCTTGCGCATCGACGCCACGTTCTACCGCGCCTATCAGCGCGAGCTGGACCTCGGCGAGCGGCACAGCGAGCGCTTCGACCGCACGTTCCTGGAACAAGCCGAGCGCTGGCTGCGCGACCAGCTGGAGGTGCATCGCGGCACCATCGTGGTCAGCGATCTCGACATGGCGGCGTTCATCGTGGCGCGCTCGGTGGCCGGTGCGCTACGAAGCGCGGCGCGCGACCAACCCGCGCGCTTGGCCGACGCGGCGTTCACGGACGCCCTCGAGCGCATGACTCTCTTGTACTTGGAAGGAAGCGCGTGACGATGGAGCTCCGCTCGTTCAGCGAGGTGACCGCAGGCTACGACGTGATCTTCTTCGACTCCTACGGGGTGCTGAAGAACTCGGGCGGCGTGCTCAAGGGGGTGCCCGACCTGCTCTTGAGGCTGGTGCGCGCCAAGAAGGACCTCTACGTCATCACCAACGACGCCTCGAAGTCGCCGGAGCGCATGGCGCAGTCGTTCTCGCACCCCGTCGAGGGCGAGCTGATTCCGCCGAGCCAGATCATCAGCTCGGGGCTCCTGGCCACGGACTTCCTGGCGGCGCAGGTGGCCAGCAAGAAACCGAACGGACGCGCGGCGTATCTGGGCAAGCCGGGCTCGGCCTACTACATCGAGAGCGCGGGGCTCGAAGCCATTCCGCTCTCCGACTGGGACGACGCGACCGACCCCGACGCCATCGTGCTCCTGGACGACGAGGGCTTCGACTGGTTCCGCGACATCAACCACGCGCTCAACCTGATTCGCCGGAGCCTCGCCCCGGTGGTGATCGGCAACGCGGACCTGCTCTACCCCGTGAAGGACGGCGGCGTGGCCCTGGCCGTGGGGAGCCTCGCCAACATGCTCCAGCCCATCGCGCAGAAGAGCTTCTATCGGTTCGGCAAGCCCGACGCGATGATGTTCGTGTACGCGCTTCAGGCCATGCGCAGCGCGCGCCCCGGCACCAAGAACCACAAGGTCCTGATGGTGGGCGACACCCTGCACACGGACATCCTCGGCGCACGCATGGCGGGGCTCGACACGGTGTTGGTGCTGAGCGGCAACACCATGCCGCACCAGGCCGAGATGCAGATCCAGTCCACCGGGATCGTGCCCACCTACGTGTGCGCCGACATCCTCACGTAGGCCCAGGTCGTGATAAAGTGGCGGTTCGAGTGAGCAGCGTCACCCCATCGAAGCCGAAGACGCCCTGGCACCCCGGGTCCGCCGGGCCGCCGCCCGTGGGCATGGTGGTGGCCGGCAAGTACGAGATCGAGGCGCTGATCGGGCAGGGCGGTATGGGCGCCGTCTACCGTGCGCAGCACGTGCTCACGCATCGGCGCGTGGCGCTCAAGTGGCTGCTGGCCGACGACGAGGCCATGCGCATGCGCTTCGTGCGCGAGGCTCGGGCCATGGGTGCGCTCGAGCACCCGAACGTGGTGGGCATCCTCGACATCGGCGAAGAGTCCGGCGCCGTGTACCTGGTGATGGAGTACGTGGAGGGCGAGAGCCTGCGCGAGCACCTGAACCGCAAGCCGGTGTCCGCCGCGCGCGCCGTGAGCCTCTTGATGCCGGCGCTCGAGGGCATCGCCGCGGCGCATCAAGCGGGCATCGTGCACCGTGATCTCAAGCCCGCGAACCTGTTCGTGTGCCTCGACCGCGACGGAACGGCCTACGGCACCAAGGTGCTCGACTTCGGCGTGGCGCTCTCGCTGCGGCAGTCGGGCAGCTCGCTCGGGCTCACGCAGAGCGGCGCCGTGGTGGGCACGCCGCGCTACATGGCGCCCGAGCAGATCCGCAGCGCCAAGATCGACGCGCGCGCCGACCAGTTCGCGATGGGCCTGATCCTCTACGAGATGCTGACGGGCCGGCTGCCCTACGACGCCGAGGTCTACGAAGCGCTGGTGGTGGAGATCGCCACGGTCACGCCGCCCTCGCCGCGCGTGTTCGTGGAAGGCCTGCCCGAGGGGCTCTCCGAGGTGGTCTTGAAGGCGCTGGCCAAGTCGCCGGACGACCGGTTCGAGGACATCGCTGCGTTCGCCCAGGCGCTAGAGCCCTTTGGGGAAGGGGTGGTGTTCTCGCCGCCGCGTCAGGCGCACGCGCGCCGCTCCATGCTGGGCGAAGACATCATGGAGCTGGCGGTGGCGAGCGCGGGGCTGACCCCGAGCCGCCCGGGGCCCGCGCCCAGTGAGGTGGGCGAGCCTGCCACGCGCCGACTCGGGCCGGCCGACAGCGCTCCCACGAACGCGGCGGCCAAGCTGGCCGCGGTGCGGGCGTCGGCCACCACGCTCGACGCCCCCGACCGCGAGCACGAGCAAGCCACGCGGCAAGCGCGCGCGCGCGTGACCCCGGAAGACTCGGGCGAGCGCACCCGCAGCAAGAGCGCGGAGGTGGTGGTGGGCGACCTGCCGCAGAACCGCGGCCCGTGGCTCGCGATGGCGGCGCTGGTGCTGGCAAGCTTGGTGCTCGGCGCTTGGTGGTGGCAGTCCAGCGCCA
>CAZEAA010000346.1:4708-6700 GCA_964510015.1 uncultured Sandaracinaceae bacterium
GCCGGAGCCGAAGAGGACGACGACGACATGGAAGACGACGACGTACCCGCGGCTCAACCGGACCGCGGGCGCCGACGACCGCCGACCACCACCACCAGCAGCAGCACGAGCACGATGAACACCGCCACCGCGCCCTCGATGAGCGCCATGGGTCGCTCGGGCGCCTTCTCGGTCGAGGACTTCTGATGGGCCGCACCGCCGCGCTGCTCCTCGTCACGCTGTTCCTGGGGCTCGGGCCGCAGCGCGTGCACGCGCAAGAGCCCACCGAAGAGGAGCCCCCCGCCGAGTACATGGAGCTCATCCAAGACGCGGTGACCGAGTCCGCGGCCCAGCGCTGGGTGGAGGCGCACGGCCTCTTCCGCGAGGCACAGCAGGTCTTCCCCAACGCGCGCGCGCTGCGCGGCATCGGCATGACCGCCTTCGAGCTGCGCGACTACGTGGGCGCGTACCTGGGGCTGAGTGCTGCGCTGGCGGAGACACGGCGTGCGCTCGACTTCGAGCAGCGGGCCCAGGTGGAGGCGCTGCTCCGGCGCGTGAACGGGCTCATCGCGCGCTACACGGTGGCGCACCTCGGCGAGGCCGCCACCGTGAACGTCGACGGCGTGCGTCAGACGCTGCAAGACGGGTACGTCTTGATGACCGTCGGTGAGCATCGGGTGATCGTGTCGCTGCCCGACGGGCGGCGCGCGACGGGCAGCTGGATCGTGCGCGGCGGGGAGGAGGGCCCGCTGCCGATCGAGCCGCCGTCGGTGGACATCCAGCCGGAGGCGGTGGCCGAAGCCGCCACGGTGCACGAGAGGTCACCGGCGCCCGTCACCACCGAGCGCGAGCCCGCTTCGGGTGTGGGTCGCACCGTGGGCTGGGTCAGCCTCGGCAGCGGCGTTGCGCTGGTCGTCGCTGGCGCCGCGCTGGTGCGTGTGGGCCGCACGGACGTCGACTTCCTCGAGACAGCCGATGACGGCACCGTGTGGGAGGACGTGGAGCGGCTGTACGAGCGCTCGCCCCGCTTCATCCGCGGCGGCACGGCGATGTTGGTGCTGGGGGGCGCGGCCGCTGCGACCGGCCTCGTGTTGGTGCTGCGGGGTGGCGACCAAGAAGACCAAGACGACCGAGACGGTGAGGAGGCGAGCTCGGCTGCGCCCGCCCGCGGTCCGCAGGTGCAAGCACGCGTGGCCCCGAGCCGCGCCACGCTGGAGGTGACGTGGTGAGTTTCTTCCCACAACGCGCGCTTCGCACACATCTCGTATGGCTGACGCTCGGCGTCGCCGTGGTGCCCCTGGTGGGGTGCAGCGCCGACCTGCCCGAGGGGGTCTACGACTGCAGCGACTCGGGCGGCTGCCCGGAGGACTGGCGCTGCTTCCCGGACAACCGCTGCTACTCGCCGGACTTCGCGGGGCTCCCGCTCTACGCGCTGTGCGGCGCGGACGGCGACTGCATGAGCGGCGAGTGCGTGCGCGCGTTCGACGACGACGCACCGCTCGGACAGTGCAGCGAGTCGTGCACCAGCTCTGACGACTGCCCCGACAATGGCGTGTGCGCCGAGGGCGTCGGCTGCCTCGCGGGGTGCGAGACGTCGAGCGAGTGCGCAGACCCCGACCAGCAGAGCTGTGTGGTCGTTCCCAGGACCACGGGGGAGACGGCCTGCATCGAGTTCACGACCGAGGACTTCGCCGGTCGCCGAGCCTGCACGGGCACGGGCACGGGGAACTGTCCATTTGGCGCCCAGTGCTTGAGTGTCACGGCCCTCGATCCCACCGGTATCTGCGTGTGGCCGTGCACGCCTGGCGGCGAGTGCCCGCCCGGCGGTCAGTGCACCGAGATGCCCACCACCATCGTGCCCGCGATGATGAACCCGAGGCACGCCTGCCTCGCCCCCTGCGACAACACGCCGGACGCCTGCGGCTCGCCGATGCTGTCCTGCGCGCCGTTCCCCGACACGATGCGACACTGCGCGCCGCCGGGCTGGCTGGACTGAACACTAGAGCGCCCGGT
>CAZEAA010000347.1:0-6700 GCA_964510015.1 uncultured Sandaracinaceae bacterium
TCCTTCGCGTCTTTGCCATCGCGGGCGTCGCGCGCGCTCGCGGCCGGCTTGGCGCCGTCTCTGTCTTTTCCGGCGTCCTTGCCAGCGTCCTTGGTCGCGTCCTTGCCGGCGTCTTTGGCCACGTCCACGCGCCGCGCGCCCAGCGCAGGGGTGGGCGCCGTCGACGACGCGCTGGGGGGCGCGGGCACGCTGGCTCTCGCCGGGCCGCTGCCCTTCTTCGCGCCGCCGCTGGCCACCGCGCGATGGCTGCGCCCCTGCTGCGCGCGCACGAGGTCGTCGTAGTAGATGAACTCGTCGCAGTTATCCACCAGCAGGTCGCTGGTGCTGTTCTTCACGCCCACGCCGATCACGACCTTGTCGTTCTCGCGCAGCTTGCTCACCAGCGGCGAGAAGTCGCTGTCCCCGGTGATGAGCACGAAGCCATCCACGTGCGTCTTCGTGTACGAGAGGTCGAGCGCGTCCACCACCATGCGGATGTCGGCCGAGTTCTTGCCGCTGATACGCGCGTGCGGGATCTCGATGAGCTCGAACGCGGCTTCGTGCATGGGGCGCTTCGCGGTCTTGTAGCGGTCCCAGTCCGCGTACGCCTTCTTGACCACCACCTTGCCCTTGTCGAGCACGCGGGCCAGCACCAGCTGGATGTCGAACGCGTCGTAGCGGGCGTCCCTCACGCCGAGGGCGACGTTCTCGAAGTCGCAGAAGACCGCCAGATTGATGACGGATGTGGGGTCACTCATGGCGCGGACTCTACACGAGTGCGATGAGTAGTACGATGCCGAGCATGCCGACGTTGCCCTCCCACGTGGACATCCTGCGCACCCTGGTGGGCAGGCCCTCGGTCAGCTCGCCGGACCCGAGCTTCGACCAGAGCAACCGCTCGGTGGTGGACCACTTGGCCGAGCTCTGCGAGGACCTGGGCTTCCGTGTCGAGGTGGTGCCGCTGGTGAACGCGCCGCACAAGGCGAACCTGATCGCTACGCTTGGGCCCGAGGACCAGCCCGGCGGCCTGGTCTTCTCGGGGCACACGGACACGGTGCCCTTCGACCGCGATGCGTGGCAGACCGACCCGTTCGAGCTCACGCAGCGCGAGGACGGCTCGCTGTTCGGCTTGGGCGTGGCCGACATGAAGGGCTTCTTCCCGTGTGCGCTGCACGCCATCCGCGCGCTCGGCGCAGGGGCCCTCCAGAAGCCCGTGGTGCTGGTGGCCACGGCCGACGAAGAGAGCACCATGTGGGGCGCGCAGCAGCTGGTGAGCGAGGGCCGGCGCCTCGGTCGCCACGCCATCATCGGCGAGCCCACCGGCATGCGGCCCGTGCGCAAGCACAAGGGCGTCATGATGGAGCGCGTGCTGCTCGAAGGGCACTCGGGCCACTCGAGCGACCCTTCTCTGGGCCGCAACGCCATCGAGGGCATGGGCCGCGTCATCGAAGCGCTGGGCCGCGTGCGTGCGGACTTCGCGAGCCGCTACCACGACGCGAGCTTCAGCGTGCCGAGCCCCACGTTGAACCTGGGCAAGGTGTTCGGCGGCGACAGCCCCAACCGCATCTGCGCCCGCTGCGAGCTGTACTTCGACGTGCGTCCGCTGCCGGGCATGGTGCCGGAGGCCATCCGCGCCGAGCTCTCCCACGCCGTCCAGGAGGCCATCGTGGGCCTCGGCCTGAGCGCCGAGTGCGGCGCGCTGGTGGACGGAGTGCCTCCGTTCGAGACGCCGGCGGACTCCCCGTTCGTGCACGCCTGCGAGCAGCTCACGGGGGAGGCCTCCATCGCGGTGATGTTCGGGACGGAGGCCCCGTACCTGAACGAGCTCGGCATGGAGACCGTGGTCATGGGGCCGGGCAGCATCACGGTGGCCCACCAGCCCGACGAGACCCTGCGCGTGCAGGACCTCGAGCAGGCCACAGCTCTGTACACCCAGCTGCTGAGCCGCTTCTGCGGCTGACACGCGCCGTCGTCGAGGCTGCCCGGTAGCTCGCGCTGCCGTTTGTGATAGGCACCGCCACGCAATCGAGTGAAGGCGCAAATGAGGGAGAAGTCGGACATGAAGAGGGCATTGGTCGCGGGCATGATGTGTGTGTTGGTCTTCGCGTGGCGTGCGGAGGCCCAGGCCCAGGGCACGGCGGACACAGTCATCCTTCACGACGGAACACTCGTGCGCGGAACGATCGTCGAGGTGCGGCCGGACGACTACGTCGTGATTCAGACCGCCACGGGAGAGACCCGCCGCTTCGAGTCGGACCAAGTCCGCTACGCCGGCCCGAGCGACCAAGCGCCCTCTGCGTCGGTGGGTGGCGGGGGCACGACTCCGTATAGCCCGCCGGCCCCGTACAGCGCGCCGCCGCCGGGCAGTGCGCCATCTCCCGCGCAGTTTGCCCCGCCGCCGGTGTCGAACGGAGACCTCCCCATTCGCATCGTCGATGAGGGCGAGGGCTTGACTCTCCGTCTGCAGACCGGGAGCGCTTACGGCATGTCTGGTGGGTACGCCGTGCAGATCACCACCTACCGAACGGTCTGCACGGCTCCTTGCGTGGGCGGCCTTCCCGAGGGCGTGCACCAGTTCGCGGTCATGACCCGGGGCGGCCGCGACTACGCCGTCCGCGGGACGGTGCAGGTCTCCGCCGGATCCGAGCTCGTCCTCGGCATCGAGAGCCGTCGTCGTGCTCGCGGAATCATGGCCGGGGTGGGCTTTGGCCTCGCCCTCGGTGGCTTCCTCGCCATGGGTATGCGCATCGGGAACGGCTACGACTTCTTGGATGGCGGAGTGACCGCGGGCTACGCCGTCGGCGCGGCGGGGCTCTTGATCGGCGTCTTCGGGCTGGTGTTCATCCGGAACCGCGGTCGCATCACGGTCCGGCCCGCGTCCCTCACCGGCCTCTGAGGGCTCTGAGGGCTCTGAAGCAGGGTTCTCCCTCTCTCGAGGGCCGCGCCGGTCGACCCTCGCGCGGACGCGTGATACGCCTCGGCCACCATGGCGCGGTCCCCCGTTATCATCCTCGACTTCGGCTCGCAGTACACCCAGCTCATCGCCCGGCGGGTGCGTGAGCTGCAGATCTTCTGTGAGATCCAGCCCTGCACCATGGCGCTCCCCGCGCTGCGGGCGCTGCAGCCCGCGGCGGTCATCCTCTCGGGTGGCCCGGCCAGCGTCTTCGCGGACGGCTCTCCCACGGTGGACAAGGGCGTCTTCGAGCTGGGCGTGCCCGTGCTGGGTATCTGCTACGGCATGCAGCTCACCTGCCACCTGCTCGGTGGGCGCGTGGAGGAAGCGGGCGAGCGCGAGTACGGGCCGGCGCAGATCGACGTGCACAAGGCGGTCGGGCTCCTCGCCCCGTTCGCAAAGGGCGACGTGGTCGACGTGCTCATGAGCCACGGCGACCGCGTCACGGCCATCCCGCCGGGCTTCGAGGTGGTGGCCACCTCGGGCAACAGCCCCTTCGCCGCCGTGGCCGACGAGCAGCGCCGCATCTATGGCGTGCAGTTCCACCCCGAGGTGGTGCACACGCCGCGCGGCGTGGAGATGCTGCGCAGCTTCCTGGTGGACACCGCTGGCGTGGTGGCCGACTGGACGCCCGGCAACTTCGTGGAGCAGGCGGTGGCCGCCATCCAGCAGCAGGTGGGTGACGGCTCGGCCATCTGCGGGCTCTCGGGCGGTGTGGACTCGTCCGTGGCCGCCATGCTGGTGCACAAGGCCATCGGCGACCGGCTCACCTGCATCTTCGTGGACAACGGCCTGCTCCGGAAGGACGAGGGCAAGAAGGTCATGGAGATGTTCGCGGACAACCTGCACCTCAAGGTGGTGCACGTGGACGCCTCCAACGAGTTCCTGAGCGCCCTCGAGGGCGTCAGCGACCCGGAGGTCAAGCGGAAGACCATCGGCCGCATCTTCATCGACGTGTTCGACCGCGAGGCCAAGAAGATCACGGGGGCCAAGCACCTGGTGCAGGGCACGCTCTACCCGGACGTCATCGAGAGCGTCTCGTTCAAGGGCCCGAGCGCGGTCATCAAGAGCCACCACAACGTGGGCGGCCTGCCCGAGCGCATGAACCTGTCGCTGGTGGAGCCGCTGCGCCTGCTGTTCAAGGACGAGGTGCGTGAGGTGGGCAAGGCCATGGGCATGCCGCACGACGTGCTGCTGCGGCAGCCGTTCCCCGGGCCCGGCCTCGCGGTGCGCTGCCCCGGCGCCATCGAGCGCGAGAAGCTCGACATCCTGCGCGAGGTGGACGCCATCTTCGAGCAGGAGATCCGCGCGGCCGGCCTCTACGAAAAGATCTGGCAGAGCTTCGCCGTGATCCTGCCGGTCAAGACCGTGGGCGTCATGGGCGACGGGCGCACCTACGAGTACGCCGTGGCGCTGCGCGCGGTGACCTCGCGCGACGGCATGACGGCCGACTGGGCGCGCATCGACTACGACGTGCTGGCCAAGACCAGCACGCGCATCATCAACGAGGTGCGGGGCTGCAACCGCGTCTGCTACGACATCTCGTCGAAGCCGCCTTCGACCATCGAGTGGGAGTGAGCGTGAGGCTCCTCTTCGCCACGCTGCTGGTGAGCGCCCTCGCGGCCTGCGGTGCCCGGCAGCACCCCGGGGAGCCCACGCACCTCATGGTGGTGGCCGAGCCGGACAACGCCCGCGTGCGCATCGACGACCGCGACGCCGGCAGCGCGCGAGTGCTGGCGGCCCGTCCGCCGCGGCTCACCGCGGGGCGTCACCAGATCAGCGTGGAGGCCGACGGCTACTTCCCGCACGACGTGGAGCTGGACCTTCCGCCGGGGACGACCACGCTGCGGATCCAGCTGCGGCCGATTCCTCGCTGAGCGCGGGCTACCGTCGAGGGTCATTCGGGCCGGGCGTTCTGGCGACGGAGTCGTGAACTTCTCGGTTAGTTTGGCACGGCACCTCGGGTTGTTCAGTCCGAGGTGCCCCAATTCACCGTACAGAAGCCCAAACGGCATGCCGGTCGCCCAAAGACTCTTTGGAACGAGCTCGAATCCATCGAAGCCGTCCGAAGTCCCCCTCAGACTCTCGCGTGCGGCGAGCGCCGCACCAGCTTCCCGGCCGGCAGCGCCACCGCAAACGCATCCGCGGCGGCGCGGCTCTCCTCGTCCACCACCCCGTCGAACGTGACCCGCACGGAGTACTCCGGGTCGTTCAGCACCAGGTAGCTGCCGATGGTCACGTTCGGGTGCGCGAAGGTCAGCTCCGTGAGCAGCGCCGCGATCTCACCTTCTTCGCACTGCGTGTAGACCGTCTGGTTGAAGAAGCGCACGCCCTCGTCGAGGCGCTCGCGCAGCGCGTCCAGCTTGCGCTCGAAGATCTGCGGGACGCCCGGCAGGATGAAGACGTTCTCGCACAGCACCGTGGGCCAGATGCTGCGCGCGTTGCGCACCAGCTCGGCGCCCTCGGGCATGTTGGCCATGCGCAGGTGCTCGGGAGTCACGGCCGCGCCGAAGTGCTGGTGGATCATGGCCGCGATCTCGGGCGACTCCACCACGCGCCGCCCGAAGGCCAGCGCCACCGCGTCGATGGTGATGTCGTCGTGCGTGGGACCCACGCCGCCGCTCGTGAACACCAGGTCGTGGGCCGCGCGCAGCTGGTTCACCTCGCGCACGATGATGTCCATCTCGTCGGGGCACACCACGATCTGCCGCAGCGCGATGCCCAACTCGAACAGCCGCTTGGCCAGGTAGCGGCTGTTGGTGTCTTCGATCTTGCCCGTGAGGATCTCGTTCCCCACCATCAGGGCGGCAGCGGTCTTTGGCACGCCGCGAGGATAGCGTGTAGCGTGGCCAGGAGGAACACCATGGAGACGACCGAAAACGGGTGGAAGGTGCTGAACCGCGCGGCGGGTGTGCTCATCTACGAGTACAGCTTCGCCAAGAACGCGTTCGCCAACACGTTCGTGGCGCGCATGGCCAACGACAAGCTGTTGGTGGTGAGCCCGGCCACGCGCATCAGCGCCGCCGCCCTCGCGGACCTGCGCGAGTTCGGTGACGTGGGGGCCATCATCGCGCCCAACGGCTTCCATCACCTGGGCGTGGCCGAGTGGCGCAAGGCTTTTCCTGCGGCGCGCATCTTCGCGGCGCCCGAGACCGTGCTGCGCGTGCGCAAGAAGAACCCCAAGGCAGGCACCTTCGAGCCCCTCAGCCTGGTCTCTCTCATGACCGGTCCGCGCATTGGCGTGGGCGAGGTGGAGAACACCAAGTGCGGCGAGACCTGGGTGTGGGTCGAAGTGCAGTGCGGCCACATCTGGTTCGTGTCCGACATGCTGGCCAACATCCCCAAGCTGCCGAGCCACCCCGTGGGCAAGTTGCTCTTCTGGTTGACCAAGAGCGCGCCCGGCTACCGCGTCTTCCACATGGCCATGACCTTCATGGTGAAGGACAAGCGCGGCACGCTGCGCGCGCTCTCGGACGAGATGAAGCAGCGGCCGCCCACCGTGGTGGTCCCGGCGCACGGGCTCCCGGTGGAAGGCCCTGACGTGGCCGAGAAGACGCAGGCCGTGCTGGCCGCGGCGCTTCGCTGAAGTCGGCGCACGTACACGCGGTCGTTGTCGATGCGTCACGAATCCTGGGTCGTGACCAGGACGCCGAATCGACTTCTGGGAAGGCGAATTTGGTCACCCCCGGCTTCAGCCTCAGGATTCTACACATCTTGATTGCGAGCGACTTCGTTGAGACGGGGAGCGGGTCAATGGGCACCCACCGC
>CAZEAA010000348.1:0-316 GCA_964510015.1 uncultured Sandaracinaceae bacterium
GTGACGGATGGCGCGGTCCGACTCGCCCAGCCGCTGCAGCAGGTCCACGTTCGAGAGGGTCAGCCAGTCGGGAGCCGTCCCGAGGCGCACGGCCCTCATCATCAGGCGCGCGCCCGTGCGCTCCCACTCAGGGCGTGTCGGCGCGTCCGCCGGCATGGACGTCAGCAGCTCGTACTGCACGGTGGCCGCAGCGTCCCACGCCAGTCGTCCGTCCCACGGTGCTCGGTCGGAACCGGCGACCAGCAGCTGCGTGCCCCGCTCCCTCGAGCTGAGCGGGGATTGCTGACGAAGATAGAAGGGAATGAGCCCCGCCCAG
>CAZEAA010000348.1:326-6693 GCA_964510015.1 uncultured Sandaracinaceae bacterium
GCGGTAGATCTCGAGGAAGTCGGGATCGAGCTCCACCAGGGACTCGGCGTAGTGCATGGCGTACACGGCCGTCCCCGACTCCTCGATCTCGTCCGAGTAGTAGAACAGCGCGCGCATCCACAGGAGGTCGACGGCCACTTCGATGTACCCGAGCGTCAGGACGCGCAGGACCCGGGGGTCGCTCGGCAGGTAGTACACGTCTTCGTACGACTGAGCTTGCGTGTACTCCTGAGCCACGCGCACCCGCGTCCCGTGCACGAGGGCACCCAGCACCGACACCAGGCCGACGAGCAGGGCCATGTGAGCGCGCGACGAGGACATGCCGAGGACGATAGCTTGCTCCACAGACCCCACCAAGGCGGGTGCCGTGGAGCAGAAGCGCTACTCCGGACGGTCGAGCGTCAGCACGCGCGTGGTGACCTGACCGGCCTCGATGGTGACCGAGACGCTCTGCCGGATGTTGAAGTCCGGGTTCACGAGGGTGACGCGGTGCGAGCCAGCCGGCAGCGAGATGTTCATCTGCGGCGTGTTGCCGATCAGGCGACCATCCACGTAGACCTGCGACCACGGGCGCGTGTTGATGCGCAGGGTGCCCGGCCCCGTACCGCCCGACGCCGCCATGACCTCGGCGGGCTCTTCCATCGCGACCGGCGCCGTGGTGCCGCCCATCTCGGTGGTGTCGGCCGTCATGGTCGGCGTGGTGCCGTTGCTCGCCACAGCGCCGCCCGTGGTGGGGCGACCGGCGCGCTGCAGGGTGGCGTTCACGTCCAGCTCGGTGGCGGTGCCGTTGACCTGCAGCGGCTCGCTCCAGTCGGTGTGGCCGTCCAGCGTCATGCGCACCGTGTAGGGCCCGTGCGCCATGTCCACGTCCACCTCGGTGGGGGTGACGCCCAGGCGACGCTCGCGGCTCGGCCCGACCAGCACCACCGACGCGCCGGGCGGCGTGGAGGCGAAGCGCACCAGCACCTCGGCCACACCGAGCGTGACGCTCGGCACCGAGACGGTCTCGCCCGCCACGACCACCACGTTGTCCTGCCACGTGCCGCGCCCGTCCATCTCGACGCGCACCGCGTGCGAGCCGGCGGAGAGGTCACTGGCGGTGATCGGCGTGGTGCCGGGGATGCGGGTGCCGTCGACGTAGACCGTGGCGCCGGGGGGCGTGGAGGTGAGCGTGAAGCCACCCGTGCCGCCGGCCGCGACGCGCGGCGTGGTTCCGGCGCCGCCTTCCGGCATGAGCGCCACGGCGTCCATCGACAGCTCCTGGCCCGACTGCACCGTGATGGGGGCCGACCACGAGCGGAAGCCGTCGTGGCGCACCTCGATGATGTGCGGCACCCCCGGTGTCACGCCGGTGATGATGAACGGGCTGCTGGACCCGGCGATGCGCACGCTGTCCATGTAGACCTCGGAGTCGGGCGGATCGGTCGCGAGGCGGATGGTGCCCGGGTCCTTGGCGAGCAGGAACCACGCGGCGGCGGCGAGGCCCAACAGCACGGCCACGAGGCCGATGACCATGGGACCCATGCTCTTCTTCTCGGCGCTGCCTGCCGCAGCCGCCGCGGTGACCGCGGGGGCCGCCTTCTCGGGGGCCTTCGGCGCCGCGTCGGGAGGCTTCACGCCGAGCGGTGTCGGGGCGGGCAGGTCATCGAACGGAGACGGATTCCCAAGCGGCCCGGACGAGATGATGGGCGCGCTGAGGCCACCCGAGAGCGTGCTCGACGCCGCAGTCCCCGCCGTGGGCGGACCGGAGAGCCCCTCGAGCTCGTCGAACTTGTCGTAGATCTGAGTGGCCTCGCCGTCGTCGTCCCAGTCCATGTCCATCGCGGGCGGAGGGGAGGCCTTGGGGGCGGGCGGCGGAGGCGGGTTGGGCGCGCTCGCGCGCCCGCCCGGAATGGGCGGTGGCAGGCTTCCACCGCGCAGCGTGGGCGTTCCCTGAATGGTCTGGCTGGGCTGATTGACGGGCTTCTTGGGAGCCCCGCCTATGGGTGGTGGAACGTTCGGCATTGTGGCTTGACCCTGGCTCGGTGCGTTGGTGCCGGTTGTCCCCGGCAGCGTGGGAGGCGCCTTCGGTGCGGCCTTTGCGGGGGCCGACGCCGGAGGCGCTTTGATCTTGCGATATTGTTCATCGCGGGCGGCCTCTTTGGCCACTTCTTCGGCAAACGTTTGACGCATGTAGGCGCTCAGGTCTTTGCGAGCGAAGAAGTTCCCGCTCGTGTACATGAACGACTGCAGGTCGTCGTGGAGGTCCATCGCGGTCTGGTACCGGTCGTCGACGTCCTTCGCGAGCGCCTTCAGAAGGATGCGCTCGAGTTCTTGCGGGATGCTCTTGTTGTAGGTGGTGGCGGGAACGATCTCGACGTTGCGCACCATCTCGAGCGTGTTGAAGTCGCTGTCGCCGTAGAAGAGGCGCTCGCCCGTGAGCAGCTCGTACAGGCAGATGCCCACGGCGAACACGTCGGAGCGCCGGTCAATGGGCAGACCGCGCACCTGCTCGGGCGACATGTAACCGAATTTCCCCTTGAGGATTCCGGCCTGCGTCTTTCCTGCTTTGTTGGCGGCCTTGGCGATGCCGAAGTCGACAATCTTGATCTCACCGTCCCAGGTGACCAAGAGGTTCTGCGGGCTGACGTCGCGGTGCACCAGGTGCAGGTCGCGGCTCGCGGCGTCCTTCTTGTTGTGCGCGTAGTCGAGGCCCTCGCACACCTTCATGATGGTGTAGCAGGCCATCGGAATGGGCACGATTTCCTTGATCTTGCGGCCCCGGTCGAAGATGGCGCGCACGTCCTTGCCCGCGCAGAACTCCATGGCGATGAAGTAGCTGTCGCCCACCTTGCCGAGGTCGAAGATCTGGCAGATGTTCGCGTGCGAGAGCTGCACGGCGATCTTCGCCTCGTCGATGAACATCGTGATGAACTCTTGGTCCTCCGCGATGCTCGGCAGGATTCGCTTCACGGCCACGAGCCGCTCGAAACCCTCCACGCCGAAGGCCTTCGCTTTGAAGACTTCGGCCATTCCGCCGATGTTGACTCGCTCCAGCAAGAGATAGTTGCCGAAGGGGATGGGCTGCTTCACGGGGGGGTCTTTCGTGCGCTCTGGGGGTCCGAGGACGCGCAAGGATAGACAAAGCTCGTGAACGCGGTCAATAGCGCGATAACTCTACACTTTCGGAAAAGTGCCGAGGGGCACCCCGCCGGGCTTCCTCACTGCGCGCCGGGGACCCGTGAGAAGCGCCGGGTGCGGTCCGACTCGTAGCGATAGCGCACGCGCGTGTCTTGGATGCGCCCCCACTCCAAGTACGGCCGGGGCCGCGTGTCGGGGAACAGCACCTCGGTCTCCGGACGCTCGTCGGCGCGGAAGGCCAGCGCCTGCGCGGCGTCGACCGGGCGCTCGAAGGCATCCGGTGCCACCGTACTGTCGCCCACCACGAACGCCAGCCGAACGGTGCCCTCGAGGGCGATGGCCTCGGTGACGCCGGCCGCCGTGAGGCGCGCGAGCAGGGGCTGGCTGTCACCGGCCTGACGCTCCGCATAGAGCAAGAAGCCGTCGCGATCGACGCCGATGGCGGCTTCGGCCGCGGGCACGTCGCGCAGGCTGCGACCGCGCAGCAGCACCGTGGCCTCGGCGGGCGCGCTGCCCACGGCGTAGCGCCTGCCGACGAGCACTTCGGTGGCGTAGAGCGACAGCGGCCCCCGCTGGGTGGCGGCGTCGCGCAAGTACGCGAGCGTGCGGGTCTGCCCTTCGGGGGCAAGCGGGGCCGGCGGCGCGCGACGCGGGTCGATGCGCACCAGCCAGGTGCGCTGGCCGGTCTCGCCGCCCAGGAACGTGCGCGCAAAGGCGTGCGGCCAGCCCGCGTGCGGCAAGCCCGTGGTCTGGAACTGGCCCTCCCCTTCGGCCCGCGGCGCCCCCGCGAGCGCGATGGCCGGCCCCGGCAGCGTGGGCCGCAGCGTGAGGTAGAAGAAGTCGCGCGGGTCGCGCTGGATGTAGCGCGGGAAGCGCATCGGCGTCATCGAGCGCACCAGCTTGCGACCGCGCATGTGGTACGCGTTCTGGCTGTCGGGCACGTTCATCTCGAACTCGAGCTCGCGGTCGACCGGGCGCCCGAGGTCCGCGAACGGCTGGCTGATGGGCTGCACGTTGTAGAGCTCGAAGGCCGTGTGCCGGTCGTTCATGTCGAGGTGGATGCCGCGCACGCAGCGCGCCGACAGCATGGCGTTGGCCAGCGCGTCGGAGCTCATGGCCTTGCCCCAGAAGTAGACCATGAAGCCCTCGGACGTGAGGCACATGCCCGAGCGGTGGATCAACACCTGCTGGTCGTCGTTGGACGGAGCTGCGCCCCACCACCAGCGGCGCCACGGGTTCGCTTCGGTCCCCTCCACCACGCTGGTGAGGTTCTGGCGCATCTCGACCACGTCGGCCGGGATCTGCGCCACGGCCCACTCCTCCTCGAAGGTGGTCACGCCGTCGGGCGGATCACGCCACGAGCCCATGGACGTGCGCCCGTCGCGGTACACCGCCACGGTGGCGGCGAAGGGCTTGGGTGGCAGGTACACGCGGCCTTCGCTCATCATGGCGAACTCGCCGTGCAGCGACTGGAAGCCGCCGTTGAAGCCGGCCACCACGCGCTCCATGGTCTCTGCGTCGCGCGGGACGAGGCCCGGGCCGGTCTCGCCGGTGGCGCTCTCGGGCTCACGCGTGCCGGTCATGACGCGCAGCTGCACCTGCCGCGGGTCCCACACCACCATGTAGACGCGCGTGTAGGGGCGCTCGATGTCCACGCGCAGATGCGTGGTGTAGAACGCGGGCGGCGCGTTGGGATACGACCGCACGAAGGGGTCGTCCACGATGGGGTTCCACTCGCCCTCGCCCGTGGCCCGTCCGGGCACACGCGGCTCGAGGGGCGCGGGCGGCCAGCCGAGCTCGGGGTCGGTCACCGACAGCTCGGCGCGACGTCCGCTCTCGGGCTCGAGCGCGAGGTCGGCCGCGGCTTCGGCCTCGGCTTCTTCGGCCGAGGCGCCCGCCACCTGGTACCAAGCGCGCTGGAGCAGGTCGCGCACGCCGAACACGCGGTGCTCGAGCCACGCGATGGGCTCGGGCCCCACGAAGCTCAGGTTGCGCACGCTGTCGACCACCCACGTGATCGTGCCGGGCTCGCCCTTCTCGGCGGGGCGCACCTCCACTCGGTCGGCGCCTTCACTGGCCTGCCAGCGGCCGTCCGCGTCGCGCGTCATGGCCAGGGTCAGCTCCCCTGCGACCACCCGCACGTCCCCGTCGTCCACCGAGAGCTCGGCGTCCTGCTGCGCGTTGATGAACCCCACGCGCGTGCGCCCGAAGCCCTGCGGACGGCCCGTCTCCTGCACGTTGGTGACCTGGTTCTGGGCGCGCGTGCGCCTACCCCACCCGGCGGTGAGCGAGGCCGGCTCACCGCGGAGGTCCAGCAGCGTCAGCGCGTCCACGCCATCGAGCACGCGGCTCAGGTAGGCGGCGGTGTGATCGTCCACGCGCGTGAGGGCGAACTCGTCCGCTCCCGCCGTGCGCGTGAGGTTGCTGAGACCGTGCACCCCCAGCACCGACGACTCCCCCGCGCGGACGAGGGCGTGGAAGACCTCGGCGTCACCACCCTCGGGCGCCGCGATGAAGATGGCCGAGCGCAGCCCCGTGGGCGTCGTGGGCGCGTCGATCCAGATGAGCGACGACGGATCGAGCTCGAGACCCTGTTGGTCGAGCGCCACCGCGAGCGCCTCGGGCACGCTCCCCGCCGCCTGCACCCCACTCTGGTCGTACACGACGAGCGCTGCGCCCAGGATGGCGCACGTGGCGAAGAGGTTGCGCCGAGCGACGAGGTGCCTCTTCAAGGCGTAGGTCCAGGATTGACGCGACACGCGGCAGGCGTAGCAGGCGGGGGGAGCCCGCGCGAGCAGCCCCAAAGCGATCGACCGGGTGAAGGTGGGCGTGGTCGTAGTCGTGGTCCTAAGCGTGGTCGTGGTCCTAAGCGTGGTCGTGGGCGTGGGCGTCCGCGCCTGCGTCGACGCCTATCGACTCGTCACAAGTCCTGATCGGTGACCTGCATGCCGAATCGGCTTCTGGGAAGGCGAATGGGGCACCCCCCGCTGAAGCGCCTCGACGCCCACGTCAACGCACGTCAACGTCTGTCGACTCGTCATAAGTCCGACGGGAAGACTTCGATGAAGAAGCGCCGAGGCATGGCGCGCTGAACGGCCATAAAACAAGCACAATTGGCACCCCGCACTGAAGTACGGGGCAGCAGTCCTGGCATGGATCAACGGCGGAAGTCCGCCCCCTCGCGGGCGCGGACTGCCTGGTCGAAGACTGCTGGGGCTCCCCACACACTCATCCGGCACTGGCCCGA
>CAZEAA010000349.1:0-6682 GCA_964510015.1 uncultured Sandaracinaceae bacterium
TCCCGCGCCCGTCGCCGCTCCAGAGCCCCGCGCGGCTGCGCCGGTCGCCGCCAAGCCCGCGCCCCGTGCCGAGGCCACCCCGGCTCCGCGCGAGGAGAGCGAGCCGGTCAGCGCTGCCAAGCCCGTCGCGGTGGAGGAAGCCCCCGCGCCGCGCCGCGAAGAGCCCACGCCGCCTGCGGTGACCACCCGCGCCGACTCGGACGCTAACGCCAACGCCGACACCGACGCCGACCAGGCACCGCGTGCGCCCCAGAAGGCCGAGCCGCGTGTGGCCGGCCAGCCCGCGCGCCGTCCCGCCGCGAGCGAGCCGGACGAGGCTCCGGCGCGCGTCATCCCGCGCTCCGAGCTGCGCGCCGAGAGCGAGACCGTGGCCGTCAAGGTGCCGGCTCCCACGGCCGAAGAGCTCGAGGGCATGACGGACGACCGCTCGTCCGTGCCGCCGTCCAGCACGTCCGAGCGCTTCGCGCACACGCACCTCCCGCCGGGCGTCACGCGCCGCGGCAACACCGTGGCGACCAGCTCGCTCACGGTCTCCGACGAGAAGCGCCGCAAGATCGTCGCGCAGCACCAGCAGCAGCAGACCCAGACGCGTCGCAAGATCGTCAACCGGTCCAGCATCGGTCCCGCCGGTCGTCCTCCGGCTCGCCCGCAGCGGCGGCCCAAGCCCGGCGCGCCCGGCGCGGTGAAGCGGCTGCGCCCGCTCGAGGCGTCGCTGCCCGGCGCCCAGAAGCGCATCATCCGCATCGAAGACCAGATCCAGCTGCAGACGCTCGCGCAGCGCATGAGCCTCAAGGCCACCGACGTGCTGATGGAGCTCATCCAGCAGGGCGTCACCAACGTGCACATCAACAGCACGCTGGACGCCGACACCGCCACGCTGCTCGCCTCGGTCTTCAACTACGAAGTCGAGAACGTGGCCCGCACCGAGGACGAGATCGTCGGTGACGCGCGCGGCGAGTTCGAGAACCTCGAGGCGGACCGCGCCCTGCGCGCGCCCGTCGTGACCGTCATGGGTCACGTCGACCACGGTAAGACCTCGCTGCTGGACAAGATCCGCAACGAGTCAGTGGCCGCGGGCGAGGCCGGCGGCATCACCCAGCACATCGGCGCCTACCGCGTCGAGGTCATGCTGGAAGGCGAGAAGCGCAGCATCGTGTTCCTGGACACGCCGGGTCACGAGGCCTTCACGGCCATGCGTGCCCGCGGCGCGGACGCCACCGACGTGGTCATCCTGGTGGTCGCGGCCGACGACGGCATCATGCCGCAGACGCGCGAGGCCATCACGCACGCCAAGGGCGCGAAGGTGCCCATCGTGGTGGCGCTCAACAAGTGCGACCGCGAGGACGCCCAGCCGGAGCGCGTGAAGCACGAGCTCACGTCGCTCGGCCTCCAGCCCGAAGAGTGGGGCGGCGACACCATCTACGTGGAGACCAGCGCCCGCACGGGTCAGGGCATCGAGCGGCTCTTGCAGTCGGTGCTCCTCCAGGCCGAGCTCTTGGACCTCCAGGCCAACGTGAACATCCCCGCCGAAGGCGTGGTGCTCGAGGCCAAGCTCGACCGCGGTCGCGGTCCGGTGGCCAACGTGCTGGTGCGCGACGGAACGCTCAAGCCCGGTGACTACGTGGTGGCCGGTCAGGCCTGGGGTCGCGTGCGCGCCATGATGGACGACCGCGGTCGCATCGTGAAGGTCGCGGGCCCGGCCACTCCGGTTGAGATCCTCGGCCTCCAGGACCTGCCTTCGGCGGGTGACATGATCTACCAGGTCAAGAACCAGAAGAAGGCGCAAGAGGTCGCCGACTCGTACAAGAAGGCCGGCGGCAAGCCCATCCAGGGCCCCATGTCCGGCGCGCGCGGGCTCGAAGAGTTCCAGAAGATGATGAACAGCGGCGACGTCGAGGAACTGCGCTTGGTCTTGAAGGCCGACGTGCAGGGCTCGCTCGAGGCGCTCAAGAAGTCGCTGCTCGCGCTGACCACCGACAAGGTCAAGGTCAACATCATCCTCAGCGGCGTCGGCGGCATCACCGAGAACGACATCATGCTGGCGGCCGGCGGCAACGCCATGGTCATCGGCTTCAACGTGCGCCCGCAGGGCAAGGGCACGGCCATCGCGAAGAAAGAGCGCGTGGACGTCCGCAACTACTCCATCATCTACGAGGCGCTCGACGACGTACGCGCGGCGATGCGGAAGCTGCTGGCCCCGACCTACATCGAGAAGGAGCTGGGCAAGGCGCAGGTCCGCATGGTCTTCACCATCCCGAAGGCAGGCGCCATCGCGGGCTCCATGGTCACCGACGGCAAGATCCTGCGCACCGGCAAGGCGCGCTTGGTTCGCAACGGCGACGTGCTCTTCCGCGGCGACGTGGCCTCTCTCCGCCGTCACAAGGACGACGTGAAGGAGGTCGGCACCGGCTTCGAGTGCGGTATCGGTCTGGCCGGCTTCAACGAGATGCAAGAAGGCGACATCATCGAGGCCTACGAGCTCGTGCAGATCGAGGCGACCCTCTAGCCCTCTAGGGGGTCGGCCTCTGGCCTTTGCATCTCTGCCCCCGAGGGCACACCCTTTGAGACAACGCGATGCCACGACTAGAGCAGAAACGTAGCGTCCGCGTGGCCGAGCGCGTTCGGGCCGAGGTGATGGACCTGCTCCTGCGGGGGTCCATCCGCGACCCGCGCGTGAAGGACGTGCTGGTGTCGGAGGTGCGCGTCACCGACGACCTGGGCCACGCCCGGGTCTACGTGCGCACGCTGCAGCCCGCGGACGAGCGCCGCCGTGTGGAAGTGGTGAAGGGCCTCGAGCACGCGGCTGGCTTCATCCGGCGCGAGGTCGGCGCCACGCTCGGCCTGCGCTACACGCCCGCCTTCCAGTTCTTCTGGGACTCGGTCATGGACTCGGCGCTGCAGATCGAGTCCGTGCTGGCCGAGATCCGGGCGACGGAGACCGCCGAGGGGGCCACGCCTTCGGCTCCGCACGCTGACGCCGACGCTGACACGAGCGACGCCGACGCGGACGACGCCGATGCGGGCGACGACGAGGACGAGGCATGAAGGGCATCGACGAGGCCGTGCGCATGGTCCAGCAGGGGCAGCGCTTCCTCGTTGGCTGTCACCGCCGCCCGGACGCGGATGCGTTCGGGAGCGCGCTGGGCTTCGCCGCGGTGCTGAAGCAGCTCGGCAAGGACGTGACCCTGTACGTGCCGGACGAGCTGTCGCTGCCGCTGCACTACCTGGTGCACTGCATGCCGCGCGTGCGTGAGCTGCCGGCCGACGCGACCTTCGACTCCACGTGGGTCATGGACACCGCGGCGAAGACGCTGCTGCCCGACGGCCTGCCGGACTACGAGACGCGCGGGCCGCTGATCATCGTGGACCACCACGCGGCGCACGACGACGTGGGCGACCTCAAGCTGCGTGACACCGACGCGTGCTCCACGGGCGAGGTCATCTGCACGCTGGCGCGCGAGCTGGATGTCTGGCCGCTCCCACCGGAGGCCGCCACGCCGCTCTACGCCGCCATCGTCGCGGACACGGGGGGCTTCCGCTACCCGGCCACCAAGCCCAAGACGCTGCGCCTCGGCGCCGAGCTGCTGGAAGCGGGGGCCGACCCGTGGGAGGCGGCCTACGAGCTGTTCGAAGGCTGGGAAGAGCCGCGCATGAAGCTCCTCGCGGCCATCCTGGACACGCTCGAGGTGTCGGAGTGCGGGCGCCTCGCCACGCTGCTGGTCACGCGCAAGATGCTGGCCGACGTGGGCGGCAACGACGACATGGTGGAGGGCATGGTCAACTACGGGCGCATGCTGCGCGGCGTGGAGATCGCGGCGCTGCTGTGGGAGTGGCCCGCCGAGGGCGGACTCGACACCAAGATCAGCCTGCGCTCGCGGGGCACCGCGGACATCAGCCTGATCGCCGTGGCCTTGGGCGGCGGGGGCCACCGCAACGCGGCGGGTGCCCAGTGCAGCGAGGACCTCGAGACGGTTCGCGTGCGCATTCGGCGTGAGGCGCTCGCCATCCTGGGGCCCGCGTGCTGACGCGCGCGCGCCGGCTGGGCTAGAGGGCACCGCGTGGCCAAGCCTCGCCCTCCCAAGGTGGCGCCCGTCGATGGCTTGCTCGTGGTGGACAAGCCCGTGGGGCCCACGTCGCACGACGTGGTGCAGTGGGCGCGCCGCGTGCTTGGCACGTCGCAGGTGGGGCACACCGGCACGCTCGACCCGATGGCCAGTGGGGTGCTGGTGCTGGGCGTGGGGCAGGGCACCAAGCTGATGGCGCACCTCGGCGCCGAGGACAAGCGCTACGAGACCACGCTGCGGCTGGGTCGTGGGACCAGCACCCTCGACGCGGAGGGCGAGGTGACCGAGCGCGTCCCCGTGCCCGCGGGGCTGACGCTCGAAGCGGTGCGTGCCGCGGCGGCGGCCTTCGTGGGGACGCTCTCGCAGCAGGCGCCCGACGTCAGCGCCATCAAGGTGGCGGGCCGCGCGCTGCACGAACGCGTGCGGGCAGGCGAGACCGTGGAGGCGCCTTTCCGCGACGTGGTGTGCCACGCGCTCGACGTGCACGCGCTGACGCCGGTGCCGAGCGACCCCGAGGGTGCCGTGGACATCACGCTCTCGCTGCACACCGGCAAGGGCTACTACGTGCGGTCCCTCGGGCGTGACCTCGCGCTCGCGCTCGGGACGGTGGGTCACCTGGTGCAGCTCCGTCGCACCCAGAACGGGGCGTTCGTGACCGCGGGGGCGCTCGACGGAGCGGTGCTGGCCGGGGTGCACGACGATGCTTGCAAGGCCGCGACGCGGGCTGCCGTGCTGCCGCTGTCTCGGGCGGTGGCTTCGCTCGGGACGCTGCGCGTGAATGCGGCCGCCGTGGCGGAGCTGCGCTTCGGGCGTGCGCTGCCCCTCGAGGCGCTGGCCCCCGCCACGTGCTGGGACGAGGTGCCGGCAGGCCCCGTGGTGGCCGTGCTCGACCAGGCCGAGCAGCTGGTGGCCCTGGTGGAGCGCCGTGACGACCGGCTGCACGTGGTGCGTGGGTTCCCAGCGAGACCGAGCGAGGAGGCCGAGTGGAGCGCGTTGACTACCTGATCGTGGGCGCCGGCATGAGCGGCCTTGCCGTGGCGGACCGCCTCGGCAAGGAGCGTAGCTACCTGGTGCTCGAGGCCGACGACGAGGTCGGCGGCTACTGCAAGACCGTCCAGCAGGACGGCTTCGTGTGGGACTACTCGGGCCACTTCTTCCACTTTCGGCACCCCGAGATCGAGGCCGAGCTGGTGGGGCGCATGCGTGACCAGCGCATCCTCAAGGTGGAGAAAGACAGCCGCGTCTACTACGCGGGCAAGATGGTGGACTTCCCCTTCCAGAAGAACATCCACCAGCTGCCCATCGACGAGTTCCTCGAGTGCCTGCACGACCTCTACTTCCGTGAGGAGCGGGTGCCCACCAACTTCCTCGAGATGCTCTACGCCAAGTTCGGGCGCGGCATCGCCGAGAAGTTCCTGATCCCCTACAACGAGAAGCTCTACGCCACCGACCTCGGCACGCTGGACGTGGACGCGATGGGGCGCTTCTTCCCGCACGCCGAGCTGCGCGAGATCATCGCCGGCTTCCGCAAGAGCGACAACCGCAGCTACAACGCGACCTTCACATACCCCGAGGGCGGCGCCATCCAGTACGTGCATGCGCTGCTGCGTGGCGTGGACGAGGCGCGCGTGGCGCTGGGCGAGCGGCTCCTGTCCGTGGACCTCGAGGCCAAGGTGGCCACGACCAGCAAGCGCAACATCCGCTTCGAGCAGCTGATCAGCTCGGCGCCGTTCGACGCGCTGCTGCGCCTCGCGAAGGTGGCCTTCGATCCGCGCGTCTATTCATACAATCAAGTCGAGGTCTGGAACCTGGGCTTCGATCGCAAGGGCCCACCGGGCTATCACTGGGTGTACTTCCCGCAGCGCGACGTCTCGTTCTATCGCGTGGGCTTCTACGACAACATCTTCGGGTCGGACCGCATGTCCCTCTACGTGGAGCTGGGCCGAAAGGCCACCGAGCGCGTGGACGACACGGTCGCCGCGGAGAGCCTGGCCGCCGTGCTGCGCGACCTCGAGAAGGTGGGCTTCATCGACGGCCACCAGCTGGTGTCGAAGCACCACGTGGTGATGAACCCGGCCTACGTGCACATCACGGTGGACTCACTGCGCGACGTGGCCGAGAAGAAGGCGCTGCTGCGCGGGCACGGAGTGCACAGCCTCGGGCGGTACGGGTCGTGGACCTACTGCTCGATCGAGGACAACATCGTCGAGGCCCGCGCGCTGGTGGACGAGCTGCTGCAACGGTAGCTTCCGCTCCCACGTGGGCGCCTATCGACTCCTCACAAGTCGGACTGTGATCAGGTGACGTCGGGAGGGCATGGTGGTCTCTGGCTGTCGCTGAATCGGTCTTGTTCCAGAGCACTTGGCACCCCCCGCTGAAGCGGAGGGCAGCAGACTAGGCTTGGGCGACCTGAAAGTCCCCCCTGCGGGGCGACTATCTGATGGGGAGGTTGGAAGCCGGCCTACCAAGGTTACCCGGACCCCACACAGGACGGCGGCCGAAGGCCGCTGCGTCCGGGTACCTTGCATGGGTAGAACACACCCTGTTGTCAGCCACGTAGTCCGCGCCGACAGGTGGGGCCGTTAGGAGTCTCCATGCGTAGTCTGCTGCCCTCGGCT
>CAZEAA010000350.1:0-6674 GCA_964510015.1 uncultured Sandaracinaceae bacterium
AAGATCCAGGCCGACAGCACGGTGGGCAACGTGCCGCTCAACATCACCTTCATCGTGGACGGCCTGCAGACGCCCTACGAGCTGGCTGCTGGCGGCGCGCTGAGCGTGGGCGCGGCCGAGCTCAGCCTCGACGCCACGTGGTCACGCTGGCGGAACCTGCGGGCGCCGTGGGTGGACGTGGACACCATCGTGACGGGCCTGCCCATCGAGAGCCCGCCCGTGCCGCGCGCCTTCCGCGACACGGTGAGCCTGCGCGCAGGCGCCCAGCTGCAGCAGAACCTGGCGGAGCAGTGGACCCTCTTCTACCGCGCCGGCGCGCGCTTCGAGACCAGCATGGGCACCTCCCAGACGGGGCAGACGACCATGCTCGACGGCAACAAGCTGGGCGTCGCCGCGGGCCTCGGCGTGCGCTTCGGCAACTTCTACGGGCTGCCCGTGAGCGCTGACGTGCACTTCTCGATGGACCACATGTTCAGCCGCACCCACGTCAAGGTCCCCGACTCGGGCTCGGGCTTCGACCGCGTGTCGGGCGGCGGGCAGGTCATGAGCTTCGGTCTCACCCTCACGCTGGGGTTGACGCAATGAGCTGCACACTCCGCAAGACCGCGCTCTCGGCGCTGCTGCTCGCGAGCCTGCTGATCGCCGGGATGCCCAGGCGGGCGCACGCCACCCCCACCGAGCAGATCGGCTTCGGCACGCGCGGCCCCGGCATGGGCAACGCGATGGTCGCGAGCACCGACGCGCTCGGCTCACCTCTCTACAACCCCGCCGCGGGCGTGCTGGGGACGGGCGACTACGAGTTCGGCCTCGGCTACACCTACGCACACCTCTCCATCGAGGTGAACGACCGCGACCCGAACACGCTGCCCGTCCAGGGCTTCTGGTTCGCGGGCGCCGTGCCCTTCGACATCGGCAGCCAGCGCTTCTCGTTCGCGCTCGGCGCCTACGTGCCCGACCAGTTCCTGCTGCGCGCGCACGCCGTGCCCGGCACGGAGCAGCGCCTCGTCATGTGGGACAACGGCCCGCACCGCTTGGTGGTCAACGCCACCCTGGCCTGGCGCCTCGCGCCGTGGCTCTCCGCCGGCATCGGCGTCTCCATCCTGGGCGCGGTGCGCGGCAACAACGTGGACTTCACGCTGAACGCCGACCCGGCCGGCACGCGCGCGGAGAGCACCCTCTCCATCGACTTCCCCATCCTGGCTGCGCCCATCGTCGGCGTGATCGTCACGCCCATCCCGGAGCTGCGCCTCGGGGCGCGCTTCTCGGACGAGCTGGGCCTCGACGTGACCCTCAACGTGCAAGCCATGGTGACCGTGCCCGGGACGCCGGTGGACGGCATCGTGGACTTCCGGTTCCGGGGACCCAGCGGCTTCACCCCGCGCGAGCTGGTGCTGGGCGGCAGCGGCGACCTGGGTCGCTTCACGTTCAGCGCCGAGCTCGCTTGGCAGCAGTGGTCGCGCGTGAACCAGCTGACCGCCGCGGTGGTCGTGAACGTGGACCTGGGCGCGCCGGTGCCGGCCACCCCGTTCATCGAGCCGCATCCGAACCTGCGGAACACCTGGACCCCGCGCCTCGGCGTGGAGTACCGCCACCCGCTGGCCAGCAACCGAGAGCTGACACTGCGCATGGGCTACTGGTTCTCGCAGACGCCGGTGCCCATCCAGACGGGCATCACCAACTACGCGGACGCGAACCGTCACATCGGAACGCTCGGCGGCACCTACGCCTTCGACATCCTCGAGACGCGCGTGGCGCTCGAGGGCGCGTTCCAGCTCCAGTACATGCAGCAGCGCGTGAGCTTGAAGGACGACCCGACCACCTCGGGAGGCGACCTCTCGGTGGGCGGTCCCATCTACGTTCTGTCTCTTGGCGCGAGGATCTCGCTATGAGCATGCCGCAGACCTCTTGGTGCAACGCCGCGCTGGCGAGCGTTGTCGTCTTGCTGACGGCCGCCTGCGGTCTCGCCCCGCAGCCCGAGACCGACGGCGTGCGCGTGCGCGACGGGGTGGCCCCCTACAGCGACCAGGGCAGCCTGCAGTTCTGCATCGGCACGCAGCGCCTGCTGCCGAACATGGAGCGCGAGGGCCTCTGCCGCGCAGACTCTCAGGAGCCCGCGGCCTGCGTGGAGGACACGGACTGCACCAGCCCCGAGGCGTGCGTGTGCGGCCTGTGCATGGTGCAGTTCTGCGAGAGCACCTCGCAGTGCCGCGACGGTCTCATCTGCGCCGGGCGACCCAAGCGCTGCATCCCGCGCTGCAACACCGACGAGGAGTGTGGCGCCTACGGCGTGTGCAACGGTGGTGCGTGCGAGACGGCGTGCTGGGCGCAGTCGGACTGCCCCACCGGTGAGCTGTGCCTCGTGGGCCGCTGCGCGGCGGTGGGCTGCGGCCCCGACGGACCCAACTGCTTCGACGGGGAGACCTGCATGGTGCAGTCGGTGCAAGGCAGCGTGAGCGGGGTGTCGGCGGTCAACGCCGAGGACGTGAGCAGCACCGCCGAGGGCACGCGCATCGTCGTGTTCGCGGAGCTGAGCACGCCCGCCACGCCGTCGGCCATCGTGCGCTTCGAGAGCGAGGAGGGCCGCCGCTTCGTGGCCATCTCGGGAGAGGCCATCCTGCCGCCCGTGGGCGCCACCCGCATCGCGAGTCCGTCCGTGGTGCGCACCCCCGAGGGTCTGTTCCTGTTCGCCGAGGTCGACAACGGCGCGTCCATCGTGCGCGCGCTCGACGCGAGTGGCAGCGGTCAGACGCCCGGCACCTTCGAGGTCATCGCCACGCCGGCGGGCTGGGCCAGTGAGGTCCACGCCCCGAGCGCGGCCTACGTGAACGGCCGCGTGATCGTGGCGGTCGCGGGCGCCAGCAGCGAGGGCATCGCCATCGGCTACCTGGACGGGGACACGTTCGCGCTCGGCTCCGCGCCGACCATCACGCGCGGCGCCTTCGAGGCCGAGGGTCGCTTCGTGGGCGTGACCACGCTGGGCAGCCCGGACCTGCGCCTCGAAGAGAGCGCAGGCGGACGCACGTTCCTCCGCCTGTTCGCCGAGGCGCGCGGCACCACGCTGCCGCTCGGCACCGACGGCGAGGGAGGCCCGCTCGACGTGCCGACCTCGAGCGTGGTGTACGCGGTCGCGCTGGTGGAAGACGACAGCGACGCGCTCACGTTCCACATCGCGCAGGACAACCCCACGTTCGGGCGAGTGCAGAACTTCGCTCCGCTCGAGGAGTACGACCCGAGCGTGGTGCGCCTCGGCAACACGTACTTGCTGTACTTCGCCGACGAGACCGGGCCGCGCGTCGCGCGCAACCCAATCCGCTGAGCCCTTTTTCCCTACTCGTCGAGGCGCAGACCGCCGCCGCCCAGCTGGAACGACCCGGGGCTGCTCGGCAGCCCGGGAGGCGGCGCGGGGCGGTCGTCGTCATCCAGCAAGGACGGGCCGGCGCCGCCAGCGGCCGGCGCGGCGCCGGGCATGCCGGGAGCGCCACCCAGCTGCAGACCGCCACCCAGCTCGAAGTCGTCGTCTTCCTCGTCCCACTCCTCGTCGTCGAGCTCCTCGTCGTCGAGCTCTTCGTCCAAGTCGTCGGGCTCTTCCAGCGCGGTGGGCCCGAGCATCTGCAGGATCAGCGCGCTGACCCGCTCCCGCATGGACTCGGGGGTGAGCTCCACGGCCCGCCGCGCCGCCGTGCGCATCGCGTCGAAGTCGTTGGCCTGGCGGAACACCTGGGCGATCTGGATGTGCGCCTGCGGGTCGAGCCCGGCCTGCGACATGGCCTGGCGCGCGTAGCCGATGGCCTCCTCCACGTTGCCGCTCTCGAGCTCGAGCATGGCGAACCAGACCGTGAGCTTCTGCATGTTGGGCTCGAGGCGCCGCGCGTTCTCGAGCTCGTCGCGGGCGCGCTCGTCGTCGCCGCCCTGCAGGTAGATCAACCCATTGAAGGCGTGGGCCAGCGCGTAGTCCGGGAACTCCTCGAGGGCCGTCGCGATCTCGCGGCTCGCGCCGTCGAAGTCGTTGGTGGCGATGAGCACGCCCGCGCGCGCCAGGCGTCGCGGCGCGTCCGCGCGGATCTCGGCCGCCGAGCTCAGCTCGGTGATGGCCTCCTCGTGCGAGCCGCTGCTGAGCAACACCGCCGCACGCACGCCGCGTGCGTACGGAGCGCGAGCGTCGAGGCGCAGCGCGTGCTCGGCGCGCTGCATGGCCCGCGGGCCGTCGTGCTGGTGCACGTTCCGGTAGAGCGCGTCGAGGCTCATCCACGCCGCCGCGGCCTGCGTGTCGTCCAGCACGCGCACGAAGCCCTCGCTCGGCGCGCTGGTGCGGCCGCCGTAGGGGTCGAGATAGGTGGGGTCGCCCTGCCCGACCTCGTTCGCGTAGACGGCGACCACGAAGTAGCCGATCTGCCCGGACGGGTCCGGCGGACGACGGTCACCCTCGAACTTCCAGACCTCGGCCAGCATGGCCGGCACGCCCTCGGCGCGCAGCGCGGCCACGGCCAGCGACGCGACCTCGAGCGGGTAGAGGTGCAGGTCGCTCCCGCTGAGCGCCGCGGCCACGTCGGCCGCCGACTTGGGCGCGGTCTCGCGCGGGACGTCCATGGGCCACGCCACGAACGCGCCCGCCGCGGCCCGCTCACGCAGCAGGGCCACCACGCCGCGCGCCTTCTCCACGTTGCCGGACTTTCCGTCCACGCCACGCTCGCCCAGCTCGGACACCGCGTCGTTCGCCTCGAACAGGCTGACGAAGGGCTCGGGCGTCACGTCTCGCTCCACGAGATGGGCGCGCAGCTCGTCGGTGGAGAGCGGCCGCATGGGCACCTCGCCCGCGACGCTGGGCTCTCCCGTAGCGCGGTTCATCAACAGGTAGCCGCCGCCCAAGAGCGCCACGGCCAGCACCGCGGCCGCCGGGGCCCACAGGTTGCGCTCGCCCGACGCAGCCGCCGCGGCCGCGGGTTCCTGCCGAGCCTCGAGCCCGCCCTTCCGCATGCACGACGGGCAGCGCTTGGGAGGCTCCGAGGCTTCGTGTTCGAATCGATGATCGCAGTGGACGCAGAGGTAACGCATGACGAGGCGCCAGCATGGCGCGGATCGCCGGGGCATGCCAACGCCGGACGCCCCTCGGAATAGGCCTGCCGACGAGGGCCCGCAGCGCGTGAGAGCGTGAAGTAGACCGCGGTCGCCGAGCGGGCATACTGCGCGCATGAGTCAACGCGCGCCGCTGCTCGCCCGAGCCCTTCCACCACGACGCGTTCGCGCGCTCGCGGCGCTGTGGCTGAGCGGCCTGCTGCTGGCTGCGCTCGGCTGTGAGCAGGGTCCCGGCGAGCCGCCCGCCCCGCCCGACACGCCCCCCGCCCCGCCGGACACGCCCCCGGACGAGCCTCCGCCGGGGGCTGGTAGCCCCATGCCGTACGGCGACCTCGACACGCAGTTCCCCGACAGCATCGGGCCTTATCGCGCGGGCGGTCCCGTCCAGCACAACCACGCGCTGGTCAACGACATGCACATCCCGAGCGCGCGGCGTCAGTACGTGGACGGCGAGCGCGAGCTGGTCATCGAGGTCTTCGACGCGCGCATGGCGCCCATCCTCGCGGGAGGCTTCCAGGCCGCCCGTCAGCTCGAGTCCGACGACCTGGACGAGCTCGTCCGTTCGGAGACGGTGGCGGGCTACGACGCGCTGCTCACGTGGACCCGCGCCGAAGCCGAGAGCTCCGTGCAGGTGCTGCTGCCCGAGATGGTGCTGGCCCAGCTGAAGGTGTGGCCCGCCGACCGTCGCGACTCGGCGCTGCAGCTGCTCGCCGCGGTGGACCTCGCGGGGCTGGGACGGCGCCTCTCGCGATGACCGATCGCCTGACCACGACGGAGGTCGAGCTCGACTGCCTGACCTGTGGGGCGTGCTGTCGAAGCGGGCACGACGGCCGCATCCTGATCCCGCCGGAGGATCTGCTGCGCTGGCGGGCCATTGGCCGCGACGACATCGCGCGAGCCATCCAGCCCGGCCACTTCGGCCTCGAGGCCTTCGCCACGCGCCCCGACGGCTCGTGCGTACACCTGGGCACCGAGGTCAGCGAGAACGCCTGCCAGATCTACGCGGACCGCGGGACCACCTGCCGCGAGTTCGAGCGAGGTAGCTCACAGTGCATGGAATTTCGGCGCGACTTTGGAGTAACCTAGCGGACCCATTGACGGGGGCCCGGGCTCGGCGCCCCGAACAACCAGGAAGAAGACATGAAGCAAGCACGCTACGCATCCGTCACCCTCGGGTTCACGCTGACCGCCATCGTGGCCGTGGGGCTGTCCGGCTGCGGCCTCTTCGGACCCCCCGAGGTCGTCAACCAGAGCCACAGCGGCACCCTCGCCGCCGGTGACACGGTCAACGACACGGACGGATCGTTCCAAGACGACTACACCATCCGCGTCGAGCAGGGTTGGATCATCACCGCCACCCTCAGCGCGCCGACCTTCGACCCCTACGTGTGGATCCTCTCGCCCAACCAGGCCCAGGCGCAGCAGCTCGCGTCGCAGCCGGGCACGCACGTGGTGACGCTGACGCACACGGCCGAGACCTCGGGCTCGTTCATCGTCCGCGCCAACAGCAACACGTCGGGTCAGACGGGGGCCTACACCCTGCAGATCAACGCGGGCCCCCCCGGCACCACGTCCAGCCGATCCCGCACGCCGCGCTGGAC
>CAZEAA010000351.1:0-6670 GCA_964510015.1 uncultured Sandaracinaceae bacterium
GACAACGGCATCAGCCTGCCGGACAACAGCCAGACCGACAGCGACGGTGACGGCGACTTGAACCAGAACGACAACTGCCCCAGCGTCCCGAACGCCAACCAGGCGGACGGCGACAACGACGGCCGCGGCGACCTGTGCGACAACTGCCCCACCATCGCGAACTACGGCCAGGCCGACGCGAACGGCGACGGCGTGGGCGACGTGTGCCGCCCGGACCTCGACAACCCGCTCGGCGACCTCGACGGCGACGGTGACCTGAACGGCGTCGACAACTGCCCGAGCCTGTCGAACCCGACCCAGACCGACCTCGACTTCGACAACATCGGCGACGCCTGCGACACATGCGTGTGCCACCCGATGGCCACGGCGGCGCTCCGCAACGCCTGCGGCGCCACCTGCGCCTACAGCGACATCGACGCGGACAACGTCTTCGCCTACCAGGACAACTGCCCCATGCTGGCCAACCCGGTCAGCGGCATGCCGCCGGTTCAGGCCGACGCTGACGGCGACCGCGTGGGCGACGCCTGCGACAACTGCCCCACGGTGGCGAACTCCAACCAGGACGCGAGCCTCTGCGCCGCCAACAACCCCAACTACCCGCTGGGTGACGTGGACATGGACGGCGTGCTCAACCGCGTCGACAACTGCGTCTCGGTGGCCAACGGCCCGCTGCTCGGGCCCAACAACCAGCTCGACACGGACGGCGACCGCATCGGCAACGTCTGCGACAACTGCCCGCTCTTCGCCAACGCGAACGCCAACGGCACGCAGGCCGCTTGTCCCTCGCCGGTCCTCGTGAACGACGACGACATGGACGGCGTCCTGAACTACCAGGACAACTGCCCCTTGGTGTCCAACGCGATGCAGACCGACGGTGACAACGACCGCATCGGCAACGCGTGCGACAACTGCCCGGACCAGGCCAGCAACCTGGGCAACGGGATGCAGCTGAGCGTGGCCGAGTGCGACGACTTCTCCGGCTCCGGCTCCGACGGCGACGGCGACGGCGTGAACGCGTCGTCCGACAATTGCCCGACGGTGGCCAACATGGACCAGGCGGACGGTGACGGTGACGGCATCGGCAACGTCTGCGACAACTGCGTGGCGGTCTTCAACCCGCAGCAGCAGGACAGCGACAACGACAACCAGGGCGACCACTGCGAGCCCAGCCTGGTGATCGACGCGCCCTGCGCCTCGGAGTCCACCATGTCGAGCCCGCTCGCGCCCAACCTGTACTTCGTGCTCGACGAGTCGGGCTCGATGAACGACACGCCGAGCGGCGGCGGTCAGACGCCCGAGCAGGCGTGGGAGGCGGCCGTCCCCACCCTCGACGACATGCTGGCGCCCAACTACAACCTCGGCGCGAGCATCTTCTACGGCACCAGCTGCACGCAGCCCATCGAGACCCTCGATGTGCGCGCGGCCGGCTCCGCCGGTCTCGCAGCGGCCTGGAACGCGGCCGTGCAGCTCAACCCCGGCGGAGCCACGCCCACGGCGGCTGCGCTTCGCGGTGTGCGCACCAACACCCTCTACGCCCTGACCCCCGACGCCGTCATGGGTCGCCCGTCTGCCGTCATCCTGCTGACGGACGGCGAGCCCACCGAGTGCAACCTCGGCTACAGCGGCGTGGCCAACTCCTACGGCGGAGACGACGACGACTTCGTGGCCGCCGTGGAAGAGGCGTACGAGCTCGCGCGCCTCGGCATCCCCGTCTACGTGCTCGGCCTCCCGGGCACCAACGAGGACAAGATGGAGGCGATTGCCTGGGCGGGTAACCCGGCCAACGTGACGGCTGCGGCCGACTCACCGCGCCGCGGAGGCATCTGCGGCTGCGGCGGAAGCAGCTGCACCACCGGCGGCGACGACCTGCGCACCAACTGCTGGTGCAGCACCGACAACAGCCCCGCGGGTGCAGGCACTCCGGCGGGCTGCTGGAACGAGCCGAACGCGTGGTACCGCGTGAACAACACCGCGGACATCCTCGCGGCCATCAACGCCATCCGTACCCGCATCGTGAGCTGCAGCCTGCCCATCACGTCCGACTCCACGGTGGACTGGTCGCTGGTGGATGTGAACTTCACCACCACGTCGGGCACCTGCGCGGGCTCCCCCACCGGGAACTGCAACATCCCGCAGAACGCCACCAACGGCTACACCATCAACCAGGGCAACTCCACCATGACCATCAACGGCACGTGGTGTACCTACCTGACCTCGCTGGTGCAGACCGACTCGAACGCGCAGGTCTCCGTGGACCTGGGCTGCAACTGCACGCCGGTGCCGGGCGAGGTCGACTGCGACAACGTCCTCGGCGACACCAACTGCAACGGCCGCCTGAACGACGAGTGCGCGGGCTCGCCCGAGATCTGCGGCGACGGCATCGACAACAACAACAACGGCACCACCGACGAGAACTGCGCCCCGGGCTGCCAGCCGGCTCCCGAGGTCTGCACCGACATGATCGACAACGACTGCGACGGCACCATCAACGACGGCTGCCCGACCAACACGTGTGTCCCCACCTCCGAGATCTGCGGCAACGGGATCGACGACGACTGCGACTTGATGACCGACGAGCTGTGCGGCGGAACGGGCTGCCAGCCGGAGCTCTGCACCGCCGCGGGTCAGATGATCGACACCAACTGCGACAACGTCGACGACTTCACCTGCATGGGCCCCGGCAGCCTCCCGCCGGTGGAGATCTGCGGCAACGGGATCGACGACAACGGCACGGGTGGCATCGACGAGGGCTGCCCGATCACGGGTTGCGTCCCGGCCGCCGAGACGTGCGACGGCATGGACAACGACTGTGACGGGATGATCGACGACGGCTGTCCGACCAACGGCTGCGACCCCGCCCTCGAGATCTGCGACGGCGTGGACAACGACTGCGATGGCCAGATCGATGAGTTCTGTGGCATGACCTGCGTGCCCTTCAACGAGGTCTGCGGCGACAACATCGACAACGACTGCGACTTGATGATCGACGAGGGTTGCGGCCCGATCTGCACGCCGTTCATCGAGCTCTGCGACGGCATCGACAACGACTGCGACGGCAACATCGACGACAACTGCGTGGTCTGTGACGGCGAGCAGATGAACGAGATCTGCGACGGCCGTGACAACGACTGCGACGGTCTCATCGACGAGGGCTGCCCGAACGACGGCTGATTCGGCGAGCTAGCCATGACATGAGACGGGCCTCACTTCGGTGGGGCCTTTCTCGTTAACCCATGCCACTGCGCGGATGGTTTCGTCCTGACCTGGTCCGCGCGAGCTAACAGCGACTCGCCGCTGCACGAGGCGCGACCTGCCTGCTTCGCCCAAGAACCAGGCACGACTGCTGGCTGGGGGCGACACTCGACCGAATGCCGCTCGGGTCGTTGGGTGTAGGCGACTCGTAGCCGTCTGCGAGCCGCAGCACGGCCTTGGCGGTGGTGCCCGTCTTGAACGGGCAGTTCGAGTTCACTTCTCCGGCTGTTCCACATCCGCGCTGCGTGCGAAGCGCGCGTCAAAAGTCAGGACCGGCAGAGCGTGCGCGTCGCGGGACGCCTCTAGGATGAGGTAGTCGGAGAAGTCCGCTGGCCCTGTCTCGAAAGCGCCGATCGCTCGCCGGACGCGCTCGTCATTCTCGACCGTAACCCCTGCGGTACCGACCAGTCGACGGAGCGCCCCAGCGATGCTGGCTCGGTCCTGCTTGCAGGCGACTCGAAGGACCCAAGAGACTTCGACCAAGACGGTCGCCGAAAAGAAGACACCACCATTGGTGACTGCTCGCCGAAACGCCCGTGCAGCCCGCTCACACTGGTCGGGATCGTCCTCCACGACGAGGCGAACGACGACGTTCGTGTCGAAGGACGTCACCGTCCAAGCGCCCCTTCGGCAATCGCCTGCTCCATGTCGTCCTGGGATAGCGGACCCACGCCTTCCGGCAGCTTGATGCGCTTGGCGAGCAGCTCGTCGATGGTCAGCCTGTTGGCCAGCGACGGAAGCGACGCTGCGTCCACTGCGATGAGCTCCACGTGCTTGCCGAGGAGAGGCCGAAGCGCTGGGATCGCTCGAGCGACCGCTTCATCAATCGTCGTGTCAACCTTGATGGCTTTCATCGTCCCCTCAGCATGCCCCGTTCGTCAGTGTCTGCCCACTCCCAACTGCCCATTCTGGGCCGCAGGGTCGGTCAGCGCGCGACGGGCAACGCGCGACCCCGGCGCAGCTCGGCGTTCCCCAGCTGACCACACGCCGCCATCACGCTGCGACCCTTGGTGACCCGGCGGCGCACCGCCAGGCCCTCCTCGCGCAGCCACCCGATGAACGCGTCCACTTCCTCGTCACTCGGGGCTCGCGTGAGCGGCGCATTCCCCGGGTTGTACGGGATCACGTTCACCAACGACCGAGCGATGGGCGCGCAGAAGCTCGCCACCCGCGCGGCGTCTTCCCGCGTGTCGTTCAGGCCCGGCATCAGGCAGTAGTTCACGCCCAGGGCGAAGTTCCGGCGCGGCCGGTACGCCGCCAGCGCAGCCTGCAGCTCGGCGAGGCCGTGCTTGCGGTTCACCGGCATGATGCGGCTGCGCGTTCCCTCGTCGGCGGAGTTCAGGCTCACGCTCAGGTTGAGGCGCGTGAAGCCGGCGTCGGCCAAGCGCTCGATGCCGTCCACCGAGCCCACGGTGCAGACCGTCAGGCACTCCTGCGCGATGCGCATGCCGCTCGGGTCGTTCAGCAGGCGCAGCACGTGGAAGAGGCCCGGGTTGTCGAGCGCCTCGCCCATGCCCATGAAGACCACGTTCTTGAAGTCCCAGCCCAGCACGTGCCGCGCCACCAGCAGCTGGCCCACGATCTCGTCCGCACTCAGGTGCCGCAGGAGGCCCATGCGCGCGGTCTCGCAGAAGGTGCAGCCCATCTTGCAGCCCACCTGGCTCGAGACGCACAGCGTGTGCTTGTCGCGGCCCATGGGGATGAGCACGCACTCCACCTCGTACCCGTCCGAAAGGCGCAGCACGGCCTTGGCGGTGGTGCCCGTCTCGCCCTCTTCGCTCACGGTGCTGGTCACCGTGGGCAGCTCGAAGCGGAAGGCCGCCTCGTAGAGACCCACGGCTTCGGCCGACAGCCCGAGCGACGCGGGCTCGAAGCGCCCCTCGAGCACGGCCTGCTTGTACAAGTCGCGCGCCGCCCCGAAGCCGCGCGGCACTAGCTCACGCGCGGCGGCGATGAAGCCGTCGGCGGTGAAGCCGTGCACCTGATGGCGCTCGGGTGTGAAGCCGTTCACCTGCGGGCGCTGTGCCGGAGCGTCCACCACCTCAGGTGGGATCCTCCCGGTCCTTCTTGCCGCGGTAGCGCATGCGGATGGGCGTGCCGCGGAAGCCGAAGCGGTCGCGGATCTGGTTGACCACGAAGCGCTGGTAGCTGAAGTGCACGCGCTCGGGGTCGTTGCAGCTCACCACGAACGTGGGCGGACGCGAGCGCGCCTGCGTCACGTAGTAGATGCGCACCGAGCGACCGTTCTGAGCCGGCGGCGGGTGCGTGGCCAACACCTCTTCGAAGAAGCGGTTGAGCTCGCCGGTGGGGACGCGCTTCCGGTGCTCGGCCACGGCGTCGGCCACGCGCGCGATGAGCACGTTCACGCCCTTGCCGGTCTTGGCGCTGAGCGTGACCATGGGCGCCCACGGGATGAACGCGAGCACCTCGCGCGCGCGGTCCATGGCCTGCTTCTGCTCGTCTTGCGACATCAGGTCGGTCTTGTTGAGCGCGAGCAAGATGGCGCAGCCGCGGTCCTCGGCCAGGCCCGCGATCTTGGCGTCCTGCTCGCCCACACCCTCGTTGGCGTCGATCATGACCACCACGATGTCGGCGCGCTCCATGGCGCGGATGGCCTGGAAGACGCTCATGGTCTCCACGGTGCTCGCCTTCTGCATGGCGCGCTTGCGGCGGATGCCGGCCGTGTCGATCAGCACGAACGAGCCGTTCTCTCCGTCGAGCAGCGAGTCCACGGTGTCCACGGTGGTGCCGGGACGGTCGTCCACCAGCTGGCGGTCTTCGCCCAGCAGGCGGTTCACCAGCGACGACTTGCCCGCGTTGGGCCGCCCGATGATGGCCACGCGCGGCGTGTCCTCGTCGATCTCGAGCACCGGGCCGCCCTCTTGCGGGAGCGCCGCGGCCAGCGCCTCGGTCAGCTCACCGAAGCCGTGACCGTGCAGCGCCGAGATGTTGAACAGGCGGTCGATGCCCAGCTCGTAGTAGGCCACGGCCTCGTTCGCGGCGGCCTGCGTGTCCGCCTTGTTGGCCACGTAGAGCACCGGCTTGTCGGTGCGGCGCAGCAGCGCCATGGCCTCGCGATCGGCCGGCATGGGCTCGCAGGTGGCGTCCACCACGCACAGCACCACGTCGCACTCGTCGAGCGCCAGGCGCACGTGGCGCGCGATGCCCTCCTGCATGGGGTCGTCGCTCTCCGGGTCGAAGCCGCCCGTGTCGATGAGCACGTAGTCGTGGCCCAGCGTCCAGCAGTCCGCGTAGTGCCGGTCACGCGTGACGCCCGGGATGTCCTCCACGATGGCGATGCGCTGCCCCGCGAGGCGGTTGAAGAGCGTGCTCTTGCCCACGTTGGGGCGGCCCACGATGGCCACCATGGGGCGTGCACCGGCCGAGCCGGCGGGCAGCTCTTTGCCCTGGGGTCTTC
>CAZEAA010000352.1:0-6669 GCA_964510015.1 uncultured Sandaracinaceae bacterium
AGAAGGCGCAGCGGAAGAAGAAGGGTGCGGCCGCACGCATCGGCGACCTGGTGTTCCCCGCGCGCGACGGCGAGATGCACACGCCCGGCTACGACGCGCAGTGGGCGAGCTGCTGGCGCGGCCGTCTCCGGATCCGCCCGGCCGTGCGCCTCCATGACCTCCGGCACACCTTCGCGTCGCACCTCATCATGGGCTCGTGGGGCAGGGTGTGGCGGCTCGAGGAGATCCAGATGCTCCTCGGCCATGCCTCCCGCACCACCACCGAGAGATACGCACATCTCGCGCCCGACTCAGTGCGCGGAGCGGCCACCGAGGCACGCCTGCTCTGGCGTGGATGATGGCCACTTTGCCGAACATCCGTGGGCAACTTTTGGGCAACGGGCCGCTCGGCCGAAAAGACGAGGCCCCCGGAACCGCTTGGATTCCAGGGGCCTAGATGGAGCCTCCTGTCGGATTTGAACCGACGACCTACGGTTTACGAAACCGTTGCTCTACCCCTGAGCTAAGGAGGCGCGCGAAGCGGCGACTCTGGTAGCGCGCAGGTGCAGCGGTGTCAACCGTTGGAAGCGTCCGTGCGGGACTTTTCTCGGCTCACTTGTTGGGCTGCGGCGTCATGCGCAGGTACGGCGTGAGCGCGGTGTGGCCCTTGGGGAACTTCGCCGCGATCACCTCGGGGTCCGTGATGCTCGGGACGATGACCACGTCGTCGCCGTCCTTCCAGTTGGCCGGGGTGGCCACCGAGTAGTTGTCGGTGAGCTGGAGGCCGTCCAGGACGCGCAGGATCTCGTCGAAGTTGCGGCCGGTGGCGGGCGGGTAGGTAAGGGTGGCACGCACCTTCTTGGCCGGATCGATGAAGAACACCGAGCGCACGGTGACCTTCGCGTTCGCCTCCGGGTGGATCATGTTGTAGGCGTTGGCGACCGAGGAGTCTTCGTCGGCGATGATGGGGTAGTTGAGGGCCACGCCCTGCGTGGACTCGATGTCCTTCACCCACTTGAGGTGCGAGTCGAGCGGGTCGATGCTGAGCGCCAGCACCTTGGTGTTGCGCTGGTCGAACTTGGCCTTGAGCTTGGCCACCATGCCGAGCTCCGTGGTGCACACCGGCGTGAAGTCCGCGGGGTGCGAGAAGAAGACGACCCAGCTGTCGCCTGCCCACTGGTGGAAGGAAATGTCGCCCTCGGTGCTCTTCTGGGTGAAGTCCGGGGCCGTGGTTCCAAGCTTCAAACTCATGGGGTTTCTCCGTGTTGCGGTAGGTCGGGGAGCGGCAGCATACATTACAAAGCGTCTACCCGAAGCCCCACCATTCATGGTATCTCCCCGCCCGTGCGTAGTTCGATCGCTGTCCTGGTGACCCTGTGCGGGCTCACTCTCGCAGGCTGCCCCTGGACGCTCTCGGAGCAGCGGGGGGAGGAGCACCTCGATGCGTTCTCCATCGCGGAGCGCCACCGTCATCACGGCCGTCTCGACGAAGCCGAGCGTTCGTATGCGCTCGCGGCCGAGAACGCCGAGCGCCGCGTGGACCTCGACGAGGCCGAGTACCGCCGCAGCCGCGTGCTCATCGACCTCGAGCGCTACGACGAAGCCGCCACCTTGCTGCTGGAGATCGGCGCGCGTCGCCCGGTGTCACGCCGCACGGCGCGCGCCATCTACGACGCCGCACGCGTGTACGACCACCGCCTGCAGCAGCCCGAGCGCGCCTACCCGCTGTACGAGCAGATCATGCGCGAGTTCCCGGACGACGGCCTCGGCACGCGCTCGCTCTACTTCCGGCTCTTCGCCATGCGTGACGCCGAAGACTTCGCGGGCTGCATCGCCTACCTGGACGAGCTCTACCCCCGCGTGCGCGAGAACTCGCTCGGCGACGACGCGCTCAAGATGAAGGCCGACATCCAGCTCGAGGCGGAAGACCGCGCCGGCGCGCGCGTCACGCTCGAGCAGATCGTGCGCGACCATCCGTACCCGCAAGGGCACCGCTGGGACGAGGCCATCGAGAAGCTGGCGGCCATGGACGTGGAGGACGGGCACCCGCTCGTCGCCATCGCGCGCCTCGAGCGCATGCTGGAGCGCTTCGAGAACACCACCATCATCGGCAGCTACACGCAGACCGGCATGCCGCGGGCCCAGCTGAACATCGCGCGCATCTACCGCGACGAGCTGCACGACTACGACGAAGCCGACAGCGAGTTCCGCCGCGTGCTGCGTCGCTTCCCGGACTCCATCCTGCGGGACGACGCCAGCTACGAGCGCGGCGCCATGTGGCTCGACCAGGGTGAGCGCGACCGCGGCTGCGACATCCTGCGCGACGTGGTGGAAGACTTCGAGGTCGGTCACCCGCGGCGCTTGGCGGCGGCGCGCGTGGAAGCCGACTGCGGCGACACGGACTGATCCTCGGGTACCTCGCTGGGACCTTGGGAGGCCGCCTGCACGAGCTGGCCTCCAAACACGAACGCCCCGCGAGGCCGACAGGCCTGCGAGGCAGGAAGACGTGGACCGTGCAACCAACGAGGCGCTGCACGAGCAGCACCTCGGGAGGTCACACCCTAGAAGTCTTCGTCGGAGGTCTCTTCGACCTCGTCGTCGCCGTCGTCGTCGCCGTCATCGTCGAGCTCTTCGTCGGGCTCTTCGGTGTCGTCGACTTCGGCTTCTTCGGGCTCATCCTCGCCGTCCGGCGAACCGAACTTCAGCTCGATGTCGGCGTCCGTGAGGTGCGCCTCGAGGAGCTCGAGGAGCTCGTCGAGGTCTTCCATGGACCACTCCTCGAGCACCTCGGAGATGAAGTCATAGATATCCCCGGAGTCGACGCGACGCTCGATCTCCTCCGTGTCTTCTGTCGAGAAGACGCGAACGAGGTCATCGCGAAGGTTCTCCGTGTCGCCTTCTTCGATGGCTTCGGATACCGAGAGTCTGATCTGGCGCAATGCGCGGTTGTCGAGGTAGATCTCCACGAACCGAATCTCCAAAAGCTACGGACGGCGCCCATTATGGGTTGCAAGACCCTCCTGTCAAATCCGATGTCCGAACGCGTGCGCATGCTCCTTGATTCTCCCCCTCACCGGCCGACGGGACGGGGTCGCGTCGGGCTCGCCGTGGTGCTCATCGGGGCTTGTTTTCTGGTGACCTCCGGCGCTCGGGCGGAGTTCGAGCTGCCACCGGATCCACGTGACCGGCCGCCCGCGTGGAACGTGGAGCCGCGTCTCGAGCTGGTGTTTCCGTTGGTCACGCGCCGCTTGTGCCCCGACGACGCGGAGTGCCTGTACGGCTCGGGCTTCGGGCTGGGCACCCTGGTGGAGCGACGCTACCGCAGCGGCGTCGGGCTCGGCGTGGCCTACGACGTGCGCTTCATGAGCGGCGACAACGTGTTCGAGCTGAGCACGCTGCAGACCGTCGGCGTGTCGTTCCGCTACTTCTTCCGACCGCGCAGCGCGGGGCATCCCTTCGTGGGCGTGGAGGGCGGCGCGGCGCTCTTCGGCGACACGTTCCGGGTGTCGACCGGAGGCTGGTACGTGGACGGGCGCGCGGGGGTCGAGCTCGAAGCCACGGACACCCTCTCGTTCACGCTCTACGCCATCGTGCGCGCCCTCTACACGGCGTCATTCACCTCGAACACGGACGGCGTTCGGCGCTCGTCGAGCGGGGGTCTCGACCTCACGCTGAGCGTGGGCGGCGGCCTCTCGCTGCGCTTTGGACCATGAGGCCAACGCACCCGGATGATTGCTTGACTCAGAGGGGCTCGCCGGGTTCCACTTCGCCAGAATGAGCTGCCCAAGCTGCGCCCACAAGAACCCTGCGGGGAGCGTCTTCTGCCAGAACTGCGGGTTTCGACTGCCAGCGGAGCCTGCGCCCGTGGCCGCGCCGGCAACCATCGCGTGCAACCGCTGCGGGGCACAGCAGTCGGCGCACATGCGCTTCTGCACCGAGTGCGGCAACTCGCTTCCGGGCTTGCCCGCTGCGCAGCCCGCGCCCGCGCAGCCTGCACCCATGCCGCAGCCCGCGCCGGTGCAGCAGCCCGCGGCGAGGCCGGCGCCCGCGCCCATGGCGCAGCCGCCCGCGTCCATCGGTCAGGCCGTGGCGGAGCAGATCTCGGGGGCCATCGGCGGTCCCCTCTGCTGGCGTTGCCGCGGGGTGGGTGACAACGGCTCCGAGTTCTGCAAGTTCTGCGGCGCTCGCTACAGCGACGCGCCCGGCCATGCTCAGCCCGCTGCGCCTCCCGCGGCACAGCCCGCTCCGTACGTGGCTCCGCAGCCGGCGTACGTGGCGCCGCAGCCGGCCCCCGTGCAGGCCTATGCGCCACCCGCGCCTGTCGCGTCCGCGCCGCAGCCGGCGGGCTTCGCCGTGGCGGCCACGGTCGGCCCCATGCCCGGCCCGGCCCTCGCGGTGGGACGCTTGGTCTCCATCTTGAAAGACGGCTCGGACGGCCAAGCCTTCCCCCTCAAGGAAGGCAACACGGACATCGGTCGCACCGAAGGCGACATCGTCTTGGCCGACGACCCCTACCTCTCGCCGCGACACGCGCGCGTGCGCTCGGGGTCCGGCCGCTTCTTCGTGCGCGACCTCGACAGCGCGAACGGCGTCTACATTCGGCTCACCGCACCGGCAGAGCTGACCTCGGGCGACTTCATCCTCATCGGCCAGCAGGTGCTGCGCTTCGAGGTGCTGCAAGACGGAGAGCTGCCGCTCGGGCCGGCCAGCATCAGCGGTGTCTTGGCCTTCGGCACGCCCGAGGTGCCCCGCTTCGCGCGCTTGGTGCAGTACACCACCGAGGGCGTGGGTCGCGACCTGCACTACCTCTACCGGGACGAGACCGTCATGGGTCGCGAGAACGGCGACATCGTCTTCACGGACGACCCGTTCCTGTCGCGGCGCCACGCCTCCATCGACATCGAGCGCACCAGCAAGCGCTGCCGCTTGAAGGACGTGGGCTCGTCCAACGGGACCAGCCTGCGTGTGCGCGGCGAGCGTGAGCTCTCGCACGGAGACCACTTCCGGGTGGGGCGACATCTCTTCCGCTTCGACGCGAACGGTGGGACTGGCCGATGAGCGAACAAGGCCAGAGTGCGGCGCCGGGCGCGCCGAATGATTCAGAAGGGCGCGCAGGCAACGTGGAGCAATCACCCCAAGCGACGGGCGAGTCGACCCCCAGCGGCACCGAAGACGCCATGAAGACGCCGTCGTCGGCCACGCCGTCTCCCGTGCCTAGTGGGCCCATCCACGTCCGCTTTTTCGGGGCCACCAACGTGGGCCTCATTCGCGAGCACAACGAAGACAACCTCACGGTGGGCAACCTGACCACCAAGGTGCGCGACCTCCCGAACGGGGAGGTGCAAGAGGCCACGGTGCAGGCCGACGGCATCCTGCTGGTGGTGTGCGACGGCATGGGCGGCGCGGCCGCGGGCGAGGTCGCGAGCCAGATGGCCGTCGACACCATCTTCGAGATCATGGCGGGCGGAGCCACGTGCGCCTCGCGAGACGATCTGGCGCGCCGCTTGGTCTACTCCATCGAGGACGCCGGTGGGCGCATCTTCGGCTCGGCCAAGATGGACCGCACGCGCCGCGGCATGGGCACCACCGCCACGGCGGCGGCCCTCATCGACAAGGTGCTCTTCGTGGGCCAGGTCGGTGACAGCCGCGCCTACGTGCTGCGCAACGGCCAGCTCTCGCTGATCACGAAGGACCAGAGCCTGGTCAATCAGCTCATCGAGGCGGGCCAGCTCACCGAAGAAGAGGCCGAGTCCTTCGAGCACTCGAACATCATCCTGCAGGCCCTCGGCACCACCGAGGACGTGGCGGTGGACCTCACCTTCCTCGAGCTGCGCCAGGGCGACCGCATCATGATGTGCTCGGACGGCCTGAGCGGCATGGTGCACGCGGAGATCATCCGCGAGGTGCTCGCCGAGGTGAAGGACATCCCGGCGTGCTGCGCGCGCCTCATCGAGATGGCCAACGCCGGCGGCGGTCACGACAACATCACGTGCATCATCGCCGACTTCGATGGCCCCGGCCTCGGCGCCGCCGACACGGCCCCGAAGGCGGCCTACCAGCAGTATCCCCTGCCGGACCTCGAAGAAGACGACGAGCGCTCGGCGCGCCGCGCCACCATGAAGACGGGCCCGAGCAAGCCGGGCAGCGACGTGAAGCGCGCCCCCATCGAGTACGACGATCCGGCCCCCACGCTGCCCACCGGGGTGGCCCTGCCCTGGTCGTTGATCGCGCTGGGCGCCATCCTGCTGGGTGCCCTGATCCTGTTCGCGTTCTTCATCGCGTTCGGCCTGTCCACGTCGCCCGAGGAGGAGACGCCCACCACGCCGGCCGCGCCCATCGCCGGCGCTGCGCCCGTGGAGCTGCGCATCCGGACGGACATCCCCAACGGTCACCTCTTCGTGGACGGTGAGGACTACGGTCCCGTCACCTCTGGCGCGGACGTGCAGCTCGAGCTCGCGCCCGGCGCTCATCGCCTCGAGATTCGCGTCGGCGGTACGTCGGTGGTCAGCTCCGAGCTGACGCTGCGCCCTGGCATCACGCGGTACGTCCTGCTCAGCGGCCCCGAGGCCGCGGCTGCGGGTGGCGCTCCCAGCCCGAGCGGCGTGACCGAGATGTCCGCCTTCTAGGACCTTTCGTTTGCGAGTGACCGCTTGATCCGCCTGCACCAGACGTTCGGAGCCCACACAGGCA
>CAZEAA010000353.1:0-6656 GCA_964510015.1 uncultured Sandaracinaceae bacterium
TGACCATCCAGACCGCCGTGCTGATCGAGACGCTCACCGCGCTCGGCGCCGAGGTCACCTGGACCAGCTGCAACATCTTCTCGACGCAGGACCACGCCGCCGCCGCCATCGCCGCCACCGGCGTGCCTGTCTTCGCCTGGAAGGGCGAGACCGAGGAAGAGTACGACTGGTGCATCTACCAGCAGCTCGAGGCCTTCAAGGACGGCAAGCGCCCCAACCTGATCCTCGACGACGGCGGTGACCTCACCGCCATCATCCACAAGCACTACCCGCAGTGGTTCGAGGGTCCGGACAGGATCGTGGGCATCTCGGAGGAGACCACCACGGGCGTCCACCGCCTCTACGAGATGGCCAAGAAGGAAGCGCTCTTCTGCCCCGCCATCAACGTCAACGACTCGGTCACCAAGTCGAAGTTCGACAACCTCTACGGCTGCCGCGAGTCGCTGGTGGACGGCATCAAGCGCGCCACCGACGTCATGATCGCCGGCAAGATCGCCGTGGTCTGCGGCTACGGTGACGTGGGCAAGGGCTGCGCGCAGGCGCTGTCGCGTCAGGGCGCCCGCGTGATGGTCACCGAGGTGGACCCCATCTGCGCGCTGCAGGCCTGCATGGAGGGCTACCAGGTCGTCACCATGGACGACGCCGCGCCCATCGCCGACATCGTCGTGACCGCCACCGGCTGCTTCCACGTGGTCACCGGCGAGCACATGAAGCGCATGAAGAACGAGGCGATCCTCTGCAACATCGGTCACTTCGACTCGGAGATCGAGATCTCCTACCTGACCAACCCGGCGAACGGGGTGAAGGAAGAAGAGATCAAGCCGCAGGTCGACCACTTCATCTTCCCGGACGGCAAGCGCATCATCGTGCTGGCGCGCGGCCGCCTGGTGAACCTGGGCTGCGGCACGGGTCACCCGAGCTTCGTCATGAGCAACAGCTTCACCAACCAGGTGCTGGCGCAGATCACGCTCTGGACCGAGCAGCACGCCTACGAGCGCGGTGAGGTCTACGTGCTCCCGAAGCACCTGGACGAGAAGGTCGCGGCGCTGCACCTCGGCCAGCTGGGCGCGAAGCTCACCATTCTTTCGGTGGAGCAGGCTGACTACCTCGGTGTGACGCCCACGGGCCCGTTCAAGCCCGAGCGCTACCGCTACTGAGCGGATTCGTCCTGGGCACCGCGCGCGAGGGTGACTCCCGCGCGGTGCCGCGTGACGAATCGGCGACGGAACACGATGCGACGACGATGTTGCGGGACTGAAACTCCGCTGAAACGTCGGTCCTCCAGAGTGACCAGAGTCAGGCCGGAGATAGGGTCGCGACGATAGGCGTGTGTGTTCCATCCAAGACCTTCCGCAGCGTTCCATTGCCAAGGCCCTCCACATGCCCCGCGCGTACCCTGTCTCCGCCTGACGCCTTGATCTCGCGGTAGCGAAAGCAAGGCCCTGCGCAGGTTTCGTCCATGTAATAAACACGCTAGCCCGCTCGGCCCGACTGGCGTACGCGGCGACTTCGGCTACCTTCCGGCGCGATGGCCGACAAGTCCGAGACCTACCTCGCCGAATGGCAAAAGCGTGAAGACCTCGCCGAGCGGATGCTCCCGCTGATCGGGGCGCTCTACCGTCGTCACGGCATCGTGGCGTTGGTGCACGGCGTGTCGCTGGTGCAGGCCACGCCGCTCGAGATCATCAAGGCCCACCGCTTCGCGCGTCGGCTCGATGGCACGGAGCTCCCGCTCGAGGACACGTTCGCCGCGCTCGAGGCCATGACCGCCATGGACCTCGCGCCGGCCAAGGTGGACGTGGGCAAGCTGCGCCGCAACTTCGCGCGGGACCAGGTAGCCGGCAGCTTCGCGGACTACGTGCGCGGCGAGCTCAGCAGCCTGAACACCGGCCGCGAGCCCATGCGCCGCGAGCCGCAGGACGTGGTGCTCTACGGCTTCGGGCGCATCGGCCGCCTGATGGCGCGCATCCTCATCGACAAGATCGGCGGCGGCGACAAGTTCCGCCTGCGCGCCATCGTGGTGCGGCCCGGCAAGGAGGGTGACCTCGAGCGCCGCGCGAGCCTCTTGCGCCGCGACTCCATCCACGGGCCCTTCAGCGGCACCATCCGCGTGGACCAAGAGGACAACGCGCTGGTCATCAACGGCAACATGGTGCGCGTGCTGTACTCGAACGCGCCCGAGGACGTGGACTACGCGCAGTACGGCATCCGCGACGCCATCATCGTGGACAACACCGGCATCTGGCGCGACCGCGACGGGCTCGGGCGTCACTTGAAGGCCAAGGGCGCCGCCAAGGTCATCCTCACGGCGCCGGGTCAGGGCGACGTGCCCAACATCGTGTTCGGCGTGAACGACGCGGTGCTGCCGGCAGACGCCGCCATCGTCTCGGCCGCCAGCTGCACCACCAACGCCATCGTCCCCGTGCTGAAGGTCATCAACGACCAGTTCGGCATCCAGTCGGGCCACATGGAGACGGTGCACTCGTACACCAACGACCAGAACCTGATCGACAACTTCCACAAGAAGGCGCGCCGCGGCCGCGCTGCCCCGCTGAATCTGGTCATCACCGAGACCGGCGCCGCCAAGGCGGTCGCCAAGGCCCTGCCCGAGCTGGCCGGCAAGCTCACCGGCAACGCCATCCGCGTGCCCACGCCCAACGTGTCGCTCGCCATCCTGAACCTCACGCTGGGCCAGCCCATCACCAAGGAAGCGCTCAACGACCACCTGCGCAAGGTGGCCATCGACTCGCCCTTCCAGGACCAGATCGACTACCTGACCTCGCCCGACATCGTCTCGAGCGACCTCGTGGGCAACCGCCACGCGGGCATCGTGGACGCGACGGCCACCATCACGGACAAGGACCGCTGTGTGTTGTACGTCTGGTACGACAACGAGTACGGGTACAGCTGCCAGGTGATGCGGTTGGTGCAGCACATGGCAGGGGTGAGGCCGCCGAGCATTCCGGGGTGAGGGCTTTGGGTGGACGGGGGCGTCTGTAGGGACCCGTCGACGCTGGCGTTGACGCCCAGGCCCACGCCCACGCTTAGGACCACGACCAAGTCTACGACTACGTCGACGAGTACGACTACGTAGGGGTGATGGCTTCTCAGGGGAGGAGTCGACCGAGCTCGCGGTACTTGCCCTCGAAGGTGTCGCGCCAGTCTTCGAGCTTGGCGCGCTCGTCGGCCTCGAGGGAGCTGGTGTCGCCGTGCACGTCGGCGGCGTCGAAGCTCATCTTGGCGAGGGCCACGGCGCATTCTTTGCCCGCGAAGATCTCGTAGGGCCCGCCCTTGCCGTAGAAGCTGCGGCCGGGGGTCACATCGAACACGCGGCCTTCGATGGAGAGCAGGACCGGGCGCTTCGGGTCGCTGCCGTCGAAGGCGCGCAGCTCGTCTGCCGTGTAGTCGCGCACCTCGCCCACGGGGAGCGGCTCTTGGGGCGCCGGAGCGACGCGCTCACGCGTGACGGCCCGCACGGCCTTGGCGACGAACTTGGTGTTCTGAACAATCTTTCCGAGCAAGCCCATGCCCCATCAGAGCACGGGACTCGGTGGGGCGACAAGGTCACATGCAAAGGTGAGCGTTCGGCCGAGGCGCGCCCCAAGTCGCGACGGCTCCGTCCTCCTAGCGGCAACCCAACGGTCGAGTCACGAGACCGACCAGCGTGCACGGCGAGCAGCTGCAGTCGCGGTACTCCGCAGACTGCCCACAGATTCCACCGGTGGCTCCGGTCGGGTGGTCGGTGCAGGTCCCGCCGAGGCTGCACGTCCCACTGCAGCTAGCGCCCACGGGCTGGGACTCGGCTGTGCCATTGCAGTCGTAGTCGAAGGAGGCGGTGTACGGAGAGGAGCATGTTCCGCAGTCGAGGAGGAGTGGTCCGCACGACACCACCGGAAGGCCGTTGGCGCAGTAGGCAGACGTCCGATACGTGGTGGCGCCAGGTCTCACCAGGTTGTTGTTGTCGGCGCAGTCGGTGCGCGGGAACCCCGAGGTGCACGCCGCCGTCGGCGACGCGTAGCTGTCACCATCGCCATCTTCGTCGGTTGCGGTCATGCCACCGCCGCTGGAGCAGTTCGAGTCGTAGCGGTCGCAGACCTCACTCACACTGGGGTTCGTGTCCATGCGGGTGTCGTCGCAGTCGGTCTTCGCATATCCGCCTGTGCAGGCCGCGCCGATGGGCGCGTAGCCGTCGAGGTCTCCGTCCTCGTTGAGCGTCGCCCCGCCGCCGCTCGAGCAGTTCGAGTCTTGGTTGTCGCAGACCTCGGTGGCTCCGGGATTGACGGCGGAGACCCCGTCGTTGCAGTCATCGGCGACCGTCGAGCTACGCGAGGTGAAGCCGACTGGACAGCCACCGAAGGATGCGCGTCCGGGCGAGGAGTCGGTGCATCGCGATGTGCTCGACGCCGAGTGCGAGTACGTGTCGTTGTCGCCGTCGGTGTAGCAAGTGGTCCGTAGACCCTCGTCGGTCGCGCCGTTGCAGTTCTCGTCGAGCGCGGACATCCCATCGACGCACGTCTCCGTGCCACCGGGGTGGACCAAGGAGTTGGTGTCGAGGCAATCGACGGCGCCAGCGGAGGGTGTGCGGTTGGTGTAGTTGACTGGGCATCCTGCGACAGCCGGCCGCCCAGCCACCGGGCAGAACGTCGTCAGCGAAGCACCGGCCGCGGCGTAGGTGTCGCCGTCGCCGTCGGGGTAGCACCCGACCCGCAGCATGTTGTCGACCACCCCGTCGCAGTCCTCGTCCAGTCCGTCGCAGACCTCCGTGACGGGCGAGACCGAGCAAGGACTCCATGCGCCGCTCATGCAGGATTGGAGGCCCGTGCCGCAGACCCCGAGCTGCGGGCAGGCCTGAGTCATCGTGCCGCTGCACATGCAGAGGGCGCTTGGGTTGGCTTCCCCGTCGCAGTCCTCGTCCAACGACGCGCCATCGCACACCTCGGCGACGCCAGGGTTGATCGCCGGCTCGGACGGCGCGCAGTCGATCGTGGTGATGCCAGCCGGTGCGCGTCCCGAGTACCCCACCGGGCAGAAGCCGAACGTCGGGCGCATGTCGTTCCGGCACTGCGTCGACGAGCCCGCTCCACTCGCGGCATAGCCGTCACCGTCGTTGTCCAAGTAACAGGTCGCGGACACCCCCTCGTCGACTTGAGCGTCGCAGTCGTCGTCCACGGCCGTCATGCCGGTCACGCAGGCCTCGGTGGCGCCGGGCCGGCGTGCGCTGTCCATGTCCGCGCAGTCCGTCGTTCCAGGGCCCGCGGCACGGTTGGTCATGAAGATGGGGCAGCCTCCCACGGCAGCGCGGTCGGCGACGGGACACTCGTTGGTCGTCGCAGCGGTGGCTGGCGCGTACGTGTCGTTGTCCGCATCGGTGTGGCACACGATGCGCAAGCTCTCGTCGATCGACCCGTCGCAATCGTCGTCCACGCCGTTGCAGCTCTCGCTGGCGCCAGGGCGTCGGCCGCCGTCATCGTCGGCGCAGTCGAGCGTCGCGCCCGCTGGGACTCGATTGGTCGTGAACGTGGGGCATCCCCCGACCGACGTGCGTGTGTCGTCAGGGCACCGGTCGACGGCCGTGGCGCCTCCGGCGGGGTAGCCGTCGTTGTCGAGGTCATCGAAGCACGTCACGGTCAGTCCCTCATCCGCGACCCCGCTACAGTTGTCATCGACCCCGTTGCACATTTCGGCGACCGGCCCGATCGAGCAGGTGCCCCACGAGCCGTCCAGACACTGCTCGGTTCCCATGGCACAGGCCCCCGGCGCCGTGCAGGGACGCGATGCGCCGATCGTGCAGATGCAGTCCTCGGGTGGATTGATGATCCCGTCGCAGTTCTCGTCCACCATCGCTGCGTCGCACTGTTCACCAACCCCGGGATTCACCCCGCTCGCGGTGTCGTCGCAGTCGCCATCGTTGTCGACGTGGTCGGTCGGACGGAAGCACGCGACCATGGGTGTGCCTCCCGGGAGGCCAAAGCCATCGCCGTCGCCATCCGGGTAATAAGTGATGAGCACGCCCTCGTCGGTCGAGGTGTCGCAGTCATCGTCGAGCGTGTTGCAGACTTCGGGCGCCGTGGGATTGATTCCGGGCGCGGCGTCGTTGCAGTCCGTCCCGCAGACATCGTCACCTCCTGCAGGATCGTCGTTGCAGCAACGAGCGTCGGCGACCCCGTCGCCGTCGGCGTCACGGAAACCGAACGTGCTCGGATCGCAGTCTTCGTCGTGTTGCGTCGTGTCGCAGACCTCGTTGTGCCCCGGGAATCGGTTCGGGTCGCCGTCGTCGCAGTCGTCGCCGCCACACGCAACGGCGTCGTGTCCGTCGCCATCCACGTCGGGCGGCGTGCACGTGGCGGCGTCTCCGCTCGTTCCCATGTCGCCCGCGTCGCCGGGGACATCGGTGTCCTCGACGCCCATGTCCATCGGATCAGAGGGGTTCGCAGGGCAACCCGTCACGAATATCGCCAACAACAACGTGAGAGCACGCGCGGCTCGGCGCGTGCTGATCAACTCGGATGAACCTGCGAGCATCTGAACCCCCGTGACCCGAAACGACTGACCCCGGGTCCAAGCCTACCCCCGCCATCCGCGTGTGGGTAGGGGGGCCCGAGACGTTGAGGCCCAGACCCGCACCGCACCGCTATTGCCCTCGCAAAGAGGCGCTG
>CAZEAA010000354.1:0-6650 GCA_964510015.1 uncultured Sandaracinaceae bacterium
ATCAAGCCCCGCTGCCCAGGGCGCCCGTCCCCCTCCTCGGTGGCGTCCGTCGCGCAGCTGGGCTCGGCTGCGCTCGACGTGGCCCTTCTTCGCGGGTTGGCTCGGATGAGCGCGACGGGCTGGTGTGCGCTCGACGGGCTCGGTGGTGCGGGTGGGCTCGGATGAGCCCATCGGGCTGGTGTGCGCTCGACGGGCTCGGATGAGCGGGGGGCTCGGATGAGCGGGTGGGCTCGGATGAGTGGGGCTATTCGTGAGCGCGGAGGGAGGTCTTGAGGGGGCGGAAGCCGTCCGTCAGCGGGATGTCCTTGACCACACGGACCTCGTGGGGGCGCTCTGCTTCGGGGAGGCGCTGGATGAAGGCGTTGAGGGCTGCGAGGTCGAGTGGCTCCTGGTGGGGAACGATGACGGCTACGGCGCGGTCGTACTTGCCTTCTCGCTCGCCGTAGACCACCACGCGTCGGATGGGGTCGTGGGCGTAGAGGGCGTCCTCGATGGCGCGGGAGGCCACGTCGCCGAGCTCGGTGTGGAGCACGTCCACGGCGCGGTCCACGAACCAGTAGTCGCCGTCGGCGTCGCGGCGCAGGATGTCGCGCGTGACGAACCACGTGTCGCCTTGCTCGAAGACGCCCTTGCGCAGGCGTCGCTCGCTCTCGCCCTTCTCGAGGTAGCCGTCGAAGGTGCTCATGGGCTGGTCGCCGTCCACGCGCGCGAGGAGCACGCCCAGCTGGCCCACGCCCGCCGGGATGAGGAAGCCGCGCTCGTCTTCGAGGGGCTCGCCGGAGTCGAAGTCGTAGCGCACGAGCGCGATCTCGGCGCTGCCGGGGAGCGGCCGACCCACGGCGCCGACCTTGCGGCCGAGCGTGTTGGCGAGCACGCAGTTGCCCTCGGTGGAGGCGTAGAACTCGAGCACGTGCACGTCGCCGAAGCGGTCGCGCAGGTTGCGCCAGTGGTGGGCGCGCATGCCGCTGCCCGCGAACAGGCGCACCGGGATGTTGTTGTCCACGGCCGACGGCGGGGCCTCGAGCAGCTCGCTGACCATCTCGCCCGCGTAGAAGACCACGCTCGCGCCGTAGCGCCGCACCTCGGGCCAGAAGAGCTCCGCCGAGAAGGGCGAGCCCAGGGCCAAGCGCGCGCCACCCACCAGCGCGCCGCCCACGGTGACCAGCATGCCGGCCGCGTGGTGCAGCGGCAGGCAGGAGTAGACCGTGTCCTTGGGGGTGAGCGATGCGGCTGCTGCGGCGCCATAGGCCGAGAAGGCCCAGCGACGGTTGGTGATGCGCGCCGCGCGGGGCTCGTCGCTCGCGCCGGCGGTGAAGATGATCATCGCCAGATCGGACGCGCGCCCAGGGTTGGGCCGGTACCAGTCCGGGATGGCGACCGCGACGGGGTCGATGGCCTCCATGTCGATGACGTCGGGGTCGAGCTTGCGCTGCACACCGCCACCGCCCAGCACCAGCACGCGGCGCGAGCCACGCCCGGCGCGCAGGCCTTCCTTGGCGCGGGATGCGTTCTCGGGATCGCAGACCACGTACTGGGCAGCCGAGCGCTCGATGGCGCGCGCCACGCTCACGCGCCGCTCGTCGGGGGAGAGCAGCACCGACACCGCGCCCAGGCGCGAGAGCGCGGCCACCACGGACAGATAGCTGGGCCGTCCGTCCATCAGCACGGCCACGCGCTCCCCGGGGCGCACGCCGCAGGCGATGAGGCCGCGCACCACGTTGTCCACGCGTCGGTCCGCGTCGGCGTACGAGAAGGCGCGCCCCTCCCACAGGAAGAAGGTAGCGTCGGGCATCTCGCGGCGCTGCTCGGCCAGCAGGCGTCCGAGGCTCACCGGCGAGTCCGCCTCGATGGCCCGCAGGGTCTGGATGCGCGGCACCTGGTAGCGCACGGTGTTCACCCAGCGAGACAGGCTCTCGGCCGACTCGGTGGCGCGCGACATCGCGGTCCCCACGCGCCGCGTGAGCGCGTCGTAGAACAGCTCGATGTCGAATTGGATGTCCTCGAACGGCGCGTCCTCGCTCTCGAGGCGAGCCTCGGTCTGACTCAGGCGCTGCGGCCTGCCGCCCTTGCCTTCCTGCCAGAACATCCAGTCCACCACCGTGGTCCACGTCTGGCTGAGCGCGCGCGCCCCCACCACGATGCCGAAGTGACCGGCCTTCACCGACACCTCGTGCACGTCCGCGTTTGGCGCCGCGCGGCGGATGGCCCGCACGGCCGGCGGCTGCGCGATGGCGTCGCGCGTGCCGATGAACGCGAGCACGGGCACGTTGATGTCCGCCAGCGTGACCGTGCGTCCGTCGAGGATGAAGCCCCCCGACGTCATGCGGTTGTGCACGATGAACTGGTCCACGAAGTCGCGCAGGGCGGGCCCGGGCCACGCCACGAAGCCCTCCCCGCCGAGGAAGCGCCGTCGGCTCTCGCGCTTCTCGAGCGCCGCGCGGTCGTGCAGCTTCTGCACGAAGTCCACCACCTGCGAGACCTCCTTGCGCACGCTCAGCAGCTTGAAGCCCGTGCTGGTCAGGAACCCGGGCAGGCCCGCGATGCGGTCGAGCGGGTCTTGGATGGCCTTGGCCGCCGCCGAGATCAGCGGGCCCGCGAGCGCGTCGTTCAGGCCGGGCACGTTGCGGTAGATGTCCACCGGGCTGCCGAACGTGATGAGCGACTTGATGCCCGCGCTGCGCCGCAGCGCCGCGGTCTGGTAGCAGAACATGCCGCCCTGCGAGTAGCCGGCGAGGTGCACGTCGTGACCCGAGGCGCCGACCACGCGATCGATGGCGTCGCTGACGGCCGCGATGTGGTCGTCGAGCGTGCGGTCCATGCCGCCCTCTTCGCGCTCGGGCGCACCGAAGTCCACGAGCCAGACGTCGAGGCCGCTGCGCAAGAGCGCCCGCACCGAGCTGATGTCGGGCGAGATGTCGTAGACCTCGCTCGTGACCATGAGCGGCGGCACCAACAGGATGGGCGCCGGCAAGCGCGGGCGGTGTTGGTCGTCCCCGTAGCGCCGCAGCTTGTAGACGCGGTCGCTGTGCACCACGCGGAACGGCGCGTGCTCGGGGTCGGCGAAGCGCCCCACGCGCAGCAGCTCGAGGGCGTTCTGTGCCCCCATGCCGAAGCGTTCCGAGAAGGACAGCGAGGGGGGCGGAGCAGAGGCTGAGGTCGGCATGGGTGCGCGCTCGGGGTCGGGCGTTGAGAGGCGTGAGGCACGCGTCGGCGTGCGCGGGCAGGCGCAGAGACTACCATGCGTTCACCCGCCCCTCGGGCAAACCCCATGACGTTCAGCGCGCTCCCAGAATGGCTGGTCGCCACCCGCGAATCGCTGCGAGACGAGCTCGGGTCCCTGCCGGAGGACGAGAGCCTGCTGTTCGCGCAGGCGACCGAGGCGCTGCGCGACGCTCCCTATCGGGTGTACCCGCTGGGCGAGCACCCGGACGACGCGGCGCTGCTGACCGGGCTGCTGAGCCTGCGTCTCTACGTGATGCACGAGGCCCTGAACCCGCTGGTGACCAGCGAACACGCGGTGGCCAGCGCGCGGCGCCTGACGCTCTTCCTGTACGAGCGCGAGCGCCGGGCACGCGCTGCGCTCGACCAGCGGCTCGCCGGCACGCGGGAGGGCAACGCGCGGGTGAGCCTGCGCTACGACACGCTGGCCTCGCTGAACCCGCCGCCGCGCGCGCTCTTGGACGCCCCCGACGCCATGAGCGCCACGCCGGCTCCTCACGCGGACACGCTCGCCCCCGCCCCCATCGCCGAGCTGGTGGAGCGCTGGGAGGCCGCCCGGGCAGCGGAGCCGTTCGGCGTGTACCTGCGCAAGAAGCTCGCGCAGAACGTGGACTTCTTTCGGCACGGCTTCAGCCTGCCGCTGTTCTGGTGGCGCCGACGGCGCATCCGGCGCGCGCTCACGCCGGCGCTGCGCGGGAACGCCGTGGTCATGGAGACCTACTTCGCCATCGAGCAGGTGGGCCCGATCATCGACGGGTTCGTGTTCCGCGCGAGGGGCAGGAAGCTGGACCGCGCCGCCGGGGTGGCGGACTTCGCCTTCTTGTACATGCAGATGGCCGACGAGCTGGTGGACAACCTGGTGCACCACCTGGGCGCGCAGGGGGTGCTCGCGCTGGTGGCCGAGCACTATCCGCGCTCGCTGCGCGGGGCCCTGCTGATCCCGTTCGAGAACCTGAGCGACAGCGCCCTCGTGGCGGCCGGCCTCGACCCGGCGACGCCGATCCCGAAGTACCGCGTGAGCTTCTCGGGGCTGATGAGCCTGCTGCGCGACCTGCGCAGCCTCCTGCTCGCCGAGACGCAGCGCGCGGAGGCTCGCGGCTGCCCGCGCGTGGTCGCCGAGTTGCAAGACTTCTTCCACCACTGCTTCGGCACGTACCTGGACGAGCTCTACCTGCCGAGCATCGCGAAGGGCACCGAGACGTTGGACCAGCTGCCGCTGTCCGACGTGCAGTGGCACTTCTTCCGCAAGAACAACCTCGTGATGATGCGCTACATGGCCCTGCGCGCGCGGCTCACCGGGCTCGATCCCGCGGCGCACGGCGCGTCCCTGCAGCGCTGGGGCTACCTGCTGGCCACGTTCCAGGTCTTCGACGACATGAAGGACGTGTGGGTGGACTTCGGCTTCCAGCCCAACTACGCGCTGCAGAGCGCGGCCACGTTGTTCCCGGCCGAGTACGCCTGGCTGGGCACCCACCGGGCCCTGTCCGCCAACACCGGCGGCGCCCCGGCGGGCATCACCCGCGACGAGGTCACGTGGCTCAACGCGCACGTGCCGCTCACCATCCTGCACTGCTTCCGGCTGAGCCGGCTGATGGCCCTGTCGTGCTTCGACTACCTGGCGATGTACGCGTGGGATCACCGCTGGCGGAAGAACTGGATGGGTCGCTACCGCGCGTTCAACGCCGAGGGGCCGAGCGAGTCGAGCGCGCGGACGTGGCTGGACGCGGGACGGAGGCGCGCGGCCACCGGGAACGCGGCGGTGGACACGTTCTTCGCCATCTGTCGCCAGGTGGCGTTGGCGCTCCGTGAGCAGGACGACGTGGGCGCTGACGAGCGCTGGGCCTTCCTGCTGGACGCCGTGGCTTACGAGCACGCGGGCACCATCTACCGCGCTACGCTGCCGAGCCCCCGACGCTTCTACCGCTACGCCACGCTGCGCATGATGCTGCCGGCCAAGGAGAAAGCGGCGTTGCTGCGTCGCTTCCTGCGGCGGCACGCGCCCGCAGTGCGCCTCGGCATCGCCGCCCTGCGGACGGATCCCGGTCCCGCCGGAGCGGCCGCGCGCACGCTTTCGCACGCGCTCGAGGCGATGCTCGACGGCGGCGTTGCCCGGACCCCCGAGCCCGACAACGAGCTGGTCAGTCGTCTTTGAGCGTGATGTCGACCATCAGGTCGGCCGCCACGGCTTCGATGGCCGTGCGCACGCTGCGGATGGGCAGGTCGCCCGGCAGGTGCAGCGTGGCCGCCGCCTTGAAGAGCAGCTCCCCCGACATGGGCGCGCCCTCGAGGGCCGTCTCGAGCGACTCCACGTTGACGCCCAGCTCGGCCAGCGCCCGCGAGACCGCCTGCACGATGCCCGGCCGGTCGCTGCCCACGAGGTCGAGCTCGACGGTCTTGCGAGGCTCGGCGTCCGCGCTGGCGATGCCGCGCTGCACCACCACGTGCAGCGAGTCGGTGGAGAGCGCGGTCAGGTCCCGCTGCAGGCCGGCGGCGGCGCTCTCGTCCACCGTGGCGCGCACCACGCCGGCGAACTGACCCGCCAAGTGGGAGAGGCTGCTCTCCACCCAGCTCCCGCCGTGCGACGCGATGGTTCGGGAGAGGGACTCGACGAGTCCGGGTCGATCGGGTCCAACGATTGTGATCACCAGCGACTGCATGCTTGCTCCGAGTTCGCGGCGCCCGGCGCCGTTTCGTGGACGAGCAGCATACGTCATCGAGCACCCGCCACTGCAACTTCTGCCGCAGGTGCGCGGCGAGCCTCGCTCAGCCCACGCCGAAGGCGCGCTGCAAGAGCCCGGGGTCCTGCCCGTGCAGGCGCCGCACCGTGGTGGCGTCTGCCGCGCGCACGTCCCCCTCAAGGCGCACGCGGTGGCGCAGCACCAGGTCGCCCGCGGCCGTGAGGCCCACGGGCCGGGTCTGCACCTCCACCAGCTCGTCGGCGCCCACGCCCCCGCGGAAGACGATCTGCTCCGCCACCGGCTCGAGCGCGAGCGGGTCGAGGCCGGCGCGCACCATCACGCGCGACGTCGCCTCGTCGCACCAGTCCACGTAGGCCGGGTGGTTCGCGTGCCCGAGCGGGTCCATCGAGGTGTAGAAGGGCCGCAGGCGGAACACGTCCGTCGGGCCGCTGATCTCGGTGGAGGCGGGCAGCTCCACGCCTTGCCCTTCGTCGTGCTCGGGGAAGGCCGAGGTCACGGAGTCGGGGGCTCGCACGGGCGTCCGGGCGTTCAGGTCGATGTGCACCCACTCCTGGGTCGCCTCGGCCACCAAGCCGCCGCTCTGGTCGAGGATGCGCACCTCGCGGCTGCTGATCATCTCGCGGCGGAAGCGGCACACCCAGGTGCGCGCGTGCAGCGGCTCGCCGTAGTAGGTCTCCCGATGATGGCGCACGGTCATGGTGCGCACCACGAAGGCGGTGCCGGCTTCCGAGA
>CAZEAA010000355.1:0-6640 GCA_964510015.1 uncultured Sandaracinaceae bacterium
ACCCCGGACAGCGGCGCCACGGCGGCCACCGGGGACCGCGGGGCCAACCCGGCGGGCTGCACGGTGACGCAGTCGTTCCGCCTCGTGGGCATGGCCATCAACAACGGTGCCTACACCACGCAGCTGCAGCAGTCCGCCAACAACGTGGTGCAGGCCGACGGACTCGTGATGTCGGGCAACTACGCCACGGGGGACCACTACCTGGTGTCGGACATCACGGGCGGGACGACCATCTCACTGCAGCAGTCGCGGCAGTCGTTTCGCCGCAGCTTCGGCTCGCCGCTCAACGCGCAGCGCTTCGCGGAGGCGTTCCAAGTGGGCCGCTGGGTCTACCTGGTGTCCGAGACCGGACGCCGCGTGGCACGCGCCATCACCGCCGTGAACGGAGCCACCGCCACCGTGACCGTCACCCCCGCCATCACGGTTGGCTGCTTCGGCTACGGGCGGGGGGCGCGCATCAGCCCCATCTCGCGGGTGGAGTACTTCGCAGCCTCGCCCGCGACCAACACCGCCTTCTCCTGGCTGCTGCCGCGCGGCACGGCGGCCCAGCGCACCGCCCGCGGCGTCGACCAGGCGGTGCTCGCGCGGCGGGAGATCGGCTTCGTGGCCGCCAACACGCCCATCGCCAACAGCGAGCGGGTGGTGGTCGAGCACCTCGTGCACTTCGACGCCTCCGTGATCCGCAACACGGCCGGGGCGGGCCTCGCGCCCGTCCTGACCGAAACGCTGACCGGCGACGGAGGCGCTGCGGCGCTGGCTGCGGCTCCCCTCACCGCGCGCGCGGTGCGTGTGACGCTCGGAGTTCGCACGCCGGGAGTGGACCCCAACTTCGTCTGGACGGGCCCGCGGGCCAGCCAACGAGCCTCGCTGCGCAGCTACCTGCCGCGCCTGCCACCCGGCATGAGCGCTGCGCAAGCCGTCGGCCGGGCTCCCGCCGCCCACGTGCGCACCTCGGAAGAGGTCATCCTGCTCGAGAACATCGCCAACCGAGGTCTCACCGGACCATGAGCCATACCCCGACACCCCTGCGCGCTCGCCTTCGCCACACGGTCGTTCGTGAGCGCGGTCTCGCCATGCTGGTCACGTTGCTGGTGCTCGCCATGGTCAGCGGCACCGCCGTCTTCGCGATGCACACGGCGGCCCTCGAGCTGCGCGCTTCCGGTCACTCGCGCCGAGCCATGCAAGCCGAGTACGTCAGCGAGGGCACGGCCCAGACGGCCGTGGCCGTGGTCGCCACCATGGGCAGCGAGACGCTGCTCCACAAGCTGCGCCGGGATCGCGAGCTGGGGGCCGCCGGCGGTGGCTCGGGCAACCCCGAGATGCAGGGCCTCGAGTCCACCTACGGCACAGACCAATATGACGTCGGGCGCCTCACGGAGCCCGACTTCAACCTGGTCGGGACGATGACCACGCAGGACCAGCTGGGACCGCACGAACCGGGGCTGGCAGTGCGCTGGGTCGACGTCAACGACGTCTACGTCACCCAGATGAACCGGGCGGGCGAGCGCTCTGGCGACGGCGCCCCCGCGGTCATGATGCACATCGTCTACACCGCGCGAGCGCGCCTGCGCCCCAACGCCACCATCGTGACCGGAGGCGTCGAGGCCGACACCTCCGCCATCGACTTCGGCTTTCATCCCGGTGAGACCGCCGCCGGCACGCGACTCTTCGCGCTCCAGACCGACTACCCCGCAGGCCGCCTTTGAGGCGTCCAGGGAGCCAACATGCCTGATCCGAACCCCCACAGTCTGATCGCTCGCTTCGGCCGCCACCCCGCGGTGGGTGCCGCTTGGCTGCTCGTCGTGCTGGTGACCGCGAGCCTCGTGCCCGGCGCGTCGCCCGCCGCGGCGCAGCCCGACATCCGCAACATCCGGCCAGCGGTCATGCTCTTGATCGACTCCTCGGGGTCGATGGAGTACGTGGGCAACTGCACGTGCACCACGCTCACGTGTCGCGAGTGCATGACCAACTGCGCCTCCGCCACCCCCGAGCGCAACCGCTGGGCCAACGTGCTCGAGGTGCTGACCGGCTCGTGGACCACCTACACCTGCCAGACGGACGCCACGCGTCGCGGCACGGCGGCGAGTGGCACGGTCTACACCGGGCAGTACGACGAGGACTACTACCTGTCCCACGCGGTGCATCCCTATGGCACGGCGCAGTCCCCCAACGGCATCCTCGACACGTACGTCGACCGCGTGAAGTTCGGCCTGATGACCTTCGATGCGCACCCGACCTACACGCCCTTCGGCGCGCTGATCCCCAACGCCGCGTTCGACGAGGCGCTCTCGAACGGCGTGCGCGGCGCGTACTCGTACGGCCCGAGCCAGGGCTTCCGCTACTTCGGCTGCCCAGACAACAACGACCGCCGTGTGAACAGCGGCGCGCGCAGCGAGACCGCCGGCTCCGGCCGCCTCGTGTCCGTGGGCTTCGAGAGCGCCAACCCGGCCATTCCCAGCTCGGACCACACGGTCATCAACGCGACCATCCAGTCCACGCTGATGTCGCCGGGTCTGCGTCCGCACGGCGCCACGCCGGTGGCCGCCATGCTCGAGGACCTCGAGGTCTACTTCCAGACGCACCCGGATGTGCGCCCCTCGGACGGCACCACGGGTGACCCCTACCGCCAGTGCCGTCAGCGCTACGCCATCCTGCTCACGGACGGCCGCCCGAACATGGACTTCCGCGGCGACCCCTACTACTGCGAGCACTACGGCGGAACCGCGGCCGGCGGCGTGGTGAGCGGCGGCATCGACCGCTGCCCCTACGACACGCCGGAGGTCACGGCGGACCGACTGACGAGCGGCAGCGGGCCCCTCGACGGCCTCTACGTCATCGGCATGAACATCCAGCCCACCGACACGGCGGCGCGCACCACGCTGAACTCGATCGCGACGGCCGGTGAGACGTGCCCGGTCGGGGGGGGCAGCTGTGCCCGCTTCCCCGCCAACGCCACGGACTTGCGCGTGGACTTCGAAGAGATCCTGCGCCAGACGGCGCCCGGCACCACCACGCGCACCGTGCCGGCGTTCTCGTCGGCGGGCGTGGGCAGCGGTTCGCAGGCGCAGTTCCAGACCGGCTTCAACCCCACCTTCTCCACGGTGGCCCTCGGCTACGAGCCCTGGCAGGGCGTGCTCGAGCGCCGTCGCTTCGAGTGCAACGGGATGGTCCCCGTGGCCCAGCCCATCGACAGCACCGACCGCTTCCACGAGCTGCTCAACACGCAGGGGACGCGCACGCTCTACACCGTGCTGCCCAGCATCGCGACCGACATCAACGGGCACCTGGTGGGGCCGGATGCGACCACGCTCCCCCCGTCGCTGACGCCTCCGAACGTGGGCCCCACGGCCGTGGCCGTCAGCGGGGGCCTCTCGCTCTTCAACGGCACCAACGTCACGCCGCAGCACCTGGGTCTCGCCGCGGGTGCCAACACGCTGCGCAACTCGGTCGTCGCCTGGACGCACGGTGACGCCGGGACGCCGCGCGCCAGCCGGCGGATGGGCTCCATCTATCACTCGTCTCCGGTGGTCATAGGGCCGCCGGGCGCCGACCGCTCGGACGAGACCTTCAACGAGTTTCGTCAGCTGATCGGCGACCGCCCGCGGGTCATCTACGTGGGCACCAACGACGGCATCCTGCATGCCTTCCTGGCCGACGACTACAACCGCATCACGGGCTCCACCACGCAGTCGTACACCGGCGGCACCGAGCTCTGGGGCTTCATCCCGCCCATCCTGCTGGACGAGTTGGACGACACTATGACCAGCCACCAGTGGATGGTCGACGGCACCCCGGTGGTGCAGGACGTCGTCACTGCCCGCACGGGCGTGGGCTCCGCCGCCAGCTGGCGCACGGTCCTGGTGATGGGCTTCCGTCAGGGCGCCCGCGGCTACTTCGCGCTCGACGTGACGGACCCGTTCGCGCCGAAGTTCCTGTGGCAGTACACCCACACGCAGATGGGGCTCACCTACGGCCAGCCGCGGCTCGCGCAGGTCAACGTGCAGTTCTCGTCGGGTGCCGTGCATCAGCGCACGGTGGCCATCCTCCCGGGTGGCTATGGCGGCGCAGCCTTGGCCGGCACCAACACGCCGACCGACGTGCGCCACATCCCCAAGACCGTCAACGGCATCGCGCCGCGTGGCAGCCGCCGCAGCTGGGGTACCCAGGGTCGCGCGCTCTTCGTGGTGGACGTGCTCACGGGCAAGCTGATCCGCGAGTTCACCGACTTCCCCTCGCCGCTCACCGGCGGCGTGTCGGTCTTCCCCGGCAGCGTGGGCGCCGATGCACAGGCCGCCTACTTCAACGACCACGATGGCATCCTGTGGCGCCTCGACCTCTCGTCCACCAACCCGGCGAACTGGGGCTACCAGGCCATCTGGGACATGTTCCACGGGCTCGGGCCCGCGCAGGGACAGCCCTCGTACAACCCACCGCTGCTCTCCACGGTGGAGGACGGCCGCGTGGTCATCATCCAAGCGAGCGGCAACTCCGATGTGCTCGAGGACGCCTCGGCCGTGAACCGCATGGTGTCCCTCACGGAGACCATCAACGTGAACACCAGCACGTTCGCGTTCTCCGGGGTGGACATGACCGTCAACTGGGACTTCCTGAACGGCAACGCGAGCGCCAGCGACCAGCTCCGCCCGGGCGAGCAGATCACCGGCCCGCTCGAGCTCTTCAACGGCGTGGTCTACTTCGGCTCGTTCGTCACCAACGTGCAAGCCAACGACGCGTGTTCCTTCGGCTACAGCCGCCTCTGGGGCATCGACTACACCGAGCACGTCGGCACCAACATCCACCAGCCCGTGGGGCGCTTGCCGCACCCGGCCACCAACGTGCAGACGGTCGCCTTCGACAGCACGGTGCCGGGCTTCTCGGGCCTCGAGAACGGTCTCTTGATGGGCGTCGGCATCGCGGCCCGTCCGCGTTGCTCGGCCGCCTCGGAGACGTCCGAGACCGACCCGTACGTGGGCGGAACCCAGCAGCGCTATCACGTGACCGACGCGTCGCCCGCGCAGTTCGAGCTGGTGGCGCAGCTCTCCGGTCAGGGCAGCGGCGCGGATGGCGGCGCCGTCGCCACCATCGGCCTGAACCTCACCACGCCGCCGATCCAAGTGCAGACCGTAGGCGCTGTGCGGCGCGTGGAGTGAGCCGCGCGGCGCGCTACCATCCCCCGATGTCTCGCTCGCGTGTCCCCTCGTCGCTGTCCTCCCTCGCGCTCGTGACCCTCTCGCTGGGGGTCACGGGCTCGTCCCCCATGCTGCTGGGCTGCAGCAGCGAGGGCAGCGAGGTAGAGGCTGTCCCTGCGGACGAAGTGGTGCCCCAGGCCACGCCCCTGCCGGCCGCGCCGGATCCCTTGTTCGACGCCGAGGGCAGGCTGCTGCCCTCCGACCGCGCGCTGGGTGGCCTCACGCTGCCGCGTGGGCTCACGAACGAACAGCAGGGCAACAACCGCCACCTGTTCGAGGCGGCGGTGCCGGCCATCAAGCTGGTGCAGTACTTCGGGCCTCGCCTGCTGACGAGCCAGGTCGAGCCCAGCGGCACTGGTGCCAGCTTCATCAACGCGATCGCGCTGCGGCCCACCGGCACGGCGTACCACATGGACGTGCTGGTCACGGAGCGTGGTAGCCACCAGAGTTCGGTGCTCATCCGCCTGACCGACGCGCCCACGGCCATGCCGCGCGTGCCCACCGAGGAAGACCGGCGCGAGTACCACGAGCGCCTCGACTGACGCGCTCGCCGCTCTCGCGCGCGCTAGAGGCTCAGCCCGCGGCCAGCGCCTCGATGGCCTCGCTCAGCGCCACCAGCCGGCGCGCGTTGGCGACGTGCAGGTTCTCGATGAGCTTGCCGTCCACCAGCAGCACGCCCTTGCCGGCGGCCTCGGCCTCGGCGTGGGCCGCGATGATCTTGCGGCTCCAGGCGATCTCGGCCTCGCTCGGCGCGAACGCTTCGTTGGCGGCGCCCACGGTCTTCGGGTGGATCAGCGTCTTGCCGTCGAAGCCCAGCTCCGCGCCCTGGCGACAGCTGGCCGCGAAGCCCTCGTCGTCGTTCAGGTCCAGGTAGACGCCGTCCAGCACGGCCAGCCCCGCCGCGCGCCCGGCCAGCATGCACAGGCCGAGCGACGTGATCATGGGCAGGCGCATGGGCGTGTGCGCGCAGTGCAGGTCCTTCGCGAGGTCGCTGGTGCCCATCACGAACGCGGCCATGCGCGGCGTGCTGTCCGCGATCTCTTCCGCGCGCAGCATGCCGCGCGGCGTCTCCATCATGGTCCAGATGGCGAGGGAGTCGGGTGCGCCGTGGGCCACCAGCACCTGCTCGGCCTGGCGCACCGCGTCGGCGCTCTCGATCTTGGGGAGCAGCACGGCGTCCACTCCGGACTTGGCGGCGGCCACCAGGTCCTCGAAGCCCCACGGCGAGTTGAGCGCGTTCACGCGCAGGATGAGCTCGCGGCGGCCGTAGCCCCCGGCCCGCACGGCCTCCACGATCTGCTGCCGTCCGGTGGCCTTGGCATCGGGCGCCACCGCGTCTTCGAGGTCCAGGATGAGCCCGTCAGCGGGGAGAGAGCGCGCCTTGTCGAGCGCACGGGCGTTGCTGCCCGGCATGTAGAGGACGGAGCGACGGGGTCTTGCGGAAGCGGCCA
>CAZEAA010000356.1:0-6621 GCA_964510015.1 uncultured Sandaracinaceae bacterium
CCGCTACTACGACTACCTGCCGCGCTTCCACCAGCTGCACATGACCAGCTCGGGCGGCGCCTACATCCTCGGGCTCGGCTTCCTCGTGATGGCCGTCATGTTCATCAAGTCGCTGCGCAGCGGCCCGAAGGCCTCCGAGAACCCCTGGGGCTCGGCCGGCTACGAGTGGCTCACCACCACGCCGCCGCATCCGCACAACTTCCATGAGCAGCCCGTCATCACGCGCGGGCCCTACGATTACCACCTCTGCACGGACCTCGAGCTCTTCGAAGGGCACCACAAGGACTTCGTGGCCAGCGCCGCGGACGCCAAGTGAGTAAGGGCGAAGCAAGCATCATGGCAACCGATACACACGCCGATCACGCGCACGACGACCATGGTCACCATGGGCCGGCGTACCTCGCGCACCACTTCGACTCGCCGGTCCAGCAGTTCGACGCTGCCAAGCTGGGCGTCTGGGCCTTCCTGGCGCAGGAGATCCTGTTCTTCAGTGGTCTCTTCGTGGCCTACGCGCTCTACCGCACCGGGCACCCGGAGGCCTTCTCGGTCGGCTCGCACCTGCTCAACCCGATCATGGGTGGCATCAACACGTGCGTCCTGCTGATCTCGAGCTTCACGGCCGCCATGGCCGTGCGCTACGCGCAGATTGGTGAGCAGAAGCGCGTCACGCAGATGCTGATCATCACGATCCTCTGCGCGCTCGGCTTCATGGTCATCAAGTACTTCGAGTACACCCACAAGTTCCACGTGGGGTTCCTGCCCGGCAAGTACTGGCTCTGCCCCAACTTCAACCTGAACGCGGCGGGCGTCTGCGCGGTGCCCCCCGACGCGCACGGTCTGACCGAGCTGAGCAACGCGGTGCTGGCCTCCCACAACGCGGGCGGCTCGGTGGTGGACGGCGTGGCCGTGAACTACCCGTACCACCTGCGCAGCTTCTTCGGCATCTACTTCGTGATGACGGGCGTGCACGGTCTCCACGTGCTCATCGGCATCGGCGTCATGATCTGGATCATCCTGCGCAACGAGCGCGGCGAGTTCAGCAAGGACTTCTTCACGCCGGTGGACCTGGTTGCCCTGTACTGGCACTTGGTGGACCTCATCTGGATCTTCCTCTTCCCGCTCCTCTACCTCATCGACTGAGACGGACTCCTCCATGAGCAACGAACACACCCACGATGAGCACGGCCATGATGACCATGGCGACCCCTGCGGCGACGGCTACCTCGTCCACGCGCACATCACCCCCGTCAAGACCAACCTGATCATCATCAGCATCCTGTTCGCGCTGACGGGTCTGACGGTGGCGGTCTACTTCCAGAACCTCGGCGAGCTGAACCTCGTGGTGGCGCTCGTGATCGCGTCCATCAAGGCCACCTTGGTGGGCACGTGGTTCATGCACCTCAAGTACGAGAAGGCGTTCAACATCTCCTTCTTCTTGGGCGCGCTGCTCTTCATGGCCATCTTCTTCGGCTACACGTCGAACGACACGGGCTGGCGCGGGCGCGTGGACGGCATCCACGGCACGCAGCGTGACGCGCGCAGCGGCGACTTCGCCGCGGGCATCGCCACGGGCTACGAGCAGGGCGAGTTCGTGGCGCTCCCGGCCGCGCCGGCTGGCCACGGGGAAGCCGAGGCCGCGGGCCACGGCGAGGAAGCGGGCCACTGAGCAGGAGCCGAAAGCTCCCCCGCTCGACACGACTGCAGCAGCCCCCTTGGCTGCTGTTTTCGTTTGCGGCGCTGGTGATGGGGGTGGCCTCGGGCTGCGAGGGCTGCCTCAAGCGTCCTCCGGTGGAGTCCGTCACGGAGCTGCCATACCCCAGCTGCGACGGCGTGGCCGAGCTCCCCGAGGGGCGTGTGATCGCCTCCGGCCACCTGCGCTCGGGCCCCGAGATGCGCGACAAGGCCGTGGTGGAGCGCTGGGAGCTGCGTGAGCGCGCCTGCTTGCGCGTGATGACCATCCGGCAGGAGTGGCCCATGGGCATCAGCGACGTGGAGGTCGTGTTCGACGAGCAGTACCGTCCGCTGCGGGCCTGGAAGCGCATGAGCATGCCGCACGTGCCCGGCCAGCAAGCTGCCGCGCCGGACACGCGCCTCTACGAGCTGCGCAACAACCCTGCCACCATGACCCGCGCCTCGGAAGACGGGCGCGAGCACTACGAGTTCCGCACGCCTCAGGCCGTGGCCGTGGTGGGGCCGGGCAGGGCGCTCCTCGGAGCCTGGATCCGGCAGCACCTCGACATGCCCGTGGGCGAGACCGTTCGCGGCCCCGTACTGGACTTCCGGCGGCCCGTGGAGCGCATCGAGACCATCGCCCTGCGCCGCGAGGAGGACGCCATCATGCCCGACGTGGCCGGGCCAGGCGGTCACGTGCGCGTCTACACGGTGTTCGGTCGCGAGTCGATCTACACCGACGACGAGGGCAACGTGCTCGGCGACCTGGCCGGGCTGCGGCCCCACGCGCTGCTGAGCACGCCCGAGCCTGCGGAACTGCCGAGCGAAGAGCCAGCAGATCCGAGGGGCACTCCCTAGCGGGCTTCTGGGCCTGGTTTCAGGAGATTTGGCCACCCCGGCTTTTCAAGCCGGGGTGGCCAAATGCCTTGAAATACGGCGCTTCCGCGCCAGCGAGAGTTCGCGATCCGCTACTCCGCCGCGTCGCTCCGCCGGGCTCGCCGCGGGAAGATCGGCTCCCACACCGGCTGGCGGTCGTCACCCGGCAGGCCCCGGTCGGCCTCGCGGTCGGCGACCAAGCGGCCCGTCTGCCGCGCGAGGACGGCCAGCAGCACGCCGGCCACCACGTCCACGAACCAGTGCCAGCGCAGGAACATGGTGGCGATGACGATGTTGGCCGAGAAGAACGCCAGGATGAACCACACGTAGCGATAGGGCTTGGTGTGGCGCCACCCGTAGGCGTGCAGCGCGAAGAACATGGGGTAGGCCGTGTGCAGCGACGGGAAGATGTCCAGCTGGGCGCCGGCGCTGGCCACGGTGACCTGCACCTGGTGCCACCAGAAGCCGCCGTTCAGCGGGGCGAAGTCCAAGGTGGCGACGGGGCCCTTGCCGGGCACCAGCGTGTAGACGAAGTGCCCCACGGTGGCCACCACCAGACCGCCCACCATCATCTCGATCTGCCGCCGACCGGAGTCCAGAAAGAGGGGCGGGATGAGGCAGAGGATCATCAGCGCGAAGTAGCTGTAGTAGAAGAACGACACCCACTCGACGATGTGCAGCTGGTTGAACTGCTCGAACGGGCAGCAGGAAACGCATCTGGAAGTACGAGAGCACCACGGGGGCGAAGATGCCCACGCGATAGAGCAGGGAGCGGGCCGGGCCGGGCTTGAGCACCTCACCGCGCGCGATCAGCAGCGCCGCGGCCGTCGCCGAGAGCAGGGCCACGCCGTACTTGATGGCCATGTCGCGGTCGGCGCCGTGAGGGGCCACGGACACACGCAACAGCATGTAGACATGGAACGCGAGCGCGGCGAGATCTTGCAGCGCGAGGTTCTGGAGGGCGGTGCTGGCCGCTTCTCGAACGCCGCGCGGGCTATAGGCGTCGGGCTGATGCATGCGTGCTCGTGGTGGTCAGCCCGGTCGTCCCCCAGGCGTGGCCGCTATGCTGGTCCGAAACGGGGCGCTTCGGCAACACGAAGTTTCATTGGGGTGACGAGGTGGTCACGACACTTGTTTCAAGGGGGGTGAGCGGACCGTCGAAGCGACGGAAGGCAGCCAGCGCCACCAGGCCCAGGAGCACGGCCCACCACAGCGTGGCCAGGCGGATCAGGATGGTGATGGCGCCTGCGCTGGAGCGGGTGATCGCGCTGCCGCCCACCTCGAGCAGGGCGCCGGTCATTCCCACCTCGGTGAGCCCCACGCCACCGGGCAGCATGGCCAGGGCGCCTAGGATGGTGGGAGCCGCGTAGGCGAAGATGGCCGCCAGCGGCGCGATCGTCAGGCCCGGGAACCCCTGCACCAGCGCATACAGGGCGCCGCACTCGAGGCCCCAGGACACCACGGCCAGCGCGCTGGTGGTGAGCAGCGACCCCGGCCGCAGCATGGTGCGCAGGCTGTCGAGCGCGATGCGCGCGGCAGGGACCACGCGGCCCAGGCCCGGCAGCTTCGCGGCGAGGCGCAGCGCGAGGTCACCGATGGGGCGGACCCCGATCAGCGCCAGGAGCGCGAGCACGGTGGCGCCGCCTGCCACGGCCGCCGCGGTGGCTGACGGGAAGGCCAGGCTGCCGATGGCCGCCAGCGTGACGAGCGCCACGAGATCGGTGATGCGCTCCGCCAAGACGATGGGCGCGGTCTTCGCAAGCGGGACGCCGTCCGACTCGAAGAGCAGCATGGACTTGAAGACCTCGCCCAGCTTGCCCGGGGTCACGCTCATGACGAAGCCGGCCACGAACACGCGCGCGCTGCGTTGCCAGGGGACGCTCACGCTCACGCAGCGCAGGTAGTACTGCCAGCGCAGGAAGCGCAGCCCGAAGTTGGAGCTGCTCAGCGCCAACGCCAGCGCGAAGTACCGCAGATCCAAGCTCGCGAGCGCGCGCCCCAGCTCGCGGGCGTCGGCGTAGAAGGTGAGGCCGGCCATCACGAGCGCGCCAAAGAGCGTGCCCCACATGACCTTGCGAACCACCCCGCGGGTCACGTCGGCCGAGGCCTCGGGGGTGGCCCCGTCGTTCGATGGCGAGGTGCTCACCACGTCAGTGCCCGCGACGGGCGCGCGTCAGCCGTCGCACCAGCACCCCTGCGCCCGTGAGCGTCACCACGGCCGCGAGGCCCCACACCAACCAAGACGGAACGGCCCAGCGCCCACGCTCGATCACCTGTGTAGGCCGCACCTCGACATAGCGTTCGCCGCTCACCGGGTCGGTCAAGACCTGCGCCCCCGCCGGCCGCGCCACGGCCTCGCCCGCTTGCTGCACGTGCGCCTCTTGCGCGCCCCCGAGGGAAGGCCCCGCTACCGACAGCAGGAGCGTCAAGACCAGACCGAGTGAGGTGAGCCGCACGCGCGCAGCCTGACATGAAGGCCACTCCCCGTGCCACACGGCTCCGTTGACCCCGCACGCCCCGCTCGGATAGCGTGCGAGACCCCAATGGACCCGCAAGCTTCACCCGAGAGCATCCCGAGCGTCGCATCCGGTCCCGACGACTTCCTGTACCACTTGTATCGGGGGAGCGAACTGCTGCTGAGCGACCGGGTGGTGGAAGCGAAGGGGGAGCTCGAGAAGGCCCTCGGCCTCCAGCCACAGGACGCGAAGAGCCAGGACCTCCTGGCGGGCGTGTACTTCCGCCTCGGGCTCTATCCCCGCGCCATCGAGATCTGGCAGCAGCTGGCGCGCACCTTCCCACGCGACCCCACGCTGCGCGTGAACCTGTCGCTGGCGCTCTTCAAGACGGGGCAGGCGGACGAGGCGCTGCACCACGTGAACGAGGTGCTGCGCATCCAGCCCGACCACGCGAAGGCCTGGGGCTACATGGGGCTCATCCACTGGCGGCGTGGTCAGCTGGAAGAGGCGCGTGGCGCGTTCCTGCGTGGCGGGCAGGCGTCCATGGCTCGGCGCATGGAGCAAGAGCTCGAGCGCTCGGGGCGCGGCACGGGTGAGTACCGCATGGTGCCGCCGCAGCCCGAAGACGAAGCGGAGCTGGTGGGTGGTCTCGATGACGTCGCCGAGCGTCGGCGCGCGCTCGAGCTGGCGGAGGCCCTCGCCGTGGAGAGCACGGTGCGCGAGACGCTGCACGACGCGTCGGCGCTCTTGGCCGGCGTGCCCGCGGTGCCGAGCCTCGACACCATCATCCGCGAGTGGACGGCCACGTTCCCGACCGACAGCGCCATCGCGCTGGGCACGCAGGGCGAGCTGCTGCTGCACGCCGAGCAGCACCTCTACGTGCGCGAGCTGGACCTCACGGCGGTGCGCGGAGCCCTAGCGTCCGAGGCCGTGGCGCGTCGCGCACAAGGCGCAGACCTCGACCAGGTGTTGGGCGGCGAGCGGCCCATTCGCTGCTGGCAGGGGCCCGTCAGCGCCGTGGCGCACCCCGGCAGCGGAGAGCGCTTTGTGGTGCTCGAGGTCGGCGCCGCGCGGCTCTTCGTGCGCGAGGACCTGGTGGTGGCCTTCGAAGCGGGGCTGCAGTTCGAGAGCGCCTCGCTGCCGCTGGGGGCCGCCAGCGGCGCGTTCCTGCAGCTGAGCGGCGCGGGCCGCGTGGCGCTGCTCTTGGCCTCGGTGCCCACCGGCGTGGCGGTGGCCGACGAGGCCGTGCGCCTCTCGCCCGAGCGCCTGGTGGGCTGGACGGGGCGGCTCTTCCCCAGCGCGGAGGGCCCGCGCCTGGTGTTCCGTGGCGAGGGCGTGGTCCTGGTGCGTTGAGCGGCCGGCGCGGCGGGCGGCCGCCCGACGATCGAGCTACTCGAGCTCCTGGTCGATGGTCAGCTCGCCGCACTCGCAGGCTGCGCTGCACGGGATCTCGAAGTGCGAGCGGATGCCGTCGGCGTCAAGGTCGCCTTCCGCGACGAGTCGCGAGCTGCCGTCTCCCACGCTGATCACCGAGTAGCTGAAGTACACGGGGGCCGGTGGCGCAAACTGCAGGGCGGTGAACCCGGGGTCGCTCCCAAAGTCGGCGACCTGCCGATCG
>CAZEAA010000357.1:0-6618 GCA_964510015.1 uncultured Sandaracinaceae bacterium
CCTCCGCGCTTCGCCATGGAAGTCTTCCCGTTGGACTTGTGACAAGTCGATGGACGACCACTATCGCGACTTCGACTACGACCGGAGCGGCGCTCTACTCCCGCGCCGCCCGCGCCTGACGCTCCGCTTCCTTCTTGAGCGCCACGCCCACGTCGTCGAAGCCGCGCTGCATGGCGCCGCCGAAGAATCGAATGATCAGCGGCCGCAGGCGCCCGCCGATGTTGTCCTCGCACACGTAGCGGCAGCGCTGGTCATCGATGCGCACGATCTCCTGGGTGCGGGCGCCGCGGCCCCAGTCGGCCTTGCCCATGTGCATGCCCCACGCGACGCGCCGCCGAAGCGGGCTGAACTCGCGCACGAACTCGCGCTGGGCCTTCGTGTAGTAGGGCAGCAAGCGAACCTGCATGTCGACGGGCGCGCCGATCTCGAGGGTGGACACCGCCTTCGGGGTGAAGGGGTTCCAGCGCGGGTATCCCGGGAGGTCCGTCAGGATCGCGAACACGAGGTCGGCGGGAGCATCGATCTCGATCTCGCTCCGCACGATGGTTTCTTCGAGCGTCATGGCCATGTGCATTCTGCTATCACGACCGTGAAGGTTCTCGGGTTAGGATCGTCGGTGCCTCCGCTAGGCCCTTGACATGCTGTCCCCATTTGGGGAATAGGCCACCGAACCTTACGGAGCGCTCACCATGAACCGCCAACGCCTCATCCTTGCTTCGATCGCCATCTCGAGCCTGCTCACCACCGGCTGCTACGGGTTCCTGCCCGGGCTCGAGGGCACGCAGCAGGCTCCCCCCGATGCTCCTGGGGTCAGCGTGGCGGAGGTCCGGCTCGCGCAGATGCCCGACCGGCGCAAGCTGGGGGCGTACTACTGCGCCGAGCGCCTGGGCGCGTTCTTGTGCGGCTTCATTGGCCAGGTGCCACGCGCCGAAGAGCTGAACTTCCAGTTCGACCTCGAGCTGCTGCTGACCAACCGCAACCCCATCCCGCTCCCGGTGGTGTCGGCGCTGGTGGGCTTCACGGCCTACCCGGGCACCGAGGCCAACCAGACGCTCGGCAGCGTGTGCATGAGCTTCTGCGCGGACCCCAACAACTGCACGCAGTCGCTCGAGTCGTGCGACTCCACCGAGCCCGAGATTCGCACGCGCCAGGACTTCGCCATGGCCGCGGCCAACTTCCTCGTCGCCACGGCCCTCGGTGAGCGCAGCTTCAGCGACCTGCGCATCCAGACCATCCCGGCCGGCAGCGAGCTGCGCTTCATCATCCGCTTGAGCCTCGACCCGCGGCAGATGATCGACCTGCTGCGCGAGGCCACGCTCAACCTGATCGAGCTGCTGCGCAACCGGCAGATCCCCGAGTTCGTCATCCCCTACTCGATCGAGGGCTCCGTGTGGGTCTCGGTCGAAAACTTCGGACGCTTCGCGGCCAGCTTCGGGCCGTATGGGAACGAATGGCGACTGCGCGACGCCGTAAACTAACCCTCTCCAGCCTGGAAATGGGCGGCTCGGGCGATGCTCGCGAGAGCATGGTGCCGTCGTCGGTCAACATCTACGCCACGCGCGAGGGGACCAAGCACCTGCTGCGACCGCGCATGGACGAGCTCCCCGCGCTGATGGCGGACCCCAAGGTGAACCTCTGGGTGGACATCGAGGGCTCCACGGAAGCCCACAGCGGCATGCTGCGGGACCTCATGCACATCCACCCGCTGCTCATCGAAGACGCGTTCAAGGCGCAGGACACCCCGAAGATCGAGGTGCACGACGACTACGCCTACTTCATCGTGCTCGGCCCGGAGGAGCCCGACCCCGTGCCGGGTGAGGTCACCCTGCGCGACCTCGACGTGTTCGTGGCGGAGCGCTTCGTGGTCACCCACCACGAAGGCAACGTGTGCGCAGTCCCGCACGTGCGCCAGATGGTGGAGCGCCACCCGGAGCTGCTGGCCCAGGGCCCCGCGGTGGTCGCGCACCGCATCGTGGACTTCATGGTGGACCGCTTCATGCTTCGGATGAACACGCTCGGTGAGCGCGTGGACGGGCTCGAGCTCGCGGCCCTGCGCGCTACCACGCCCGCGGTGCTCGAGACCATCCTCGAGGCGAAGCACGACGTGCTGCACCTGGGGCGTCTGGTGCGTCACCAGAAGGAAGTGCTGCGAGCGCTGGCCACCGGGACCATTCGCTTCGTGCCGTCCGAGGTGCGCCCGTTCTTCCGCGACATCTACGACCACTTCGTGAGCATCGCCGACCAGAGCGAGGCGTTCCGCGACGCGGTGAGTGACGCGCTCGACGCCTACCTCAGCATGCAGTCGCACCGGCTGAACGACGTGATGAAGGCGCTCACCATGATCTCCACGATCATGCTGCCCCTCATGTTCATCACGGGCCTCTACGGCATGAACTTCGACTACATGCCCGGCCTGCACCACAAGTACGGCTATCACGTGGCGTTGGTGGTCATGGTCACCACGGCGTCCGGCATCTTCGTCTACTTCAAGCGCAGAAACTGGTGGTGATGGAAACGGGAGGGTTGGCCCAGGAGGCCGAGCGCGAGCTCGCGCTCTTGCAGGAGCAGATCGCGCACCACGAGGCGCTGTACCGCAAGGGCACGCCCGAGATCTCGGACGGGGCCTTCGACGAGCTGTTCGACCGCTACCAAGAGCTGGCCGACTCGCTGGGCGTGCCAGCGGACGAGCGCATCGACCGCGCTCCCGGTGCCGATCACACCGAGGGCTTCGAGACCGTGGCGCACCGCATGCCCATGCTCTCGCTCGAGAAGCTGACGCCCAACCGGCGCGACGCCGAGGGCCAGCCCGTGCCCTACGAGGTGCAGCTGGACGCCTGGTATGCGCGGCGCCTCAAGGACCTCGAGCTCGGGGCGGGTGCGTCGCTGCCGCTCTTGGTGGAGCCCAAGATCGACGGCATCAGCGTGTCGCTGCTGTACGAAGCGGGGAAGCTGGTGCGCGCCGTCACCCGCGGCGATGGCCAGCGTGGCGACGTGATCACCGCGCAGGTGCTCGAGGCCAAGGCGGCGCCCGTGTTGCTGCGCGGCGTGACCGGCGGCTCGCTCGAGGTGCGCGGTGAGCTGTACTGGCCGCGCGACGCGTTCGACGCCTACAACCAAGGCCTGCGGACGGCGGGCGAGAAGACCATCGCCAACCCGCGCAACGGCTGCGCCGGCATGATGAAGCGCAAGGACCCGGCTGGCCTCGGCGCGGTGGGCATCCGTGCGTTCCTCTATCAGGTGCCCTGGCGCGACGGAGTCACGCTCCCCGGTCGTCAGAGCGAGGTGGTGCGCTGGCTGGCCGACGTGGGTGGCCCGGCGGATGGCGACTCACGCGGGCGGGACCTGGTGCAGCTCTACCTCGACCAGCTGTTCGTGGCCGACGATGCGCGCGCCGCGTATGCGTACTGCGCCGGGTACCACCAGCGTCGCTTCGGGCTGCCGTTCGAGATCGACGGCATGGTCATCAAGGTGGACGAGCTCGCGCACTACCCCGCGCTCGGCGCCACGGGTCACCACCCGCACTGGGGCATCGCCTACAAATTCCCGCCCGAGCGGAGGCCCACGCGGCTGCGCGGCATCAGCGTGAACGTGGGCAAGAGCGGGAAGCTCACGCCGGTGGCCGAGCTCGAGCCCGTGCCGCTGGCGGGCACCACCGTGAGCCGCGCGGGGCTGCACAACTTCCCGGAGCTCGCGCGCAAGGACATCCGCGTGGGCGACATGGTGCTGGTCGAGAAGGCCGGTGACATCATCCCGCAGGTGGTGGGTGTGGACCTCGCGGCGCGCCCCGAGGGCACGGCGCCCTTCGTGGCCCCCAGCGAGTGCCCCACCTGCGCGAGCGCGGTGGTCACGGAGGAGATCTTCGTCTACTGCCCGAACCCAGCCTGCCCCGATCAGGTGCTCGAGCGCCTCAAGCACTTCGCGGGCCGCCAAGCGATGGACATCGACGGCATGGGCGAGGCCCTGCTGGCGCAGGTCATCGACCACATGGGCGTGCGGCGCCCGGATGATCTCTTCCGTCTCACCGCGCAGCAGCTGGCCGGGCTCGAGCGCATGGGCGAGAAGAGCGCCAAGAACGTGGTGAAGGCGCTCGAGAGCGCGAAGGGGCGTGGCCTCGGGCGCGTGCTGCTGGGGCTCGCCATCCGGCACGTGGGCAGCACCATGTCCGAAGAGCTGGTGAAGCACTGGCGCAGCGCCGATGCGCTCTTGGACTTCGCGGCGCGCTACGTGGCGGGGGATCCGGAAGCCGTGGCGCACGTGGCGCCGGAGAAGTCGAGCGAGCGCGGCGCCGTCGAGGGGCTCGGTCGCAAGTCGGCCGACAGCATCTTCGCCGAGCTGAACGCGCCGAGCGTGCGCGCGGTGTTCGAGGGCCTCGCCGCGGCGGGGGTGTCGCTGGACGCGCTCGAGAGCCTGACGCGCGCGGTGGAAGGGGTGGCCGGCAAGACCTTCGTGCTGACCGGCACGCTGCCCACGCTGAAGCGCGCCGAGGCGGGCGCGCGCATCAAGGCAGCGGGCGGCAAGGTGGCTGGCTCCGTGTCTGCCAAGACCGACTACGTGGTGGCGGGCGACGAGGCGGGCAGCAAGCTCGAGACCGCGCAGAAGCTCGGCGTGGCGGTGATCGACGAGGCCGCGCTGCTGCTCATGCTGGGTGACTAGCGGTCAGAGCGCGGGCAGCCCCTTGGCCAGCCGCTCGAGGCCCCGCGTGATCTGCGCCTCCGACGTGGCGTAGCTGAAGCGCAGGTGCCCCTCGGCGATGGCGCCGAAGTCGCGGCCGGGACCCACGGCCACGTGCGACTGCTCGAGGATGCGGAAGGCGAGATCGAGCGAGTCGGCCCCCAAGTGGCGGGCATCGGCCAGGATGTAGAACGCGCCCGTCGGCGCCTCCGGGATGCCGAGGCCCAGGTCGCGCAGTCCAGCGAGCAGCACGTTGCGCCGACGCTCGTAGACCCCGCGCATGTGCTCGAGGTGCGGGGCGCCGTGCTCGAGGGCCGCGATGCCCGCGCTCTGCACGAAGTGCGTGGTGGAGATGAACTGGCTCTGCTGCAGGCTCTGCAACGAGCGGCAGGCCCACTCGGGCGCGATCACGTAGCCCAGACGAAAGCCCGTCATGGCGTAGCGCTTGGAGAAGCCGTCCAGCACGAAGGTGTCGGCGCTGAAGGCGAGGGGGGACGTCACGCGCTGCCCGTCGAACAGCAGCCCGTCGTAGATCTCGTCACTCAGGATGGGGAGCCCCAGCGCAGCCAGCGCTTCCACGGTGCTACGGGGCTGCACCGCGCCCGTGGGGTTGGCCGGGGACGCCAGGAAGATGGCCTTGGTGCGCGGCGTGCGCGCCCGCGCGATGGCGTCCACGTCGATGCGATAGCCGTCGGCCGCGAACGTGGGCACGAACACGGGCACGCCCCCGCATGCCACCACCATGTTCGGGTAGCAGGGGTAGTGCGGCGTCGGGATGATCACCTCGTCGCCGGGGCCCACCAGCACTTGCAGCGTCATCAAGATGGCGGGCGACGTGCCGAGGGTGACCACTACGTGGTCCGGATCGGTGGGCACCCCGCGGCGCGCCTCCGAGTCCCGCGCGATGGCCTCGCGCAGCGCACGCAGGCCGCGGCTGTCGGTGTAGTGGGTGTCTCCGCGAGACAGCGCGTCCATGGCCGCGCGTACGGCTTCGGGCGGGGCGTCGAAGTCCGGCTCGCCCACGCCCAGCTGGATGACGTCGTGCCCCGCGCGGGAGAGCGCCATGCCACGCTCCATGACCTCCATCGCCAGGAAGGGCGCGATCTGCTGCGTGCGGGCGCTGAGCCGGGGGTCCGTCATGCGCCGAAGCCTGTCAGCGGGTCGCGGTGTGCGCCAGAGGCGTGATAGATCCTGGCGCATGACCGCCAAGCACCGCGAGGTTCATCAGCGCTCGCTCCACGACCCCGAGGCCTTCTGGCTCGAGCAGAGCCGCGCCATCACGTGGGTCACCGAGCCCACGCGCGCGCTCGACGACTCGCAGGCGCCGTTCTTCCGCTGGTATCCGGAGGGCGTGCTGAACACGGCCTACAACTGCCTCGACCGGCACGTGGAAGGCGGCCGCGCCGAGCAGGCCGCGCTGATCTACGACAGCCCCGTGACCGGGACCAAGCGCACGTTCACCTTCCGTGAGCTGCGCGACGAGGTGGCGCTCTTCGCCGGTGCGCTGCGACAGAACGGGGTGAGCGCGGGTGACCGGGTGATCCTCTACATGCCCATGATCCCCGAGGCCGCCATCGCCATGCTGGCCTGTGCGCGCCTCGGCGCGGTGCACTCGGTGGTGTTCGGGGGCTTCGCTGCCAACGAGCTGGCCACCCGCATCGACGACGCCAAGCCCGTGCTGATGGTGTGCGCCTCGTGCGGCATCGAGCCGACGCGCACCGTGGCCTACAAGCCCTTGCTGGATGACGCCATCGCGCTCGCCACGCACAAGCCCGCGCGCTGCATCGTGAAGCAGCGCCCGCAGCTCGAAGCCACCCTGGTGCCCGGCCGCGACGTGAGCTGGGACGACGCCATCGCGAGCGCGACGCCCGCCGAGTGCGTGCCCGTGCGCGCCACCGACCCGCTCTACGTGCTCTACACCTCGGGCACCACCGGGCAGCCCAAGGG
>CAZEAA010000358.1:0-5439 GCA_964510015.1 uncultured Sandaracinaceae bacterium
GGATCCTCGTCACGCTCGCCGCAGACATCGCGGGCCCCGAGGGCCTGCGCATGGCCACCGACCTGGCCGTGCTCAACGCCAACTACCTGCGCGTGTGCCTCGGCGAGACGTGGAAGGTGGCGTTCGACCGCACCTGCATGCACGAGGTGGTCATCAGCGACAAGCACCTCAAGGACACGCACGTCACCACCATGGACGTGGCGAAGCGGCTCATGGACTACGGCTACCACCCGCCCACGGTGTACTTCCCGCTGGTGGTCAAGGGCGCCATGCTGATCGAGCCCACCGAGACCGAGACCAAGCAGGAGCTCGACGCGTTCGTGGCCGCCATGCAGGCCATCAGCGACGAAGCGCACCGCGAGCCGGAGACGGTCACCAACGCCCCGCACCTCACCCGCCTGCGCCGGTTGGACGAGACGCGCGCCGCCCGCTCGCCCGTGCTGCGCTACACGCGCCCGGCCGCGAGCTGACGTCACTCGGGCGGTGCAAGCCGCCCGGAGCTGGACGCGAAGACGCCCGGCGGTGATCAACCGTCGGGCGCTTGCTGGACCAGAAGCAGAAACGGCCTCGGATCTCTCCGGGGCCGTTCGCGTTCCACCTCTCGGGCAGACTTCAGGCCGTCTTCTTGCCGTACTTCTTGTTGAAGCGGTCGATACGGCCAGCGGCGTCCAGCACCTTCTCCTTACCGGTGAAGAACGGGTGGCAATCCGCGCAGATGTCGATCTGGAAGGTCGACTGGGTGGAGCGGATCTCGTGCGTGGCGCCGCACGCGCAGCTGATGGTGACGGGCTGATACTTGGGGTGGATGTCGGGCTTCATGGTGGTCCTCGTGCGCTCCGAAGATGAGAGCGGCAGGCGTAGGTAGCAGCCCGGGCTCGGGATCGCAAGACACCCCCGGGCCCGCTCCTGGCTAGGCCAGGCCAGGCCGGGTCTGGCGGGGTCAGGGGACCAGGTTCGAGTCCAGCACCAGCGCGTCCGCCTGGCGGGTGACGTGGTGCACCGTCAGCGAGCGGTTCTCTTGGTCGCCCGTGATCCAGGCCGCCCCGCCGCCCAGCGCGAAGGCGTCGTCGCCGCGCGGCAGGTGGATGTCCCCGAGCTCCGCGTCGGCCACCAGCACGTTCCCCGACGCGTCGATCACGAAGCCGTGCACCCCCGAGAAGGTGAAGGTGCCATCGGCGCCCTCCCACAGCTCGTAGAGCACGATGTACTCGTCGCCGCCGAGGGGCAGCAGCTTGGGGCGCTCGGCGTGCGTGCCTTCGCCGTGGCTGGTCAAGAAGCGGAGGTGGTTCTGCACGTCCGCGCCGCCGCTCGAGACGCTCTGGGTGTCGGGCAGCCCATCGTCCAGGTGGTCGGTGCTGTCCGAGTCCTGCTCCGCGAAGTCTGCACGTACGCGGGAGATGGCCAGGTCGCGCGAGCCGCCGATGCGTCCGTCGCTGGGCTCGCTGGTCACGCGCTCCGTCGCGAACAGCACCAGGTAGCCGAAGTCCGGGTCCTCCGTAATGCGCGCGATGTCGCCGAGCCTCGTGTACGTGTTGTTGTTCCCGGTGGCGCCCTTGATGAAGTAGGCCGTGTAGGCGTCGCTGCGCGCGGCTCCCGAGACGCGGTCGAACACCAGCTGCCGCGGGTAGGCGTCGCCCAGGTGCAGCTCCATGAAGCCCGCGCCGTCATGGAACAGGCGCACGTCGAACGAGTGGCTCACCCACATGGTCGAGGTGCGCAGGATGCTTCCGTCGGTGGCGTTCAGCAGCGTGGTGATGGCTTTCTGGTGCCGCGTGCCGCCGCTGTCGGGGTCCGTGTTGATGCCGTGCACCAGGGCCAGCTCGCCGCCGCCGAACGCGAGGCGCGCCGTGGACGCCACCATCGGGTTGATCAGCTTCTCGGGCGGCTCTTCGTTCGACGCCTGGCGCGCGAGGTCGAGGTCCACCGCGAAGCGCACCTCGCCGGTGGGCGACAGCCGGGCCACGTGCACCACGTTGGCGCGGAACTGATCACGGCCGGGGTAGCCGCGCGACAGCTCACGGTGCGCTTCCTCCTCGATGCCGCTGGCCACGAAGTAGTCGCCGTCGTCGGCGCGCGCGAGGCCCATGATGCGGTCCAGCAGCGGCACCTCCATGGCCCGCTCCACCGCGTAGCCGTCACCGCTCGGGGTGAGGCGCACCAGCACGGCGCGCGGGTGCTCCCCCAGCGTGGTGTCCACGCCCTCGTCCTGCACCAGCACGTCGATGCTGGCGCCGTCCACGCGCGCCACGATCTTCGGGCGGTGCCCGTACATGGCGTTGTGGTCGTTGGGGCCCACCAGGTCCTGCCGCGACACGTCGAAGGGCGTCACCAGCTCGGCGATGGTGCGCTCGTCGAGCGTGCGTCCCTCACTGGGGCCAGGCAGGCCGCCACCCCCGGATCCGTCGTCACTGCACGAGCAACCGGGCACGATCGCCGCCAAGAACGCGGCGGAGAGAACGACGCGGGCCAAGGGCGGAGGCGATGCAGGGGTGTTCCACATCCGCCCATGGTGCACCTGGCCGGCCCGGAAAGCTATCCGTAGACGCTGACGCTGGTGGGCTGGATCACATAACGGACGCGCACCTCGGTGGGGGTGCGGTAGGGGTACTTCTCGACACCCATGTACTTCATGGCCAGGCGGTCGATGTGGTCCTCGGCCCCGTCCGTGGTGATCTCCACCACTTCGCCACGGATGCTGAGCATCCGGTAGGGGTTGGCCGGGTCGGTGATGCTGAGGGCGATGCGCTTGTCGCGCTTCAGGTTCTTGTCCTTCACGCGGCCCTGGGCGCTGTTGATGACGACCTTGTCGCCCTCGCGGTCCACCCACACCGGGGTCACCTGAGGCGAGCCGTCCTTCATCAGGGTGGCGACGTGCGCGAACGCGGGCTTGTCCAAGAGGTCGACGTGGGAGGCGGGGATCTGGCTCATGACATGGCTCCTCGAGACGGGTGGGACCCGCGTTGTCGCACGAGCGGCGGCTGCGTCACAAGCACCTTGCCCTCGCGAGAGCCGCTGGCTACTTAAGAAGCCGCTGGCCTCTCTGCCGGTTTTTTGCGTCGTCGACCCGAGCCCGAGTATCAGGAGACAACTATGGGACAGAAGCGGATTCAGCTCATCTGCCGTGGACGTGTTCAAGGCGTGTATTTTCGCGCCTCGGCACGCCGCGAGGCCCGCCAGAACGGGCTCAGCGGGTGGGTCAAGAACCGCAGCGACGGCTCCGTGGAACTGATCGTCGAGGGCGAGGAGGATGCCGTGAAGGACTTCCTCCAGTGGGCCCAGACGGGACCGTCCACAGCGCGCGTCGACAAGGTCGAGACCAAATGGCGCAGCTACACCGGCGAGTTCTCGGGCTTTCGGATCGCAGGGAACTAGCCCTCCAGCACATCGTGCGGGTGGCCCCTGTGCTGCTCGCGCTGCTCGCGCTGCACGCGGGCGAGGGCGCGGCGCAAGAGGCGCAGCCTGCGCAGCCCGCTTTGGACGTGCCGGCCGACCCGGACGCGCTCGGCTCGGAAGCCCCCATCGTGGCGGCGGCGCCCAGCGCGCCGGTGGCCGAGACACGCGAGCTGCTGCACCAGCGCACGCGCCCGCTCGACGAGCTGGGAGCCGACCTCCGCTCGCCCGACCGCGCCGTCCGTCTCCGAGCCTATGACGCCCTGCGCGTGCTGTCGTACAGCCGCGTCGCCGACGTGGAGGCGCGCCTGCGCGAGCTCCGCCTGAGCGACGATCCGCCCTCGGCGGCCGCGTTCAACACGCTCGCCGAGGTTCGCCACCACATGGGCTTCGAGCGCGCGGACGAGCCCACCGACCTGGCGCTCGGCGTGCGTCAGCTGCTCGGCGGGCAGCGCATGCCGGGGACCACCTTGCTGCAGGTCGCGGAGCGCATCGCGCTGCTGCGCGGCCTCGAGCACATGGAGACGCTGGCGGCGGATCGCGTGATGATCGGCTTCTTCCAGCGCGGCTGGAGCGTGTGGCAGTGGGAGGCACGGCACGTGGTGGCGCGGCGCGGCCTGCACATGCTCCCGGCGTTGATCGAAGGGCGCAGCGCCGGGAACCCCGAGGTGCGTCGCTGGGCCGTGGGCAGCATCCGGCGCCTGGGCGTGGACTCGGTGGGTGCGGCGGTGCAGATGGTGCCGCAAGCGCAGCTGCCCGACGTGCTGCGGGCCTACGCGAGCCTCAGCGACCTGAACGCGATGCCCGCCGTGATCACCTTCGTGGATCACCCGGACGACGCAGTGCGAAGCGCCTCGCGCGAGGCCACCGCCACCTACGAGCGCAACGGCATCTGGCAGCTGCGCCTCGCCTACCGCAACAAGCTGGGCGAGAACGCCGACCTCGCGTGGAGCTGGCAGACCACCATGCAGCGGCTCTTTGAGGGGCTCGACGCGCGCCGCCTCGCGCCGGCCAACGCGCTGCTCGACGAGGGCCTCGTGGCCATGCAGGCCGGTGACTGGGACACCATGCGCGAGCGCTTCGACCGCGCGCTGCGCCGCGAGCCGATGCTGCCGCGACGCGCCGAGATGGCGGCGGGATACGCGGCCGAGGCCACGGAGCGCCTTCAGCAACTCGGCGACTCAGCCGATGCTGCGGCCGTGGACGCCTCGTTGACGCTCTTGCGCCGCGCCGTGAGGCTGGCCCCCGAGCACGCCGATGCGGGCAGCTGGCAAGCGACCGTGGCGTTCCACGAGGCCGAGCGCGCGCGACAGCAGGGCGTGCTGGACGAGGGGGCCTACGAGGCCGTGCTGGCCGTGCGTCCCGACCACGCGGGCGCGAGCGCCGTGCTGGCGGACATCGAAGACGGCGGCGTGGGTGAGGTGGAGACGCCGAACGCGCTCTTCGCGGCGGGGCTGCTGGCGCTTCTGGGGGTGCTGGTGCTGCTGCCCTACGCGCAGCTGCGCCCGCTGGCGGAGCGCGCCCGAGAAGGCGCCATGGCGGCCCTCGCGCAGCTTCGAGAGCGGCGCGTGGTCCGGGCCCGGGAGTCGTTCCTCGTGGGCGCGAGCGAGCATGTGCGCGGGCCTAGCGTGATCGAGGCGGACCCCGCTCGAGCGGAGGTCCATGCCTTCGCAGCTGAAGCGAACGCCACTCGGACCAGCCTCGCGCAGCCCCCCGAGGTCGCGGCGCCGGTCGGTGTCCCCGCTACAGCGGTGGGTGTCCCCGCTTCGTCTCCCGAACCCCGAGGTCCCGTCGCGGATCGCGCGGGTGTCCCCGCCTGGTTCACGCCCGTCGTGACGGCCCCCGGGGACCTGCCCGCTTCGGTGGGTGTCCCCGTTGCTCCCGCCTCGGTGGTGCTTCCGCTGGCGGCCGAGCCCGGTCCCGTGGGCGTGGCTGCTCTGGTGGGTGTCCCTGCTGCCCCCGCCTCGGTGGAGGCCGCTCCCGTGGGTGTCCCCGCTGCCCCCGCCTCGGTGGAGGCCGCTCCCGTGGGTGTCCCCGCTGCCCCCGCCT
>CAZEAA010000358.1:5539-6607 GCA_964510015.1 uncultured Sandaracinaceae bacterium
CGGTGGAGGCCGCTCCCGTGGGTGTCCTTCCGGTCGGCCCTCCTCTCGCCCCAGCCGGCCCAACGTGGCTGACGCGGGTGGGTCAGCGCCTCCAGCCGCTCTACCGCACGGCGCGGCAGTTGGCGTTCTTCGGGCGCTCGCTCGCGCGGCGCGTGCTCCCCGCTCGCGCCAAGATGGACGCCGTTCCTTCGGCGCCCACCTTGGCCCGCGTGCAGGCCGAGCGCCTGTTGGCCCGCGCGTCCGAGCGGGCACCCGCGCTGGCCCAAGCGGTGGCGCGTGTCCGTCATCCGCGCGACATGGTCGCCTCGCTCAAGCCCAAGAGGAAGCTCCCGAGCGTGGCCGAGCTGCGGCAGACGCTGGCGATGCTGGCGAGCTCCGAGCCCCCGCAGCTGGCCCAGCCCGTGGCGCCGGCGACCCCCACTCCAGTGGACCCCTACGTGCTGCTCACTACGTCGCCCGTGGAGACCGCACTCGAAGCCGTCGCCGAGAGCGACGAGTCCATGCTGGATGATCTCCTCTTCGGCGACTCGGAGCCGGGCCTCGACACCGCGGACGAGCAGCTGAGCGAGCCCCCTGCGCATCTACCCTTGAGCCACGATCTCCTCACGGCGTTGTCGCAGTTCGCGCACGACACGAGCCCCGGGCTGATCGAAGCGCCGGACACCCTGCCGGGGTGAGGGGGTCCGGGGGCTGGGAGGCTCGAGTTGCCAAAGCAGCAGACGTGGTGCGGTTGGCTCGGGGCCGGCGACTGGCGGGATCGAGTAGTCGAGGCAACTGGGGTGCGCGAACGAGACGCGCGCACGGTATGGGCGCTGGCCGCACCCAACGACAGCTCCTCCGCCGCAGCAGGAGTGAGCGCGACTAGAGTCCTTCCCAAAGGGGGGTTCGTCGCCGTCGCCGTCAACGACCACGACCACGACCACGGGGCCAAACGCAGAAACGCCCAGCTCTCGCCGGGCGTCTCTTCTCGCTGTTGCTCGGAGCCGCGCTCCGAGGTCACATCAGGCGCTGGCCGCTTCGCTCTCGTCGGCGGCCACGGGGGCGCCCACGTGCTCGCTGCCCACGAAC
>CAZEAA010000359.1:0-6591 GCA_964510015.1 uncultured Sandaracinaceae bacterium
GCTCACGCCCTTGGCGTGCATGCCCACGGGGATGCCGCGTCCGTTGTCGATGACGGTGATGCTGCCGTCCGGGTGGATGGTGAGCGAGATGTGGTCGCAGTGGCCGGCGAGGTGCTCGTCCACGGCGTTGTCCACGACCTCCCACACGAGGTGGTGCAGCCCGGAGCCGTCGTGCGGGTCGCCGATGTACATGCCCGGCCGCTTACGCACGGCCTCGAGGCCCTCGAGGACCTGGATGGCGGATTGATCGTAGTCGGAGGAGGGGGCCGTGGGCGGGGTGCCCTCGGCTGTGGTTTCGTCGTTGGCCATGGAGCCCTTGGATCGAGCGGGACTCAGGCCCGCGAAAGTGGGCCGGAGTGTACTCTCTAAGGGGGCTGCTGGCAACCGTAAGAGGCTGGTGTAAGGTTTCGAAATTGCTTCGCAATTTGCGCGGTCATCCCAGCGCGTCAGCGGGGTCCCGTCCACGTGGCCATGGACGTCGTCGTGGGCGTGGTCGTAGGCGTGGTCGTGCTCGTCGACCTGCGCGTGCTCGTGCTCGTGTTCGGCCACGGCAATGGCGAAGGAATAGGTCCCCGAGGGGGATGGGATTCCCACCCCGCAGTCCATGGACGACCGCGGCGGCGACTGCGCAGGCTGGGGCGTCAACGAGCGTCGAGGAGCGCGTCCAGCCGCTCCAGGATCGCCTTCCGCGCGAGCACGCTCTTGAACACGTAGAGCGAGCCCGGCAGGCCCTCGTCGAGCACCTCCTCGCTCACCCGCAAGCGGGCGGGAACGGCGAACAGGACCGGCGCATCGAGGCCGGCGCGCACCAGCTCGACCCGCTTCCACACCGCGTCACGGCTCCAGAAGCCGAGCACCTCGAGGTGCACCACCTGGCCGGTGTCGATGTGCGTGAAGGTCACGTCGGGGACGCACACCCCGAGGCCGGGCACGCTCAGGATCTCGCCCGCGCGAGCGGCGCGCCATCCGCCGTCCTGCTTCTCGAAGGCGGCCAGCAGCGCCTCCACCTCGGGTCGCTCCGCGGGCGTCCCGCCGTGGCCTGCGTCGGGGCCGCTCTCGAGCGCGGTGACGTCGCCTCCCGCGGACTCGCCGGCGCGCTCGGAGGTGTTCCGTCCCCCGCTGAGCGTGAACAGCAGCGCCTCGCGGGTCGGGCCCCACAGCACGTCGGCCTCGAGCTCGAACGTCGCGCAGGCGCGCAGCGCGGGCAGCACCAGCGCCAGCGCCAGCCCGTACTTGGTGGAGGCTTGGAACAGGCTCAGCGGGCCGCTCAGCGTGATGGCGTAGCGCACCGCGAGCGGTGCTGCCGGAGCACTCGCGGCCTTCGCGGTCTTCGCGGCCTTCGCGGTCTTCGCGGCCTTCGCGGTCTTCGCGGTCTTCGCGGTCTTCGCTGTCTTCGCCGACCTCTTGGCCTTCACGGGCGGGCCGCTCTCGGTGTCTCCCGCGCCCTTGGGCTTCACGCTCCCGGCGTGCGACTCGAGCGCCACGTCGCGCGCCTCGGGGACCGGCGTGATGGTGTGCATCAGCCCGTGGAACTTCAGCTTGTGGAACAGGTAGCGCAGCGTGGGCGCGTGCGGGTCCGACACGGTGACGCGTACCTCGGTGGCCCGCAGCAGCACGGCTTGGGCCTGGCCCAGCTCGTAGGCCGTGAGCAGGCGGCGTGCGCTCAGCGGGGACGCTGCCAAGAGCAGGTGTTGGCCGCGCAGGTCGGCGTACAGCTGCACGCGCAGCTGCTCGGCGTCCGTGCCGCGGCGGGCCGCGAAGTCGAGCAGCGTGCCGTCCACCGAGAACTCGCTCTGGGCGCTCGCGGCCATGCGACGGGCGGCCGCCTCGGCGAACAGCTCGGCGCGCAGCGTGCGGGCGTCGTCCCCCGCCTCGGCCGAGAACTCGCAGCCGTCGAGCGCCAGCTTCACCAGCCCGTCACGCAGCTTCTTGAGCTGCGCCGGCACCACGATGGCGTCGAGCGCGTCGTCCACGTCGTCACGCGTGTGCCTCTCCATGCGGCGCAGCGTGCGGAGGACGCGCTCCGCGAGCGTCAGCAGCTCGGCGAGCGCGGCCTCTCCTTTGGGGCCCGTGGGGACCAGGGGCGAGAGCGTCAGCGTGTTCCCGCGCCGCCGCGCGCGCACCATGTCAGCGGTAAGCACTGTGCTCGCGCCTCCGCTCGCTGGTGAAGGTCTCGTGGGTCTCCGCCGTGACCAGCTCGTAGAGCACCGCGCGCTTGTCGCCCACCTTGCGCAGCACGCGGCCGAGGCGCTGCACGTGCTCGCGCACCGAGCCACTTCCAGACACGATGATGGCCACGTTCGCGTCGGGCACGTCCACGCCTTCGTTCAAGACCTTGGAGGTGACCACCGCGCGGTAGCGACCCGCCGCGAGCCCCTCGAGGATCTCGCTGCGCTCCGTGACGCGCGTCTGGTGCGTGATGGCCGGCACCAGGAAGCGCCGCGAGATGTCGTAGGCCGTGGCGTTGTCCTGCGTGAAGAGCAGCGTGCGGTCCGCGCGGTGGCGATGCAGCAGGTGCTCCACCATCTCGAGCTTCGCCTGCGCCGCGAACGCGATCTGGCGCTGCTCTTGGTAGGCCGCCATGGCGCGCTGCCCCTCGTCGCTCCAGCTGGAGCGCTGCACGAACTCGCCCCAGCCATGCGGCGAGCTCATCCGAATGCCCTGGCTCATGACGAAGCCGCGGTAGATGCCGCGCGCCCGCTCGTAGCGCGCCCGCTCGTCGGGGCTGAGATCGATGCTCACGCGCTCGGTCTCGTAGTCGGCCAGGTAGTCGCCCGACAGCTCGATGATGTCCTTGCGGTACACCACCGGGCCGACCAGCTCGGTGAGCTCCGCGTGGCGTCCGTCCGCGCGCTCGAGCGTGGCGCTCAGCCCCAGCCGGAACGGGGCCAGGTAGCCGCGCGCCGCGAGCGCATAGCTCTCGCCCGGCAGGTGGTGCACCTCGTCGTAGACCACCATGCCGAAGCGCGCCCCGAGGTGCGGCATGTGCAGATGCGCCGAGTCGTACGTGGTGACCGTCAGGGGCAGCACGCGGTGGTCGCCGCCGCCCACCACGCCCACGTCGCCGCCGAACGACGCGCGCAAGAGGTCGTACCACTGGCGCACGAGGTCCAGCGTGGGGGCCACCACCAGCGTCGCGCGCGCCTTCGCCGCGATGGCCATGACCGCCACGTGACTCTTGCCGGCGCCCGTGGGCAGCACCACCACGCCGCGCGCCCGCGCTCGCCCGAAGGCCTCGATCGCCTCGGCCTGATAGGGGCGCGGCTCGCGGTGCACGCGCAGCGTCTGCGTGAGGTCCGGGTAGTCGCGCGCCTGGTCGTCGTACGGCACTCCGCTCCGATGCAGGGCGCGCACGGTCTCGGCGTACAGCAGGGCGGGTGCGCGAAAGCTGCATGAGCGCGTGTCCCACACGAAGCCTGGCACCGGCGGCGGGTCTCCTTCGGCGAGGCCCTGGGCCTCGAGCGTTCCGCCCGTGAACCGGAGTGTGATCATGCCGTGCGGGTCTGCCGCACCCGGTAGGCCTCGGCCACCCGAATGATCAACGGCAGCGGCGCATCGAACCAGGCGGCCGCGAGCCTCCCGCGCGTCTTCTGCTGGATGGGGCTCGCCGGGTCGTCACCCAGCGTCTGGGCAGACCGCAGCGTCACCTCGAGATGCGGGTAGAGCGGCCGAAAGCGGCCGGGGAGCGGCGCCTCGGTCTCCCCGAAGCCTTCGATCTCGTTCCACGCGAACGCGCGCACCCCGCTCGGAAAGCCGATCACGCAGCCGTCGGGGGCGAGCACCAGCACGCGCGGCTTGCTGCGCATGCGACGCTGCAAGACATGCCAGCCCGTGGGCGTGGCGGCGCCCAGCAAGAGCCCCGCCCCGGCGATGACCGAGGTGAACCCGGGCGCCAACGTGAGTCCGGCCACGAGCGCGGTGGCCGTGCCCGCCGTCGCCGTGGCGGCCGACGCGAGAAAGCGGTTGAAGCCCGCCCCCGGCCCGTGACCCACCGGCACCTCGAGCGCCCCCGGCAGGTCGGCCCGCTCGAGCACGCGGGCCAGCAGCTCGCTCGCGTCGAGGGGTGGCCGCTGTCCGGCGTGCTCGCGATAGGAGCCCACGCGGGCGCGCGCCTCGATGCGCTGCGCCACGGCCGTGAGTCCCCCTTCGCGCAGCTCGGCCGGCAGCTGCTCGGCGGTGACCGCGAACCAGGGCGGGGCAGGGGGGCGGCGCGGAACCAGCACGAACAGCTGCTTCGGGGCGCCCGCGGGCAGCGCCAGCGCCCCCAGCACCGAGGTCCACGGCGCGAGCGACCGGGCCACGCGCACGCCGCCCGACTCGAGCGTCAGGGTCTTCGTCTCCGCGAGGTCTTCGTCGATCCAGTCGCTCACCGGGTCATCACCGATACGGCGTCGCCGTGCCGCCCCAGGTTCGCTCGACCATCGCGGCGGCCAGCGCGTCCACCACCCCGAGTGACTTCACGAGCGCGGCGGTGTCGTCCATCAACCCGACGGCCGTGGCGCGCACCCCCTGATCGGTCACCTCGAGGTCGCTCGCCACCTGCCGCAGCGCGAAGATGCGCGCGGCCACGTCCCCGCTCAGCAGCTCGCGCACCTTGTCCTCGGGCTGGCCCTTCACCTTGAACGCCGCGTCAAAGCCGGTGTGCCCCACCACGACGTCCTGCGTGCCGAAGAACTCACCAATGGCGCTGAACACGCCGCCCTGGGGCAGCAGGCGCAGGCTCAGGTTCAGGGACTCGGCGAAGCGCACGTCGAACTCGGTGATGAAGCCGCCGTCCTGCTGATAGACGGCGCGCATCGAGACGGTGCGCCGGGGGCGCGGCCCCGAGACCGAGAGCTGGGCCGCATCGAAGCTCAGCCCCATGGCCACCGCCGCCGGACCGAGCGAGCCCTGTGCGCGCTTCTCTGCGTCGCTCGAGGGGATCTGCGCTCGCACGTCGCGCACGGCAACGGCCACCGGGAAGACGCTGTTCAGCATGGCGCGCAGCTCTTCGAGGTCCGAGTGCCAGCCGCCGATCGTGATGCTGGCGCTGGTGTCGGTGACGGACAGCTGGCTGCGGCGCGCCTCGAGCACCGCCAGCATGGCCTGGCGCACCCCCGCGTGCTCCAGCAGCGCCACCGCGCGCGGGGGGTCGTGCGCGCGCACGTGGAACTGTCGGTCGAAGTCGTGCCGCCCCGTGGCGATGTCCTGGCCACCCAAGGCCGACCGAACGAAGCGGCCCAGGCTGCCCTCACGACTGGCGTTCAGGCTCATGCGCAGGGGCACCGGATGCGCGGCCTCCACGGTCGTGTAGTAGTGGGTGTTGTCCCCGCTCTGTTGCTTCCAGAGCCGCGCGCTCACGTAGATTCCGTCGCGCTCTCCGAACAGCCGGTACGCGCCGTCGTGCGACAGCCGCAGCTCGCGCGCCGCCAGCGCGAGGTTGGCCGGGTGGTTCGTGAACAGCCCAAACACGCGCAGAGCCTACCAACCGCCGTGTCGCCCATGCCAGCCGTCGTTTCGGGGGCGGCTGCGGGTCTTTGACCCCGGCTCGTCGCGCGGTTGTCACACAGCTGTTGCAAAGGCCCCCCACGTTTGGGTTCACATCCGAACCGCCCTGCGATTCCACGAATTTATGCGAAATCACTCGTCTTTTCAGAATGTCTCCCGCTCCCCCCGCTTGGCCCTCGAGCTGTTGACCGCTGCCGGCGCCCTGGGGGGCACCCTCGTCGTCCTCGCCACGCTCGCCGCGTGCAGCGGCCGTCACGAGCCCACGCCCAGCCAGTCCACGCCGGCCGAGGGGACCACCCCCGCCACGGCAGCGTCCACCACGCTCACCATCAAGGGCTCCGACACGATGGTCATCCTGGCCCAGCGCTGGGCGGAGGGCTTCATGGCGGCCAATGCCGGCCGCACGCTGCAAGTCTCGGGCGGTGGCAGCGGCACGGGCATCGCCGCGCTGATCAACGGCACCGCCGACATCGCCAACGCCAGCCGCCCCATGAAGGAGCGCGAGCGCGCTCAGGTGCAGGAGCGGCGCGGAGGAGAGGCCCACGAGACGCGCGTCGCGCTCGACGCCCTGGCTGTCTACGTGCCCACCGCGAGCCCCATCCAATCGCTGACCATCCCGCAGATCCGCGGGATCTTCCGCGGCCAGATCACCAACTGGAACGAAGTGGGCGGGCCGGATCACGAGATCATCCTCTACAGCCGCGAGAACAACTCGGGCACCTACGCCTACTTCAAGGAGCACGTCCTCCAGGACATGGACTTCGCTCCCAACGTGCAGACGCTGCCCGGCACCGCCGCCGTGATCAACGCCATCAGCCGCGACCCGTTCGGCATCGGCTACGGCGGCATCGCGTACTCGCAGGGGGCGCGCGCCATCCGCGTGGCGGCCGAGGGCGCCGAGCCGGTCGAGCCGAACCTCGAGAACGCCACGAGCGGTCGCTACCCGCTCAGCCGCTTCCTTTATGTGTACACGGTGGGGGAGCCCACGGGCCTCGCGCGCGAGTACATCGACTTCGTCTTGTCGCAGGCCGGCCAGTCCATCGTGGAGGGCGTCGGCTACTACCCGCTGCCCCGCACGCCGGCGGCTGCGGCGCCTGCCGAGGC
>CAZEAA010000360.1:0-6577 GCA_964510015.1 uncultured Sandaracinaceae bacterium
GCCGGGGGCTGCGGCCGACGGTTTGCGATGCCCGCCCCTTCCAGTTGACTCCCGCAGCGGCCCACGTCACGCCCCAAGCATGAGTGGAGCACTCACGAGCGGTGAACAGGCCCAGCCAGTCCGGTGGTTTGGAGCAATGCGATCCGAAGGCCCCACGGAGCTACCCGAGGAGGTGGCGCGCGACCTGACCGCCATGCGAAGCGCTGCGCTGCGGCGTTGCCTGCTCGGCATCGGCGGCGGCCTCGCGCTGCCCGTCGCCATGACCGCGCTCATGGTGCTCTCCAGTCTGGAGGTGGTCATCCCGCTGGTAGTCATCAGCGTGTTCGTTGGCCCAATCGTCGCGGCCACCGCGCTGGTCAAGCATGGCGAGGTGGCGTGGCGCTATCGCGCCGTGCGGGCAGGCATGACCGTCGAGCGCTTCGCGGGGAGTGCGCCGTACGGCTTCGACGACACCGTCACCAAGCGACTGCGGAAGCGGAAGATGATCGTGGGCGAGTTCCCTCACCACCTGCTGGTCCTGCCCGAGGCCGGAACCGTGCTGGCGGTCGACGACCACGCCTCCGCGCATGCGGTCCGCGGACCCATCGCCGAGACCGCTCCGCTGCGCGCCCAGGAGGAACTCTCGAGGCCGCTCAGCGCGCTGGAGCAGGCGGAGCTGGCCGGGGTCATGGACCGCCTCTACAAGCTGCCGGTGGGCGGGTGTTTCGCCGCCGGGTGGGTCACCACGGTCATCTTGCGCCTCCTGGTCCTGCCCAGCTGGGAGCTGGTGGAGTGGTTCAACACGTGGGGCTGGACGGTCTGGTTCGGCATCGCGGGCGTGCTGCTCGTCCTCGCTCAGCTGCACGCGTGGCTGCGAATCGGCGCCCTCCGAAGCGAGTTCGACGGGCCCCTCGAGGTCATCAGGGCCGCGAACGTGGAAGGCTCCATCCACTCCGTTGCGGCCGCGGTCTTCCCTCACAGCGGCATCGTCTGGCAGTACGGGACGTGTCCCGGCCCCGCGCGCCTCGAAGGGGGCGGCTTGCTCTCGAAGGCAGCTCGGGCGGCTCGCCGCTGACTCGGGACTGGAGTGACGCTATCGCTGCCCGGACTCGTACTCTTTCGCGCCCGCGGCGAGATGGTCGATGATGAGCTTGGCGTGGCGAACGGCCTCTTGAGCATGCACGAGGAGGTGCGCTGGCTGATTGTCGTAGTCTGCCGCCTTCCGGGACTTCTTCAGTGTCGGGCCGTGCACGCCAGCCCTTTGCGCTGACCGCTGCTTCGCGCTCTTCAGAGCGCCCCAGACCTTGTCGTGCGAGGTGGGGCCGTCAGTCTCGACTGCCCCAACGTAGGTGCGAACGTACCGGACCGCGGCGTGATAGGAGGCGTAGTAGGCACGGCTGGTTGCGGTTCGCAGGGCTGACTCGTCCGCTGTGTTCGCACACAAGGACTCTGCGAAGTCGAGATAGCCCGCCCAGTCGAAGCTCATCGACGCACAAGCACCACATCGAGCTCGCGTGGAGCGTTGTCGAGCCACCAGCGATCGATGAACTCGTCGAAGTGAGCGAGCAGTTCGGGGCTCGAGTCGGCCGCAATCTGGACGTTCCCCTCCTCGCTCCACGCAACATCGCAGGCGCCGATGGAGCGCCGCGCTTCCTCCGCGCACTCACGTAGAAAGCTGGCTGATGGAGGCTCGACCTTGTGGGGCGCCAGCGCGTGCAGTCGGGCTAGTGCCTCGTCGAGCTGCTTCGAGCGTTCCGCTTGTTCGGCCTCCAGCGCAGCAATCCGACGGTCCAGAGCCATCACGCCGTGTTGAACGGCGATTGCACGCACGGATACCGCAGCTGCCTGCGTCCGAAACTTGTAGACGTCGCCGAGCAAGACGCCGAGAGCATGCGACCACGGGTCCCACCGACGAGCCGGGCGTGAGGGCACCGGCGGCTCCCATGGACTCAGGGTTTGCAGAGGGGCGCTCATGTTGCTTCTGAGAAGAAGTGGTCAACCACGGTGCGCGCCATCCGCCTTGCGATTGCTCCATCTGGCACGTCCGCCTCCAAGTCAACGGTCCCGCGTGCTCGCACGCTGACCCGAGTGTTGGACCCCGTACTTTCGAAGTCAAGAGAGAGAATCCCGTCGGGAGCCCCGGTGAAGCGGTACCCCACGGACTCGATCACGGCCTTCTCGGCGAATGCCGTGGCGGCCTGTGAAAGATGGTCGCACGGGTCCTGGGCGACCATGTTGCAGTTGAGTTCATCGCCCACCTGGAAGGTCGCCCCAACGTTGGCAACGTGACTATTGCCAAGCAGTCGGGCGAGGAACTCGCGCAGCTTGCCAATATCGCCCCATGTCTTCTCGGACTCTTCGACGAACGTCGGGGCGGGCCCATCCGGGATAGGGCCCACGTAGACGAACACCGTCGATGGTTGCTGGTGGTCGTGGTTCACGGCGACGCCGACGCTCACCAGGCGTTGCCCAACGCGTAGGGCCGCGAGGCCCAGCGAATCGCCCCGGTCTGCGTGAGAGCGCGAGCGAGCTTCCCCAAGCCAGGCCTCGGGAAGATCGTCGAGCACGAACATCGCCGTGAATTCCTCGATGGGCTGGTCTTTCATGTGACTTCGTCGAGCGCGTAGCACGGTCGTTACCGGCTCGCATCCGTTGTCCCTCAGCGTTGCACGGGATCTGGAACGCCCACAAGTATGCTGCGGCTCAAGGGACGCGAAGAACGTAGTCCTCCCGGCCCGTGTGGACTATCCTGTACGCGATGCGCAAAGCAGAGGGCTCCGCACCGTGGAACGAACTCGGGCTGTCGGAGGACCCCGCCGTCGAGCTGCTCGAGCGCTTTGGCTACACGCACGTCCCCGCCGAGGACCTTGACCATGAGCGCGCGTCCCTCCTCGACGTGGTGCTCACCACCCGCCTCGAAGCAGCGCTCAAACGCCTGAACCCCTGGCTCAACGATGGCAACCTGCAGCGCGCCATCCGCGAGGTCACGCACGTCCCCGCCGCCAGCCTGCTGGACGCCAACGAGAAGCTCTACACCACGCTCACGCGCGGCATCTCGGTCACGCAGGACCTCGGGCACGGCAGCCGCGGCCAGCAGGTGCGCTACTTCGACTTCGCGGCGCCGCGCCACAACGACCTGGTGGTCACGCGGCAGCTGCGCATCAAGGGGGCCAAGAAGCACATCATCCCGGACCTGGTGCTGTACGTGAACGGCGTGCCGCTGGCGGTCATCGAGTGCAAGTCACCCACCATCGGCGAGAAGTGGGAGCACGAGGCCATCGACCAGCTGCTGCGCTACCAGGAGCTGGTGGAGAAGTACCGCGACATGGGCGCGCCGCGGCTCTTTCACTCGGTGCAGCTGTGCGTGGCCACGTGCCTGCAGGACGCGGTCTACGGCACGGTGGCCACGCCCGAGCGCTTCTACCTGCGCTGGAAGGAGCCCTGGCCGCACGAGCTGGCGGCCATCGAGAAGCAGCTGGGCCGGCGGGCCACGCCGCAGGACGTGCTGTTCTACGGGATGCTCACGCCCGAGGCGCTGCTGGACCTGGTGCGGCACTTCGTGGTGTTCGAGAAGGACGTGGCCACCGGCCGCACCATCAAGAAGGTGCCGCGCTACCAGCAGTTCGCGGCCGTGAACAAGGCCATCGACCGGGCGCGCACGCACAGCGCGCCGCTCGAGCGCGGCGGCGTGGTCTGGCACACGCAGGGGTCGGGCAAGTCCATCACCATGCTGTGGCTGGCGCTCAAGCTGCGGCACGACGAGGCCAACGAGAACCCCACCATCTTGATCGTCACGGACCGGCGCGACCTGGACGACCAGATCTCGCGCACCTTCACGAACTGCGGCTACCCGAGCCCGGCGCAGGCCACCAGCGTGGCTCACCTGCGTGAGCTGCTGAGCGGACCCAGCGGCAAGACGGTCATGACCACCGTGCAGAAGTTCCAGGAGCTGGGCGGCGTGGTGGGCCACGACGGCCGCATGATGAAGCCCAAGCACCCGGTGCTGAGCCAAGCCGAGAACCTCTTCGTGCTGACCGATGAGGCCCACCGCACGCAGTACGGCTCGCTGGCCGGCAACCTGCGCGCGGCGCTGTCCAACGCGGTGTTCTTCGGCTTCACGGGAACGCCCATCGACAAGAAGGACAAGAGCACGCTCGAGACCTTCGGCGGGTACATCGACAAGTACACCATCGAGCAGGCCGTGAAGGACAAGGCCACGGTGCCCATCTTCTACGAGAGCCGGCTGCCCGAGCTGCGCGTGCTGGGCAACACGCTCGACAAGCTCTTCGACCGCGTCTTCGCTGACAGGACAGACGAAGAGCGCGTGGCCATCAAGCAGAAGTACGCGACCGAGGCGGCCATCGCGGGGGCGCCCGGCCGCATCAAGGCCATCTGCCTGGACCTCGTGGAGCACTACCAGCGGTTCATCGAGCCCAACGGCTTCAAGGCGCAGGTGGTGGCCGTGAGCCGCCAAGCCGCGGTCACCTACAAGCAGAAGCTCGACGACCTGGGCGCGCCCGAGTCAGCGGTGGTCTACTCGTCCAGCAACAAGGACGAGCAGCGCTTGGTGGAGCACGCCACCAGCGAGCAGGACCGCAAGGCCATCGTGAAGCGCTTCCTCGACCCGGCCGACCCGCTGCGCATCCTGATCGTGTGCGACATGCTGCTCACGGGCTTCGACGCGCCCATCGAGCAGGTCATGTACCTGGACTCGCCGCTGCGCGAGCACACCCTGCTGCAGGCCATCGCGCGCGTGAACCGCACGGCCGAGAAGAAGAACTACGGCCTGGTGGTGGACTACTGGGGCGTGTCCGAAGCGCTCCAAGAGGCGCTGGCCATCTTCGCGCCCAAGGACGTGAAGCAGGCCATGACGCCCAAGCAGGACGAGCTCCCGCGCCTGCAGACCCGCCACGCCGCCGCCATGCGCTTCTTTGCGAACGTGAAGAACAAGCGCGACCTCGACCGCTGCGTTCTCATCCTGGAGCCCGCCGACGTGCGCGCCGAGTTCGACGTGGCCTTCCGCCGCTTTGCGGAGAGCATGGATATGCTCCTGCCCGACCCGCGTGCGCTCGAGTACGTGGGCGACCTGACCTGGCTCGGCAAGATCCGCGCAGCCGCGCGTGCGCGCTTCCGCGACGCCAGCGTGGACATCAGCGACTGCGGCGACAAGGTCCGCAAGCTCATCGACGAGGCCATCGTGGCCGACGGCATCGAGATCCTGGTGAAGCAGGTGAACCTCTTCTCGCCCGACTTCGAGGCCCGCCTCGCCGCGCTGAAGAGCCCCGAGGCGCGCGCCAGCGAGATGGAGCACGCCATCCGCAATGAGATTCACACGCGCGTGGACGAGGACCCCGCGTTCTACCGTTCCCTGCGCGAGCGGCTCGAGCAGATCCTGGCCGACTACCGCGCCCGCCGCATCGACGCGGCCAAGCAGCTGGAGCTCTTCGCCGTGCTCGAAGAGCAGCTGAAGCAGCGCTCCGCCACCGCCCAAGACATGGGCCTGACCGAGACCGGTCTCGCCATCTACGGCCTGCTCACCACCGAGCCCAGCCAGGCCGGCGTGGCGGAGACGCCGCTGCCCTACGGCCAGCTCGACGAAGCGAAGAAGGCGCTCGCCGAGGTCATCGAGGAGGCCGCGCGGCCACACGTCCGCATCGTGGACTGGGTGCGCAAGGATGACGTGCAGCGCGAGATCCGCAAGGCCATCAAGCGCCACCTCCAAGCCGCCAGCTACCCCGACGCCGCGCGCAACGCCCTAGCCCCCAAGATCCTAGACCTCCTCAAGGCACGCGAGGGCCGCTGACCATGACCGCCCTCGCCGAGGTCCAGTGGGGCCGCACGCGCATCACGTACACCCTCAGCCGCAGCGCGCGCCAGAAGACCCTCTCTATCCGCGTGGAGCCCGACGGCAGCGTGGAGGTAGTGGCACCCGCCAGTGTCCCCCCCGACCGCGTGGCCAGCCTGGTCCACAAGAAGGCCGCCTGGATCGTCGAGCGCCAGCGCCGCGTGGCCGACGTCCCCCCCAAGCCCACCCCCCGCGAGTTCGTCAGCGGCGAGACCTTCCTCTACCTCGGCCGCCAACACCGCCTGCGCGTCCGCACTGGCGCCGACCCCAGCGTCAAGCTCACCGCCGGCTACCTGGAGGTCACCATCCCTCGCGGCACTAACCCAGCCGATCGCCCCGCCGTGGCGCGCGCCCTGCTCATCGACTGGTACCGCACCCGCGCAATCGAACGCCTCCCCGAGCTCGTTGCCGACTGGTCCCGGAAGCTTGGCGCCCACCCCAAGTCTGTACTCATCCGCGAACCCCAGAAGCGTTGGGGCAGCTGCGATGCCGTCGGCAACATTCGCCTCAACTGGCGCATCATCCAGGCGCCTCGGAAGCTGGTGGACTACGTGGTGGCGCATGAGCTCGTGCACCTGGTGCACAGCGACCATGGGCGAGCGTTCTGGGCGCTGCTCGGCCGGGTGATGCCGGACTACGAGGAGCGGCGGGAGGCGCTGCGGCGCGCAGGCGGCGCGATGGTCTGGTAGCCTGGGATCCCGTTGCGCGGTGCTTGGCTAAGACCGGGGAGATCCTGAGCATGAACGACCAGAA
>CAZEAA010000361.1:0-6559 GCA_964510015.1 uncultured Sandaracinaceae bacterium
CGCCGCCGTGGCAGTGCCCGCAGTTCGCGTGCAGGTAGCCGAGGGCGTTGCGCTGCACCGTGGTCCCCGGCGTGGCCGCCGTGGCGATGGTGATCGCGTCGCTCATCTCGCCGGCCGCCGCGAGGTCATCGAGCGACAGCGGCAGGTTGACGTCGGCCAGCGAGATGGCGCCGAAGCCGAGGGCCATGTCGCGCGTGGCCTGGGTCGCATGACAGGCGAGGCAGTCCTCGCGCGAGGGGATGTCGTGCGTGGTGCCCAGCACGTTGTCGATGCCGTTCTCGTCCACCAGGGTCACGTCGTCCTGCGTCTGGTTCCAGCCGTAGGTCTGGTAGGTCCACGAGCTCATGCCCTCACCCGCCGAGATCTTGGTGAGGAGGCGCGTCTCGAGGCGCATCCCGCCCCGCGAGAACGTCTTCCAGAACTTGGTGCCCACTGGGAACACCCAGCGGTCCGGGTCCGACGTGTCGATGACCCCGTTCTCCGGGATGAACACGAAGCGCTCCTTCTCGGCCGCGTCGCTCCACAGCTGGAAGCGCGGGCGGAAGGGGCGCACACCGGGCGCGAGCTCGGTGCACGAGCCCTCGACGTAGAGGCCGGGGGGACCGTCGCAGGCGGGCGGCCCCTGGTCTTCGTCGGGGCCCTCGTCCACCGGCACGTGCAGGTCCTCGAGGTGGCCCAGGTCGGTGGGGGGGTCGTCGCCATCACCGCCGCAGCCCACGAGGGCCAGGGCCAGCACGCAAGCCACGGTCGCGACGCGAGTCAGGTCGTCCTTCATCCTCTGCCTCTCTCTTTGGGAGCCGAACCCCTCCGCCGCCGCAGCACGGAGGCGAGGGCCAGCGCGATGAACCCGAGCCACGCGGCGGGGCCGCGCGAGCCATGGGACACACTACAGCCACCCCCACCGCCACCGACGCCGGCGTCCGCGAAGCAGGCTTGCCCGCAGCGCACGCTCTCGATGGCCTCCCCCAGGCCCGGGTCGCAGACTTCCCCTTCGTCCACGATGCCGTCCCCGCAAAAAGCGAGCTGACACGAGGGGCGGCAGCCGTTGACCTCGGTGGCCGAGTTGCCCGCGCCCTCGTCGCAGTCTTCGCCTTCGTCCTGCACGCCGTCGCCGCACGCGGCGAGCTTGCACACCACGCGGCACGCGTCGGCCACGGTGTCGCTGTTGGACTCGCCCTCGTCGCACTGCTCGGCCGGGTAGTCCACCACGCCGTCACCGCACGTGTTGGTGCACTGGCTCGCGCTCTGCGGCGGCTCGAAGCAGCTCCAGCCCGCTTCGATCTGGCAGTCGGCGTTGCAGCCGTCCTCCGCGTCGATGTCGCCGTCGTCGCAGGCCTCGCCCACGCCGCGCACCCCGTCACCGCACGAGCGGACGCAGATGCCATCCACGCGCGTGAAACCCGGAATGCAGCCGCAGGTGGGCGCTTCGCCTGCACGGTTCATGCAGACCTCGTTCACCACGCACGGGTTGTCGATGGCGCACTCGTCGATGTCGATGCAGTTGGTGCCCGTGCCCTGATAGCCGTCCTTGCACGCGCAGGAGAAGCCGCCCTGGGTGTTGGTGCAGTTCGCGAAGACCGAGCAGTCGTCCGTGTTGGACAAGCACTCGTTGATGTCGGTGCAGTTGGTGCCGCTGCCGAAGAAGCCGTCGCGGCAGTCGCACGTGAAGCTTCCCACGGTGTTCTCGCAGTCGGCGTTCACGTGGCAGTTGTCGGAGCCGAGCATGCACTCGTCGTCGTCCACGCAGCCCGTGCCCGACGTGCGGCCGTCACCCGAGTAGCCGCTGTTGCAGGTGCACACGAAGTTGCCTGCGGCGACCCCGGGGTCGGTGCAGCTCGCGTTCGCGTGACAGTCGTCCAGGTTGGCCGCGCACTCGTTCTGCAGCGTGCACGTGGCGCCCGTGTTCGAGTAGCCGGCGCCGCAGTTGCACGAGTAGCCGGGCGCGCTCCAGCCCGCGCCGAGCGGGGTCTGCGTGCACGTGCCGCCGTCCCCGCAGGGCTGCGGCGAAGCGCACTCGTTGATGTTGGTGCAGGTGCGGCCGTTCCCGGTGGTGCCGGGGTTGCAGGTGCAGGTGAACGAGCCCGGCGTGTCCGCGCACGTGGCGAGGGCCGCGCAGTCGTGCATGGCCGTGGTGCACTCGTTGATGTTCATGCAGCCCGTGCCGGCGGTGAAGCCGTCGCCGAGGTAGCCGTCCACGCAGTCGCACTGGACGTCGCCGTCGGCCATGCTCGGGTCGTTGCAAGTGGTCAGGCCCGCGACGCAGGGCGCGGGGACCTCGGTGCACTCGTTGGTCAGCACGCACGTCGTTCCGTCGAACGCGTAGTCCATGGCGCAGGTGCACGAGTAGCCGGGTGAGCTCCACGAGCCGATCGGCGTCTGGGTGCACGAGAGGCCGTTGGGTCCGCAGGGATTGGCGGCGCACTCGTTCGGGTCCACGCAGCCGGTGCCCGAGGTGGTGCCGTCCCCCATGTAGCCCGCGGGGCAGGTGCACGTGAAGTTGCCCACCGCGCTCGACGGGTCGCTGCACACGGCGACCGCGCTGCAGTCGTCCACGTTCGCGGTGCACTCGTTCACGAGCACGCACGCCGTGCTGGTGCCGTTGAGGGAGTAGCCCGCGGGGCAGCCGGTGCAGAAGTAGCCGGGGCTCTGCCACGCGCCGCCAATGGCGAACTGGTTGCACGTGCCGGGCGAGCACGGGTTGCCGGCGCACTCGTTCTGGTCGAGGCAGCGGTCACTCCAGTTGGTGTCGCTGTTGACCGGCACCGGACTCGCGCCCGTCACGCACGTGAAGGCGAACGCGTAGTTGAAGCTGGTGGCGTTGACGGCGTCCGAGTGCGCCGCGGGGCCGTTGGCCCGGCTGGCCGTGCAGCGGATGTTGGACGACCCGCAGGTGGTCACCGAGGGGGAGTTGCTCGCGCACGCCAGGATGTCGCAGGAGTCCTCGGCCCCGCGCGGGAAGCCCGCCGAGCCGGGGCTGCCGCCCGCGTCGAAGGTGTCCAGCAGCTCGTTCTCGTTGCTGGTGCCGTCGCCGTCCGCGTCGCCGTTGCGCACCGCCAGCGTCCAGCCGTTGGTGCGGTAGGTGATGCCAAAGGGGTTCAGGCACGACGCCCACGGCTGGGCGCCGCTGCTGGGGCCGCAGGGCAGACCGCCGCCCCCCGACGCGTTCACGTGGCAGTCGCTGCACTCGTAGTTGGGATAGCTGGCCTCGTTGAGGCTGGTCAGGCCGTAGCGCGAGTTCACGTACGTGGGGAACGCGTAGGCGGTGGACGGGAGGAACGAAGCCCCCCCGACGACCAACGCCACTAGAAACGTGGACGCATTCGAGATGCGCCACCTCCTTCTCGCCAACCAGGCGAGGGCGGCCAGCAGGCCGAGCCAGTAGGGCGCGCTCGTCGAGGCCCCACCGACGTCTTGGGCCGCGCAGTCGGCGGAGTTCTCACAGCTGGGGTCCGGCACCAGCGTGCAGTCGCCGCGCAGGCACACACCGATCATGCACTGGCCGCCCGAGGGGCAGTCCTCGCGCGAGTTGCAGTTGCAGTCGCTGTCGGCCGCATCCACCCGCCCGTCGCAGTCGTTGTCGATGTCGTCGCCGCAGGTCTCCCCGGCTCGCGGGTTGACCTCGTGATCGAGGTCGTCGCAGTCCTCGCCGAAGCGGTCTTCGCCCAGGTCGAGGCAGTCTCCGTCGCTGGTGTCGTCGATGCCGATGCCGCAGAAGCCATCGCTGTCCACGTCCAGGTAGACGCCGCAGCTGTCGAGGTCCTCGAGGTCGATGCGTGTGTCGCAGTCGTTGTCGCGGAAGTCCTGGCAGAGCTCGGCGGCGCCCGGGAAGACGTTGGGGTCGTTGTCGTTGCAGTCGGGGTAGCGGTCGTCCTCGCCGTCGTCGCTGCAGTCGCCGTCGTCGTTGCGGTCGATGCCGAGCGGGCAGAAGCCGTCGCCGTCGGCGTCGAGGCCCGTCGTGCAGTCCGTGTCGTCCAGGTCGATGGAGAGGTCCTGGTCGTTGTCCTTGTTGTCCGAGCAGTGCTCGGGCGCGCCGGGATAGATCGTCCCGTCGGTGGGCGACAGGTCGGAGTCCGCGGTCTGCTCGCTGGCGTCGGCGCAGTCGGCGTCGCCGTTCAGGTCGCGCCCGATGGTGCAGAAGCCGTCGCGGTCGAGGTCCGCGTAGGCCACGCAGTCCGAGTCGCGCGCGTCGATGCTGCCGTCGCAGTCGTTGTCCAGGCTATCGAGGCAGAACTCGGCGGTGGCAGGGTTCACCTGCGCGCTCGAGTCGTCGCAGTCGCCGGCCAAGCCGAACTCGCCAGCGTCGAGGCAGTTCCCGTTGTTGTTCAGGTCGCGGCCCACGGCGCAGTACGCGTCGTCGTCCGAGTCGAGGTAGCCCGCGCAGTCCGCGTCACCGAGCGAGGGCTCGCCGTCGCAGTCCTGGTCCACCGCGTCGGTGCAGATCTCGAGCGCCGTCGGGTAGATGAGCGCGTCCGTGTCGTCGCAGTCGAGCGGGGTGCCGTCGGACTCGTTCAGCCCCGCGCAGTTTCCGTCGTCGTTCAGGTCGGTCCCGAGCGGGCAGAAGCCGTCGCCGTCGCTGTCCGCCAGGTCCGCGCAGTCGAGGTCGCGGAAGTCGGGGAAGCCGTCGCAGTCGTTGTCCACGACGTCCGTACAGATCTCCGCGATCTCCGGGTTCACGGACGCGTTCTGGTCGTTGCAGTCGCCTTCGCCGAGGGACTCGCCGTCATCCAGGCAGTCTCCATCGTCGTTGAGGTCCCGCCCGATGGGACAGAAGCCGTCGTCGTCTTCGTCCGCCTCACCCGTGCAGGCGCTGTCGAGCATGTCGATGTCGCCGTCGCAGTCGTTGTCGAAGGTGTCGGTGCAGTTCTCGAACGCGTCCGGGTTGGCCGTGGGCAGCGTGTCGTCGCAGTCCACGTCGCCCCCCGGCTCGCCGTTGTCGAGGCAGTCGCCGTCGCCGTTCTTGTCTTCACCGCTGAGGCAGAAGCCGTCGCCGTCGGCGTCCACCACCTCGGCACAGTCCGGATCCTGGAGCGTGGGCAGGCCGTCGCAGTCGTTGTCGATCAAGTCGGTGCACAGCTCGGTGGCCGCCGAGTTGACGGACGCGACGTTGTCGTTGCAGTCGAAGGCGCCCGTGTTCTCGCCCGCGTTGAGGCACGAGCCGTTGCTGTTCGCGTCGCGACCCACCCAGCAGTAGCCGTCCCCGTCGGCGTCGAACGCGCCCGGGGTGGACTCGGGGTAGCCCGGCCGCGTGACGTACGACATGTTGCCGGGCGCTGGCAGACCCGGGAACCACACGCCCGAGGCGTCTTGCAGCTCCTGCCCGTTGGTGAAGCCGTCGCCGTCCGCGTCGGCCGCCGCCAGCGCCGCCGACCACTGCCGTCCGGCCAGGTTGAAGGCGATGCCGAACGGGTTGTGGCAGGGCTTCATCCCGCCGCTCGCGACGCAGCCGTCACCGCCGTTCGGGTTGTTGTGGCACGTGATGCAGGGGCGCGACTCGCCCACGTCGTTGGTGGCGTACGCCACGTTGGGGACCTGCGCGGCCAGCTCCGGGAACGCCCTCGCGCGCTCCGGGACGAGCATCAGCACCAGCGTCGTGGCCAACACGGCGGGCAACCACAAGCAACGAAGGGAGAGGCGCATGGAACTCCTCACGAGTCAGCAGAGACAGGAAACGAGGGCGCCGCCGACGGGCCGGCGCCGAGCACCGCTAGAGCGGGGGCAGCAGCTCGAAGCGCATCCAGAAGAGGACGGCGTCAGCCCGAGCTTCGGACGCGTCGATGGTCACCAGGTACTCGCCGGCGTCCAGGTTGGCCGTGGTCAACGACGGGCAGCCGTTGGCGTCCACACCGCCGGGGATGGGCTGACCGCCCGTGCGGTTCTGGAGGGTGATGGAGAACGGCGCGTCGGTGCTGGCGCTGCAGGCCGTCTCGTTGGTGCCGTCGAACGAGGCGATGGCCGCCACGCGCAGGCGCGACTGTTCGGGGACGTTGACCGCGAACACGTCCGGGTAGCAGTCCACGGTGCCGCCCACGGTGCCGCGGATGCGCAGCAGGCTGTTCACGTCGAACACCAGCACGTTGGCCTCCACGTCGTTGTCGTTCGGGATGCTCTCCTGCGCCCCGTCCTGGCGGATGATCTTGCGGCAGCTGTTGTCGCAAGCGTCCGTGTTGATCTCGTTGCCGTCGTCGCAGGCCTCGCCGTGCTCCACCACGCCGTCGCGGCAGCTGGGGTGGTAGGCGTTCAGCACGTAGGTGCCGCCGCCTGCGTTGTGGTCGTCGATGCCGAGGTACCAGATCCCATCCGTGCTGGCCACGAAGGCGAAGTGCTCGTCGCTGCTGTTGGTGCAGCGGTCGGCGAAGAAGTCGCAGCTGCGGTCGGCGCAGGTGCGGTTGCCCGCGTTGTCCTCGGCACCCGAGCTGAAGAGGTAGAGAACCGGGTCGCGCATGGACGCGTTGGGATCGTCGGGGTTGGCCGCGAGGTGGAAGTGCCAGTAGTCCCCGGCCTCCACGTCGATGGCGAAGAACACGTCGTTGCCCTCGGTGCCGCGGCCGCAGCTGCTGCG
>CAZEAA010000362.1:0-3210 GCA_964510015.1 uncultured Sandaracinaceae bacterium
GCTCCGATCAGCGTAGCCTTGGGCGAGCGCGCGGGGGGCGCCGCGACCGGACGCGGTGCCGCGACGGGAGCGCCGGCGGCAGGCGGTGCCGCGCTGGGAACGCCTGCCGGCCCCTCGGCCACGCGCAGCGGCACGGGCACATAGGTGACCAGCGTGCGCGAGACCTTCTGCGCGGAGAACGGGCGGCGGCGCGGCTCCTTGTCCAGCAGCTGATCCAGCAGCGCGCGGACCTCGGCGCCGAGCTCCACGGCGAGCGGCGCCGGCGTGTCCGACAGCTGGGACTTCAAGACGGCCGCGGTCTCTCCGTCGAACGGGGGCTCGCCCAAGAGCGACGCATAGAGGATGGCGCCCAGCGCGTAGAGGTCGCTACGGAAGCTGGTGGGCTTCCCCTCCACCTCTTCGGGCGACACGTAGGAGGCGGTCCCGAAGATGCGCTCGTGGTCGTCGTCCACCGGGGCCGCCACGGTGGCGTCGACGATGACGGCGCGCCCATCCGGCTGGAGCAGGATGCGCTCCGGGCAGAGGTCCCGGTGCAGCAGCCCGGCGCGGTGCAGCGCGTGCAGCGCGTCCGCCACCTGACCGCCGACGCTGAGCGCCTGATCCACGGGCATGGGCCCTTGAGCGAGCCGCTCGGCCAGGCTGGTGCCGTCGACGAACGACCGGAAGTACCAGAGCTGACCGCCGTCCTCGCCGTGCTCCATGGGCACGGCCAGCGCGGGGTGAGCCACGGTCATCAGCTTGTCGAGCCCGCGCGAGAGACGCATGCGGTCGGTGGCCGAGCGCGAGAGCGACGTGTCGAGCAGCCGCAGCACGCCCTCCACGCCCGACGCGGAACGCGCTCGATAAGCGGCGCCCATCCGGCCGCGGTGCAGCAAGGACTGCGCCGTGAAGCGGGTGGCAATTCCGGGGGGCAGGGAGAGATCGGTCACGCGTGGTCCTGACTCGGCTCCCCGAAAAAGGGCGCCGCAAAATCTGCGGCAAATTTACGGGAGAGCGCGCGCAGGCGTCAACGTTCGCGCAATTCGGAGCGCCCGCCCCGAGACGCGGACGTCACTGCGTCGCCACGCGGAAGCGCAACCCCTCGAAGCGCTCTTGCGGCCCGAGCTCCACCTGGAACGTGCCCAGCCGGACCCCGCCCACGCTGATCGACACGATCACGCTGACGGCGTCTTGCGTCTCGGTGGCGCGGTCCAGGCAGTCGCCCCAGCGGTGCAGCAGCAGCTGATACTCGCCTTCGGGCGCCTCGTCGCGCAGCCAGGACACGTTCTCGATGCGCGGATACTCGATGGCCGAGTCGCACTGCCCGCGGCCCGCGTAGTCGAACAGGCCGCTGCGCGCCGAGGCGGTGCGCTGGTGGCTGAGCACGTCACCGTCGGGCTCGCGCACGAAGAGGTCGATGTCCGAGCCGTTGTTCCAGGTCATCGTGACCTGCACGTCCCCCGAGCGATACGGGCAGCCGCCCTCGTCGATGCGACCGTCGCAGTCCTCGTCGATGGCGTTGCAGAGCTCGTTGCTGCCCGGGACGCAGAGGGCCTCCACATCGGTCAACGTGCGGATGCGCGGCTCCTGCGCGGGGTCGAGCGCCAGCTGCCCCACGAGCGCGCGCGGCGCGACCACCTCGGACATGGCCTCCGCCCCCGTGGTCTCCTCGACTTCACTGCCCCCGCGGCCGGCGCAGCCGGGCACGAGCACGAGACCCACGACCGACGCACAGAGCAGCACGCCGAGCCGTACCGTAGGAAGGTTCACGAAGAGAGGACGGCGCGCAGGTGTCGGCACCCGCCCACTCTACGCCGACGCGGTGTGGGATTCACGCGCCCCGCGACGGGATGGTTGACCCGGGCGCCTCGCGATGTGGTCTCCTTGGCGCGTGACCGCCCGGACTCACGACCTCCCGCCCACGGGTCCCTCCGATCTGGACCGCAGCCTCGCCCTCGTGCGCGCCCGCTTCCCCACGCCACCCGAGGTCGCGCTGGTGCTGGGCTCCGGCCTCGGCACGCTGGCCGACGCGTTCGAGGACGCCGTCGCCATCGACTACGCCGAGCTCCCGGGGCTGCCCACGTCCACCGTCGCAGGGCACCGGGGGCGTCTGGTGCTGGGTCGCTTCGAAGGGCGCGTGTGCGCGGCGATGCAGGGACGCGTCCATCTCTACGAGGGGCACGAGCCCGCCGCCGTGGTGCATGGGGTGCGGCTGATGCGCCGCCTCGGCGCGCACACGCTGCTGGTGACGAACGCCGCCGGTGGCGTGCGCGCCGACCTGCGTCCGGGGGACCTGATGCTGATCACCGATCACCTGAACCTCACGGCGCGCACGCCCTTGCTGGGCGCGAACGACGACACGCTGGGGCCTCGCTTCCCCGACATGGGCTCGGCCTACGAGCCTGCGCTGCAGGTCATCGCGCGCACCGCGGCCGCGCGCCTGGGGATGCCGCTGCCCGAGGGCGTCTACGCCGGCGTGCTCGGGCCGCAGTACGAGACACCGGCCGAGGTGCGCATGCTGCGCCTGCTGGGCGGCGACGCCGTAGGCATGAGCACGGTGCTCGAGGTCATCGCCGCGCGTCACGCCGGGCTGCGCACCCTGGGGCTCTCGTGCATCACCAACGCTGCGGCCGGGCTGACGGACACCGTGCTGCATCACGCCGACGTCGAGCACGTGGCTCGCCTCGCCCACGCGCGCTTCGAGGCGCTGGTGCGAGCCATCGTGGCCGACATACCCCAAGAGGCCGAATGGCCGACATGACCCAAGAGGCCGCATGGCCGACATGACCCAAGAGGCCGCATGACTGACACCATCGACTGGGCCGCGCTGCGCGCTGCGGCGGAGCTGGCCCGCGAGCGAGCCTACGCGCCGTACTCGCACTACCAGGTCGGCGCGGCCCTGCTCGACAGCGAGGGGCGCATCCACGCGGGCGCCAACGTGGAGAACGCCAGCTACGGACTCTGCCTGTGCGCCGAGCGCAGCGCCTGTGGGCGAGCCATCTCGGACGGCGTGCGCAGCTTCCGCGCCATCTTCGTGCTCACGCAGGGCGACGCCCCGGGGACGCCGTGCGGCATGTGTCGGCAGGTGCTGGCGGAGCTGGCGCCCGGCATCCCCGTGCGCTGCGAGACCGTGAGCGGCGCCCGCCTCGACACCAGCGTGGACGCGCTGCTGCCGCTGGCCTTCGACGCCAAAAAGCTCACCTGAGCTTCGACGCCAAAAAGCTCACCTGA
>CAZEAA010000362.1:3310-6482 GCA_964510015.1 uncultured Sandaracinaceae bacterium
CTTCGACGCCAAAAAGCTCACCTGAGCTTCGACGCCAAAAAGCTCACCTGACCGCGCGGAGCGATTGCCGCGCGCGGCCCCGGTGCCGCTCAGTTGGCCGCGCCCAGGTCGAGCAGCGCCCGCTCGATCTCACCGCGGTCCGGCGCGCCGTTCGGCATCAAGTCGAGGTAGCGCCGGTAGCTCTGGATGGCGGGGCCACGCTCCCCGAGCGAGCGATGGGCCTCCGCGCGAGTGCGGTGCGCGGCCGGGAGCCACGACGGAAGCGGCGTGGTCTCGTCGCCGATCACCGTGGCGCGCGCGAGCGACGTGGCGCCGCCGCGACGGTCACCGCTGTCGATCTGCAGGCGCCCGAGGCGATACCACCACTCGCCCTGCCGCGGGCGACCGTTGACCGCCCGCTGGTAGGCGATGATCGCCTGACGGGAGTCGCCCAGCTCGTCGTAGGCCCGGCCCATGGACGCCCAGGCGTCCAGCATGTCGGGCTGCGCGGTGACCGCGGCGATCAGGTCGACGAGGCCTTCGCGAGCCTGTCCGGTGCGCACGCGCAGCTCGCCGCGCAGCCACAGCGCGCGCGGCAACGTGGGCTCGCGCGTGAGCGCTGCGTCGGCCGACTGGTTCGCGATGGGCAGCTCGTTGAGCATCAGCGCCGCCCAGCCACGGTAGGCGTGGAAGGTGGCCACCGAGGGGTCGTTGTTCACGGCCTGCCCGAACAGCTGGGCGGCCTCCTGGATGCGACCGCGGTCGAACTCCACCCGCCCGAGGAAGTGCAGCGTCTCGGCCGACAGCGGCCGCTCCGCGAGGACCTCGCGCAGGATGGTCTCGGCGGCGTCGAGCTGACCCGCGGCCGCGCGCGCCGCGCCGAGGCGCAGCTTGAGGTCCAGGTCGTCCGGCGACTCCTCGAGCGCGCGCGCGTAGCTGGCCACGGCGCGCTCCGGCATGTTGCGGTCCTCGAACACCCGCCCGCGCTCGAGCGCGAGACCGGAGTAGCTCGGGTCACGGGACGTCACCACCTCGAAGACCTGATCAGCCGCGGCCAAGCGACCGAGGCGACGCAGCGTCACGCCCAGCTGGAAGCGCGAGTCGAGGTCGTGCTCGTCCAGCGCGATGGCCGCCTCGAACTCCGTGACGGCGTTCTCGAGGTTGCCGAGGCGCACCTGCGAGTTGCCGCGCAGGCGGCGCACCTCGGCCGTCATCGGCACGTGATCGGCCGCCGTGGCGAGCACGGCCGCCGCGTCGTCCGCGCGGTCGGCGTCGAAGTAGAGCTGCGCCAACGCCATGTAGCCCTCGTACTGATCCGGAGCCAAGCGCACCACCTCGCGGAAGCGCTCGATGGCCTCGTCGCGGCCCTGGGTCGCGAGCGCGACACGGCCTAGCCAGAGCAGCACCTCGGGGTCCTCGGGGTGGCTCGCGAAGAGCGTCATGAGGTGCGTGCGGGCGTCTTGCGGACGCTCCACCGCGAGCAGCGCGCGCGCGGCGCCGAGATGCGCCTGGTCCATGTAGGGGCGCTCGCCCTCCGCGGGAGCGGGGATGTCCTCCTCGGGGATCGAGGCTTCCAGCAGCGTGGTGTACCGCGTGAGCGCGTCGCGCGCGCGACCCTCGTGCAGCAGCGTGTTGCCGGCACCGACCAGCGCCTCCACGTTGTCGGGAGCGGCCGCGATGGCCATCTCGAAGATCTCGCGAGCCCGCGAGCGCTGACCGTGCGCGAGGTGCAACCGACCCAGCAGAGTGAGGGCGTTCGCGCGGACGCCCGCGGGAGCCACCAGGCGCGAGCCGTCGATGGGCACGAGGCCGCTCGCTTCGCGCGCGAGCTGCACGGCTCCATCCCAGTCGGTGGCCGCGAGGTGCTGGGCTCGCGCGATGCGCGCCTCCACATGGCGCGGGCTCTGCGTGAGCGTCGCCACCACGGCGTCCGTGGCCGCGGGGTCGTTCGCCGCCAGCAGCGCGCGGGCCAAGCCCCACTGAGCGCGCGCCCCGCCACCCTTCTCGAGGGCTCGACCGAACGCCGCGGCGGCCTCCGCGGTGTCGGCGTCCAGCAGCGCGGCCTCGCCCGCGACCAGCTCGGCGTACGGGTCGGCCGGAGAGGTGCGAACCGCGCTCGCCGCACGCTCGCGTGCAGCCCCCGCGGCGCCGTTGCGCAGCATGTTGGCGGCCAGCGCCACGTCGATGCCGGGTGCATCGTTCCCGCGCTGCTCGAGACGCGTCGCGATGGAGCTCGCCCGCGTGCTCGCGTTGGCCAGGTTCCCGTAGCGCACCACGAAGAGCGACTCGTGCAGCAAGCTGCGCGTCAGCAGCTCGCGGTTGAGCCCGGCCGTGCGGCGGTACGCGGCCAGCGTGCGAAGCGACGAGCGGGCGCCCGTGTAGGTGTCGTCGGCCGCCTGCTGTTCGGCCTCCTGGATGGTGTCGCGCACCCGCGCCGGATCGCCCGCCTCGGGGAGGTAGGCCTCGATCGCGTACATCCCGAAGAGCCCGTACTTGGTCTGCGAGAGCGCCGCGCCGCCGGCCGCGATGAGCACCAGCACTGCGGCCAAGGCACCCAGCACCTTGTAGCCGCGCTTCGAAGGAGGCTTCGAGGGCACCGCCTCGGCCTGCTGGCCGCGCTTGCGGTCGCGCGCGGCGGCGATCAGCGCGTCGCGCGCGGGGCCGGCCTCGCCGTCGAAGGCGTCCTCGTCCACCGCGAGGCCGTCGAACTCGAGCCCCGCGTTGTCGTCACCACCCAGGTCGACGTCGCCGTAGCCGAGGCCGCCGGCGGAGGCCCCCGCGGAGGCGCCAGGACCCGACGCGCGCGCCCGCGGAGAAGGCAGCGCCAGCTCGTCGAGGTCGTCCATGTCGCCCATGTCCGAGTCGATGGCGGCGGCGCCACCGCGACGCGGGCTGTCTTCGGTGACCCCGAAATTGGGCGCGGCGGGAGCGCGGGGAACCGGGGCAGCCCCGAGGTCGAAGCTCCCGAGGCCGTAGCCATCGCCGGTGCCTGCGGTGCTACCCGCGGCGGGCGGGATGCTGTCGAAGCCCGCCGACGCGCTGCCGAGATCCAGCTCACCGAAGTCCCCGAGCGGATCGGCCGCGGCGCCCGGCTTCGGACGGGGCAGCTCGCGCCCGGCCGGCGCCGGGTCCGAGTCGAAGGCGTCGAACGGCGTGGGACGCGGGCGCGGCTTCGCCGCCGGCAGGTTCGAGC
>CAZEAA010000363.1:0-6480 GCA_964510015.1 uncultured Sandaracinaceae bacterium
GGACAGGGCCTCGAGCGACGGCACCCGCTCGCGGTCGGGCGCCCCGCCTTCGGCTTCGCCGGAGTCTCCTCCGGGCACGGGGGCCTGCGCGCGGCCCTCCTCCTGCGCGCGCACCCACACTCCGCCCACGCTCGCGAGCAGAGCGACGGTGAGCGCCGCGCACCAACGTGCGAGGCGGGGGCCGCGGTGGGTCGTTCGCATCGGGAGGCAGGAAATCACGCGCGCCGACGCGGGGCAAGCGGAGCCCCGCGCGGGCCGCCCCGCCGCGCCTTTCCCTCTGGCGCTGGCGTCAGAACGTGACGTTCAGCCCCGCGCCTCCGAACGTGGGGTAGACCATCACGCTCGGACCGACCGCGCCGTCGGACGCCGCGGCGCCTTCCTCTTCGAGGTCGGCGGGCGGTTGCCAGTCGTCCGTCGCGGGGTCGTACTCCTCTTCTTCCTCGGTGCCTTCGCCCTCCTCGCTCTCCGCCGCGCCGTCAGGGCTCTCCACGTAGACGTGGCCACACACGCTGCTGCGCAGGCTGTCGGAGAAGTTCGCGGCCCAGGTAGGCGCCGTCAGGATGGTGGCGATGCCCAGCACGGGGCTGCCCACGAACGCCAGCGCGCTGGTGAAGGCGTTGTCGTACTTGATGGAGAGCGCGGTGCCCCACGCGAGGCCCCAGCCGAGGGCGATGGCGTACGACGTCGTCCCGGTCATGAGCGTCTGCCACGCGCCCGCACGCGCGAGCACGTCCTCCGCGTAGCGCGTCTGCGTGACGCGCTCCTCGCGGGTGCTGCTCGGCATGCGCTCGATGCGCCCTGCGCCCCACACGTCAGGCATGGGATAGAACGCCAGACGCGCCGCCGCGACGCTGGCCGCCGTGCCGGCCCCGATGTAGCCGAGCCAGCGTGCCTGCCCGTCGTCGGTGTCGCGGTTCACGCGCGGGGCGATGATCGCCAGCGCGCCCACGGCGATGCCCGTGTATGCGGCCAACCAGCCGAAGCGCCACAGGCGCGCGTGCCGTTGATGGCTGCGCAGCTCCCGGACGATGCGCTGCGTGTGCCGGTCGATCTGCTCCTCGCTCATCTCTCGGACGCACAAGTCGACGCTCTGCGCGTTCGCCGAGCCCGTGGGCAGCGCGAGCGCGAGCGTGAGGGCCAGCACGCTTCCGTGCCGGAGGACGCGGTGCGTGGAGGCGCCGCGAGAAACTGCGTTCTGACCGATCATCTCCCGGACCGTACAGCAAATCGACGTGGCCCATAACCCTATCAGTGCGGCTACGCTCGCCCTGTCCCATGAAGGTGTTCTCCAACCGCGGCGACGCGGAGGCCTGGCTGCGCAGTGAGCTGGACGCGCGCGCCGCGCGGGCTTAGACGAAGGCGCATGATTCCACGCTGCCATCGCATGGCGCGCCTCGAGGGAGCCCGCGGGTCGATCCGTGTACGCCACCTGGGCCTGCTGGCTCTCGTGCTCTCCGTCGGCGGATGCGGCGCGCGCTCCATCGCATCCTCCGTGCCCGTGAGCCGCAGCACGCCGCGCTACGAGCACGCGCTGGCGTTCAACTACATGATGCTCTGCGAGCACCCCGGGGGCCGCCTGCGGTGCCGCGGGCTGCACCCCCTCGGCGACCAAGCGGACGCGTGGATCGACTACGCCGCGGGCTTCGAACGCGTGTCCCTCGCGGGAGGCACGCTGTGCACGCTGCGCGAGGGGCGCGCGGTGTGCTGGGGGGAAGAGCCGAGCGAGCCCGGCTCCGGTGGCTACGACGACTTCGACGCGCCCGTGTGCTCGCCCCACACGTTCTACGGTCTCACGGGGCTGCGCGAGCTGGCCATGACGGATGGAGGCGGCTGTGTGATCACGGACCAGGGCCTCGCCGTGTGCTGGGGTGCCCCGCTGGGCCTCGACGACCTGGATGACGTGCGGTTCCACACCGTGGCGGAGGACGCGCGCGGGCTCGCGGTGGGGGCCGACTCGGGGTGTGCGATCACGCCGAGCGGCGTCCGCTGCTGGGGCTACCCATTCGGCTATCCCGAGGATCAGGAACCGCCGTCTTCGGGAGCGAGCTACGCGGTGGAGGTTCCGCAGCCGGAGCAGGTGGTCACAGGAAGCGACTTCGCCTGCGCCCGCAGCACGGACCAGCGCATCTTCTGCTGGGGCTACGACAGCGCTGGGACGCTGGGGATGGGTCCGGACGATGGCGACCAACACGTTCGACCGCGCCCGATCCCGAACCTGCGCGCGGTCGACCTGGTGGCCTCCGAGTCGTCGGTGTGCGCGCTCGCTCCGGACGGGAAGACCTACTGCTGGGGCGCGAACCACTCGGGCCAGCTGGGCCTCGGCCACACCCGCACCGTGAACGTGCCCACCCACGTGCCCGCGCTCGACGGCGCCGTGGACGTGGTGCTCGGCACCGACGCGCTGTGTGCGCGCTTCGCGAGCGGAGAGACGCGCTGCGTGGGCGAGATGACGACGCTGACGCAAGACCCCAACGCTGACGTGATGCCTCCGCAGCGCATGCCGGGGGGGCCGGCCACGGCCATGCTGCTGACGGTGGAAGAGGCGTGCTTGCGGCGCCCGGAGGGGGTGACCTGCTACGGCGGCGGAGGCTTCATGACCCGAGGCCACCAAGAGGCCGCGGCGGGCTGGCCGCTCGAGCAGCTGGACGAGGCCACGCTCACCCACGTGGCGAATTCCTACGGGGTCCGTTGCCGGCGGTGGAGCTCGGGACGGGTCGCGTGCGACGTGCCCGGACAGGCACGCTCGGCCCCGCCCTTGGAGGTGCTGGGGACCCTCGACTTCGCCAGCGCCGGCAGTCACGCGTGCGTCATCGGACAGGACCGCAAGGTGAGCTGCTGGATGGCGGGGCGCGCGAACAGCGTGCCCACGGAGGTGCCGGGCGTCACGGACGCAGCCAGCCTGACCATGAACCACGCGCGCGCGTGTGTGACCACCACGTTCGGCGCGCTGCAGTGCTGGAACCTGGACCCGAGCTCGCTGTCGCAGGTACCGGGCCCGACGACCACGCTCACCGACGCGCGCAGCGTGGCGATCATGGGCTCGCGGACGTGTGTCCTCCGCCGCAGCGGTGAGGTCAGCTGCTGGTCCGACCGGGACGCGGTGCCTGGCGTCATCACCGGCGTCGGCGCGCTCGTCGCCAGTGAGCGCGAGATGTGCGCGCTGCAGGACGGCCGCGTCCACTGCCTGACGTTCGCCCCGCGAGAAGTCACGCTCGGAGAGCCCATCCCCGAGGTGACCGGCGTGATCGAGCTCGCCAGCACGAGCGACTACCTGTGTGCGCGCAGCGGGAGCGGCGGCGTACAGTGCTGGGGCCGCAACCAGCGCTCGCAGTTCGGCGTGATTCCGCCGGTGGTGCAGCTGACCCTGAGCGAGCTCCCGAGCGAGACCGTGGCTCCCGAAGAGCCACTGACGTTCGCGTGTCGCGAGCTGCAGGACGAAGGCGAGGACGACGACTACGGGTCCGAGGACGACGACTCGGGCGAAGAGTACGAAGAGTACTACTACGAGGACGGACCGATCTGAGCCGACTCGAGGCCGCGATGCCTCAGCGCGCGGGTCGCATGCGGGGCAGCGCGCGCCCGAACCAGCGCTCCCACAACGTGCGCAGCGTGCTGCGCAGCCGCGCGGTGGGCTGGCCCAGCAGGCGCTCGGCGCGCGCCGCGTGGTGCAACGGCCGGTCGCCGAGGATGGGCTCTCGCGGGAACAACGCCGTGTCCAGCTCGCTGAGCAGGAAGCCAGCCGCGCGCGCCTCCTGACGGCGCGCCTCGCCGAGGCCCAGCACGTGGCGCGTCAGCAACGCGAGCTCGGTCTTGGTCAGCGGACCGTCGGCCATGGCCGCGCAGTAGGCCGACAGCTCCGCCACGATCACGCGCTCGTTCGCGTCGAGCGCCGCGCCCGCGTCGAGCGGCAGCAGGGTGCCGGTCAGCGCCGCGGGAGCGCTCTCGAACGTGCCCTCTCGGTAGTCGAAGCGGTGCTGCAGCTCGTGGCGCGTCACGGACTGCACCAGGGTCTCGTGAGCGTGCTGGTAGGCCGCGACCACCTCGGCTTCACCCAGCGTGTCGTGCTGGGTGCGCAGCTGCGCGAAGCCGTCGAGCGCGAGGCGATGGGGCTCGAGCACGTCCATGTCCACCTCGTACGTGGTCGGCGCGAAGAAGACGGCGTCGCGCTCGCTCGCCAGGTTCTGCCAGCGCTCGAAGAGGGCGCGGCGCTCTTGCAGGGTGGTCCCCAGCCGCACGCCAGCGTCTCGCTCGAGCCCGGTCATCAGCTCTTCGCGGATGGCGAGCCCCGCCAGCGCCTCGAGCCGCGTGAGGGCGTCCGAGCGCTGCACGTGCGGCTCGGCGTAGCGGAAGCTGGCGCTGCGCGCGAGCGTGGGCAGCAGGTGCGCCACCAGGTGCTCCTCGATGCGGTCCACCTGCACGAGGCCCTCGTTCGCCTCGGGGCGCGTGAAGCCCAGCGTGGCCGAGTCCACGTTGGTGTGGTCGAGCCGCCGAATGGAGAGCGCGCGCTCGGTGTGTGCTCCTAGCAGGAAGAGGCCCACGTGCTCCACCACGAACGTCTGCGCGAAGACCCGCAGCCTGCCATCGGCCATGCGCACGACCTGGGCGTCCACGTAGTAGCCGAGCCCGGCGTCGGCGAGCGCACGGTTCAGCGCTGCGGCAGCGGCCTGCACCAACGGCGCCTGCGCCACATCGGCGGCTGCCGTGCCGCTCGCGCAGGCGCGCCCGAAGCCGTGCGCCGCTTCGAGCAAGGCCGGCGGGAGCCCCGCTCCATCGGCCTCGGCGCCGAGGGTCTGGGCCGCCGCGCCGGCGTCGTTGCCTGCGTCGAGCGCGACCAAGAACTCCGGCAGCGCGTGCTCGAAGAACGCTCGCTGTTCCGCGGTGCCGGGGCTCGGCCGACCACCGCTCGCGTAGGCCCCTTCACGCACGGGCGCTTCCGTGCGGAGACCCTCGTAGGCACGCGGCAGCTTCCACCACGCGAGGCCGGCGCCCAGCACGAGCACCGCCCCCAGCGCCACGAGCGGCCAGCGACGCCGTGGTGCCGCGGCGTGCGCGTCGGATTCCGGCTCTGCATCTCGCGCCTCGTTCATCGCGGCCTCACGGGCCGAGGTGTACTTGCTCTCGACGTCCTCGACCACCACCCCCTACACTCGCTCCCGTGAACCCTGACGACATTGCTTGGCTCTGGGGCGGCGGCATCGCGGTCGGTGGGTTCGTCGCCCTCTCCATCCTCGGGTCGCTGCTGTGCACCATCGGGCCCATCGCCGGCGTGTTCTGGCTCCTCCACAAGCGCAAGACGCAGGCCGAGATCCTCCGCTCCGCCAGTGCGCGCTGGCAGGGCACGGTCGGCCGTGTGCTCAAGTCGCGTGTAGAGGTCTCGGGTGGTGATCACACCCGCGTCAGCCCCTACGTGCTCTACGAGTACCAGGTGGCCGGCCAGCGCTACGAGGGGCAGCAGATCCGCGCTGGCGACAAGTTCATGACCTCCTACACGTCTCGTCAGGCATACGACACCGTGGACCTCTATCCCGTGGGCAGCGAAGTCACGGTCTACTACGACCCGCAGAACCCCACCGAGTCCGCGCTCTCGCGTTGAGCGCGGTGTGCGCTGCATGGCCCCCGCATTCGGTACACTCTCGGCCATGACCCCTGCCCTGTGGATCACCGTCGGCATCGTCTTCGTGGTCGTCCTGTGCATCGCCTTCCCGATCCTGGCGCTGGTCTACGTCTCGAAGACCCTGCGCGCCCGAGGCGCCGCCGAGATCGCCGAGCGCTTCCCCGCCGCCGACGTCCTGCTCTCCGACACCTTCGTGCAGAGCTACGGCCAGACCTCGCGCGGCGTCACCCAAGCCCGCGGCAACGGCGTGCTCGCCCTCACCAAGGACGAGCTCTTCTTCATGCTCTACGTCCCCCAGCGCGAGCTGCGCATCCCGCTGTCGTCCATCACCGGCATCACCACCCCGCGCCACCACCTGGGCAAGACCGGCGGCGCGAAGCTGCTGCACGTGGCGTTCACGACTCCGGCCGGGGAAGACGCGATCGCTTGGCGGCTGGTGGATCTGGAAGGGTGGATCGCGCGGATCGAGTCGCTGCGAGGGTGAGGGCTGCAGAGGGGTGGACGCTGCCTGTGAAGTCGTAGGAGCCGTGGCAGTCGCTGTCGTCGTCGGACACGAGCACGAGCACGAGCAGGTCAACGAGCACGCGTACGACTACGACCACGACTACATCGACGACCGTCGCGCTTCGTCGGGCCCAGGTGAGCATTTCCAGCGTCCCCCTGCGCTACCACGTGGGCGGCGCTGGATGGCCACCGTGAGTCCAGGCGTTCGCGGGGAGGGGGCGGGGCGCCCTGGGCAGCGGGACTTGGGGGGACCCAGGAAACAAACGCAGCGCAGCGAAGTGCCGTTTCCAGGGGGGTACCAGAGCGAGCGTCAGCGCGAGCGCTCCCGCCGACCAGGGTGGCCCGCCCCCGCGCTCGCGGTC
>CAZEAA010000364.1:0-6469 GCA_964510015.1 uncultured Sandaracinaceae bacterium
GAGCACTTGCCCGTGAACGTGGCGCCCTTGTCGATGAAGAGCTGCGGGGTCTCGATGTCACCGTGCACGGCGCCGGGAGCGTGAAGCTCCACCACGCGGCGCGCGAAGACGTTCCCTCGCAGGGTCCCGCCAAGCACGATCAGGGCACCCACGTGCACGTCTGCGCGGACGTCTGCGGTGGCACCCAAGATGAGCACGTCGCTCCCATGGATCTCCCCCACGAAGCGGCCATCCACGCGCACCCGTCCCTGAAAGACGAGCTTGCCTTCGTACTCGGTGCCCGCGCCGAGCAGCGCGTTGATCTCCGAGAGCCCTGTGAGGTCCGTGTCCGCCATCGATGGGAGCGCACCCTACGTAGCCGCGAGGGTGCCGTCAAACGACCACCGTCGAACGGCTCAGTCTCAGTAGGGAGAGTCGTGGTAGCCGGTGGGGCGGACCGAAGGGCCGTCCACCATCGCGGGCGTCATGGTGGTGTCACCGCTGCCCGGCGTGCGCGTGGGGCGACGAATCACTTGGGTGCGCTGCATGACCACTTCCACGAGCATGTTGGGCTCGCCGGTCACGATGCGAACGGAATTCTGGACGTCGTAGCCCGCCTTCTGGAAGGTGAAGGTCAGCTCGCGGCCGCGCTGGGCGTCCTCGCCGACCAGCTCGCGCTGGGTGGGAGTGACCCCGAGGGCACGGCTGCCCAGGAGCACGGTGGCGCCGGGCGGGTCCGAGCGCAGGTCCACGACCACGCTGGCCAGCGGGGCTTCTTCGCCGGGTGCGATGGCGGTCTCGCCTCCCGTTGGGTTGCCGATAGGCTGCTCACCCGCCTCGGGTGGCGTAGTGGGGTTGCCCGTGGTCTGGCCCGTGGGGGCCGGCGTGCCGGTGGCCACGTTCGGGTCGCTGCTGCTGAGCACGGCCGCCGCAGCACCGCCGCCGAGCGCCAGCACCAACAGGAGCGCGATCCACTTTCCAGAGCCGCCCTTCTGCTCTTCGACGTCGAAGTCGCGCTCGAGGCCGGGGAGCGAGCCACTGGCCGTGGCGAAGCCGCTGCTGGGGCTGGCCGACGGGAAACCCTGACCGGGCGTACCGTTCGGGGTGATGCCCGGCGTGGCGCGCATGCCGCTGAGATCGAAGGCCCCCGACAACGCGTAGTTGCCGCTGGTGTTGAGCGGGCTGCCCAGCTGGCCGCTTGCGCTCTTGAGGGCCGCCACCAGCTCGTTCATGTCCGAGTACCGGTTGTTGGCGTCCTTCTCGAGGCAGTTCATGACCACGGCCTCCACGGCCGGAGGCACGGCCACGCCGTCGTCGCGCACCATGGGGGGCACGGCCTCGCGCATGTGCGCCATCAGGATCTGCACCTGGTTGTCGCGGTCGAAGGGCACGCGCCCGCACAGCATCAGGTAGAGCATGACGCCGAGCGCGTACACGTCCGTGCGCGCGTCCACGTCGCCGCCCTGGATCTGCTCGGGCGACATGTACTTGGGCGAGCCCATGAACAGGCCGGCCTGGGTGAGCTCTTCGTTGGCCTCCACGTCCTTCACGAGGCCGAAGTCCAGCACCTTCACGAAGTCTTCTTCGTCACCGTGCCGGGTGAGCAGGACGTTGGCGGGCTTGAGGTCGCGGTGGATGACGCCCATGCCATGGGCTTCCCGGACGGAGCGCGCGATCTGCACGGCGATGTTGATGGCGCGCTCGGGCTCGATGGGCCCCAGCTCCTTCAGCAGCGCGGACAGCGTGCGACCCTCCACCAGCTCCATGACGATGAAGTAGATGTCGTCGGTGGTCTTACCGTAGTCGAAGACCGTGACCGTGTTGGGGTGCGACAGCTTCGCGGCGGTGGACGCCTCGAGGAAGAAGCGCGTCTGGAACTCCGGGTCCTCGTCACCCTTGTAGCGCGGGTCCAGGATCTTGAGCGCGACCTGGCGACCCAGAGGGCGCTGCTGGGCGCGGTAGACACGCCCCATGCCGCCACGCGCGATCAGATCCAGGATCTCGAAGCGGTCATTAATGACGCGACCGATGAGAGTGTCCGTATTCGACGACGTTTTGGGCGATGGGTCAGCCATGAATTCGGTTTTTCGATTCCCCCGAGGGACGAAACCTTTGGGGCCATTGTCGCTTGCAGATATGAAATCCGCAACTCTTTTTGCCTGAGGGCGCATTTGTCGTACAGCGCTGGCCGTCCCTGGACGGGACGAGGGAGCGACCCTAGCCATGAGACGCAGCGGCCACGGGCGCGGATCTAGAGAAAGAGGTCCGCCGGTGGCTTTCCCGCCTCACACTCTCTCAGTTGACCGCCGTTGACCGCCGTTGACCACTTGGAGCACGCGTGCTAGATGCGGCGCGCTCGCGGTGGGCCCTCGGCCCCGCCCCGCCCCCTTCACTCACGCCGGTTCGGCGCCCGCCGGACCAGCCCATGGCCCGCGGCCGATCAACCGGCCGACGCAAGCCTCATCCTCGAATAGGACGTACCAGGAAATCCCATGGCAGACCTTCAGAACGGACGCATCACGCAGGTCATCGGCCCCGTCGTCGACGTCGAGTTCCCCGCGGGGGCGCTCCCGGAGATTCTCACCGCCGTGCAGGTGACGAACCCCGCCATCTCCGACAAGAGCTGGAACCTCACCCTCGAGGTGGCGCAGCACCTCGGCGAGAGCACGGTCCGCGCGGTGGCCATGGACTCCACGGACGGCCTCGTGCGCGGCATGAACGTCCGCAACACGGGCGGCCCCATCACCGTGCCGGTCGGCAAGGAGTGCCTCGGCCGCATCCTCAACGTCATCGGCGAGCCCGTGGACGAGCTCGGCCCCGTCAAGGCCGAGAAGCGCAACCCGATCCACCGCGAGGCGCCGCTCTTCGTCGAGCAGAGCACCCAGGTCGAGATCTTCGAGACCGGCATCAAGGTCATCGACTTGCTCGCCCCCTACAAGCGCGGCGGCAAGATCGGCCTCTTCGGCGGCGCCGGCGTGGGCAAGACCGTGCTCATCATGGAGCTCATCAACAACGTCGCGAAGGGCCACGGCGGCGTGTCCTGCTTCGCCGGCGTGGGTGAGCGCACCCGCGAGGGCAACGACCTCCTGCTCGAGATGAAGGAGTCGCTGCTGGACTCCGGCGAGCCCGTGCTCTCGAAGGCCGCCCTGGTCTACGGCCAGATGAACGAGCCGCCCGGCGCCCGCGCCCGCGTGGCCCTCTCGGCGCTCACCGTGGCCGAGTACTTCCGCGACGAAGAAGGCCAGGACGTGCTCCTCTTCGTGGACAACATCTTCCGCTTCACGCAGGCGGGCTCCGAGGTGTCGGCGCTCCTCGGCCGCATCCCCTCCGCCGTGGGTTATCAGCCCACGCTGGCCACGGAGATGGGCTCCATGCAGGAGCGCATCACGTCCACCACCAAGGGCTCCATCACCTCCGTGCAGGCCGTGTACGTGCCCGCCGACGACCTCACCGACCCGGCGCCCGCGACCACGTTCGCTCACTTGGACGCCACCACGGTGCTCTCGCGCGAGATCGCGGCCATCGGCATCTACCCGGCCGTGGACCCGCTCGACTCGTCGTCCACCATGTTGGACCCGTCCATCCTCGGCGCGCGCCACTACAACGTGGCGACCGGCGTGCAGGAGACGCTCCAGAAGTACAAGGACCTCCAGGACATCATCGCCATCCTCGGCATGGACGAGCTCTCGGAGGACGACCGCCTCACCGTGGACCGCGCTCGCAAGATCCAGCGCTTCCTCTCGCAGCCCTTCTTCGTCGCGCAGCAGTTCACCGGTCTGTCCGGCAAGCTCGTGTCGCTCGAGGACACCATCCGCAGCTTCGAAGAGATCCTGGCCGGCAAGTACGACCACATCCCGGAGCAGGACTTCTACCTCAAGGGTGGCATCGCCGATGTCATCGAGGCGTACAACAAGCGCAGCAAGGACTGACCCGTGGCCTCTGTACTCAACCTGGAGGTCGCGACCCCGACTGGCCTGGCGCTGAAGACCGAGGCGGCTGCCGTCTCGGCGCCCAGCGTCCGCGGCGAGTTCGGCGTGCTGCCGGGGCACCTTCCGCTCCTGGCGGCGCTGCGCTGCGGCGTGCTCGAGTACGTCGCCAGCGGCAAGAAGCACGTGGCCGCCATCGGCCCCGGCTTCGTGGAAGCCGGCCCCGACAAGGTGCTGGTGCTGACGGACATGGTGCAGCTCCCCGAAGAGATCGTCCTCGACGACGCGAAGGCGGACTACGCGAAGGCCAACGAGGCCCTGCGTGCGTTCGGTGAGCGCCACGAGGGGCCCGAGTTCGCCGAGCTGGAGCGCGACAAGGAGTGGGCCGAGGCCCGCATCAAGACGCTCGAGATGGCTGGCCGCTGAGGCTCTTGAAGACCGCTCGCGACGCTGACGCGCCCCGTGGTGACCGCCACCGGGCGCGTTGCCTTTTGTGGGGCGTGTTGTTCACGAGCACGGTCGTGTTCGGGGCCGGCTGCGGTGGCGAAGGGACCACGCCCGCCACGAGCCGTGAGCCCGGCGGTGAAACCAGCGCGCCGGAGGATGAGCGGGAGGATCAGACGCCCGGCATCGCGGACATGCCCTACCTCCCGCTGCGCCTCGAGGCCACGTCGCTGCGCTTCCAGCGCGTCTACCGCTTGGCCAGCCTCGCCAGCGAGTCGCCGCTGGTGCCGCTGCCGGCCGAGGCCACGCGCGCCGACGTGCAAGCCTGGGCGGAGCGCGAGCTGGTGCCGTGGGTGCAGCTGCGCAGCGACATCATCGCCGACTGCCGCGTGGAGATGCGCGCCCTGCGTGGTGGTGAAGAGAACGAGCACATCGTGGCGTCCGCGCTGCTGGGCTACCTCTACGAGGACACCGCCATGCAGCTGCACGGCGTGCGCCTGCCCACGCCCGGGAACCCACGGGCCGATGTGCGCGCGGCCCCGGCGGAGCGCATCGAGGTGCTGCTGGAGTACGCGCGTCGCTCGTTCGAGCGCTGCTTGCTCGCGGGGCTCGGGGACCTCGAGGTGGTGACCTATCGCCAGTACTGCCAGGAGGCCATCACGCGCCTCGGGCCCTCGTCCGCCGAGGTGCTGCCCGGCGACAGCGAGCGCGGAGCTGGCGAAGAAGACGCCGCGGCCGTAGAGACCAGCGCACCCTGAACGCGAAGCGTTCGAACCCATGACGCCCCTCCTCCTCGCCAAGCTGATCGTCGCGCCGGCCTTCGTGATCGCCGTCACGCTGCTCGGGCGGCGGCTGGGTCCTGCGGCAGCCGGGATGCTGGCGGCGCTGCCAGTGGTGGGCGGTCCCATCCTCGGGCTGATCGTCGCCGAGCAGGGCGTGGTGTTCGGCGCCGAGGCCGCGCTCAGCGGCGCCGTCGGCGGTGGGACGACCATGCTGTTCACGCTCGTCTATACGCGGCTCGCGGCGCACCAGTCCCCGCTCGTGTGCCTCGCGGCGTCGTACGCGTTCTGGGGCGCGGCCACGTTCGTGCTCAAGTACCTGCCCATCAACGTGGGCGTGGCCCTCATGCTGCCGCTCGCGCTGTGGTGGATGGTGCTGCGCGTGTTCCCCGTGCCCGAGGGCCCGCTGCCGAGCGTGGCCCCGTGGGCGTGGGATCTCCCGGCGCGCGCAGGGGCCACGATGGCGCTCGTGCTCTTGATCACCGGCCTCGCGAGCGCACTCGGGCCCCAGCTGGCGGGGCTGGTGACGCCCGCGCCGATCATCACCGCGGTGCTGGCGGTCTTCACGCACCGCCAGGCCGGGCCGGACGCGGTGGCCGTGCTGCTGCGCTCGTTGGTGCGCGGCCTCGCGAGCTTCACGTCGTTCTTCGTGGCGAACGGGCTGCTGCTGCCCGTCGTGGATCCGGTCGTGGCCTTCGCGTCGGCGCTGGGGATCGCGCTGGGGGTGCAGGCCGTGGTGCTGAAGCTCGGTGTGGGGCTGCCGCGTCAGCCAGTGCAGCAGCTCGCTCCGGACGTCAGCCCCTAGCGAGGGGGTTCCGCGGGCTGTCGCTGGCGACGGATCCGCCTTATTTCAAGTCACTTGGCCACTTCGGATTAGAAAGCTCAGAAAGCCGGGGCAAGGAGTCCTTCGCCTCGATTCCTGGATAGCGTCCCCCCCTTCGGGAGGGACTGGGCCTCGCTTGCTCCCCCTGCGCTGGATCCGGGTGCTTGCTGCGCGATGGCGCGCCGACTCGCTCTCTCACCACCCGGCCACTCAGCCATTCGCCTGCCCGAAGCCCGCAACCCAAACCTCCCCCGCTCACGAACCTCGAGTCCTTCCCGAAGGGGAGGACTTGTCCACGAGTCCAGGCCGCGGACTCCTTGCCCCGGCTCTCGAGCCGGGGTGGCCAAATGCCTTGAAACAAGCGCGATCGCGCGGAGGGAGAGTCCGCGAGGGCATGCTTCCGCAGAGGGAGCCAGGTTCGTCGCCGTCGCCGTCGCCGTCGCCGTCTATCGACTCATCACAAGTCCTGCGGAGCCTCTGAGCAGAGGTGACCTGCCAAGCGAATCGTGCTTCTGGCA
>CAZEAA010000365.1:0-6401 GCA_964510015.1 uncultured Sandaracinaceae bacterium
GGCCATCGACCTCGCGCCCCGCCAGATCGCGGTGGGCATCTTCCACCCCGGCTTCGTGCGCACGCGCATGACAGGCAACCAGGGGCTGATCGACGCCGACGAGAGCGCGCGTCTGCTGCTGCAGCGCATCGACGAGCTGAGCCCCGCGGAGAGCGGCGTCTTTCGACACGCCAACGGAGAGCGGCTCCCATGGTGAGCGTCGAGCGGGCGCCCGAGCCGCGGCACCCGGCGTTCATCTACGACGCCATCCGCGCGGGGCAGCCCTACCACTTCCGCACGAAGAACCCGCTGGTGCACAACACCATCAACGCGGGCGTCACGCTCTTGCTGCTCCTGGGGCTCGGCGTCACGGTGTGGCTCGGTACGGTCGTGAACCCGTGGGTGTACGTGCCGATCGCCGCCGTGGTGTTCGGCTGGCTCTACTTCTCGCTCTTCATCCTGGTGGTCCACGAGGCCTCGCACTCGATGTACCTGGTGGCGCAGAACCGCACGCTGCACACCTGGCTCAATCGCATCCCCGGCTGGATGGTGGCCACCGTGTTCGCGGTGCACTACGGCAAGCACTGGGAGCGCGGCCACCTCGAGCACCACGTGCGGCCGCTCGAGGTCAACGACCCGCAGCAGTTCAACACCAACATCGGGCGCAAGCTGGCGGTGGGGGTGGCCATGAACGTGTTCGTCCCTGGCTGGCTGATCCTCGAGCGCACCGTGTTCCGCACCAAGCGCGCGGGCGGCAAGTCGTCGAGCAGCCCGGTGGTGCTGGTGGCGTTCGTGGTGATCTGGGTGGTGGGGCTCACGCTCAGCGCCATCTACCTGGGGGGCCCCGTCGCGCTCGCGGGCTTCCTCGGCATCCACGTGCTCACCGCCTGGAACCTGGTGAAGGGCGCGCTCGAGCACGGCGGCGCGCTGGCCCAGGAGAAGGACCCGTACTTCCGCTCGCGCACCTCGCTCTTCTTCGGGCGGCAGCTGCTGATGCCCTTCAACATCACGCTGCACTTCGAGCACCACCTGAACTTCTGCGTCCCGTGGTACGACCTGCCGCGCTACCAGCGCGACCTCCGCGCCATCGTCCCGGCGAGCGTGTTCCACGACATGATCAACCCGAGCCCGATGCAGCAGCTGGCCGGAAAGCTGGGCGGGCTGAGCGCCGAGTCCACGCAGCTGATCACCGCGAGCTCTCGCTAGAACGGTCGCTCAGCCCAGCGTGCGCCGACCCGACAAGGCGCGACCGAGCGTGACCTGGTCGGTGAACTCGAGCTCGCTGCCGTGCGGCATGCCGCTCGCGATGCGACTCACCGACACCCCCTCCGCGGCCAGCACCTGCGCCACGAAGAGCGCGGTGGCCTCGCCTTCCACGTTGAGCGGTGTGGCGACGATGACCTCGCGCGTGCCGTGGCGCCGCACGCGCTCCACCAGCGCGTCGAGCGGCAGGTCGGCGGGCCCCACGCCATCGAGGGGCGCGAGCAAGCGGTGCAGCACGTGATAGCGCCCGCGGAAGCTGCCGCTGCGCTCGATGGCGTGCAGGTCGGGGACGCGCGCCACCACGCAGATCACGCCGTCCTCGCGACGCGGGTCCGCGCAGATGGCGCAGCGCTCGCTCGCGCCGAAGTTGCCGCACTCCGCGCAGCGACGCACCCGACGATGGAGTGCGCCGAGCGCGCCGCCGAGGGCCTCGGTGTAGGCGGGATCCCCCGCGAGCAAGTGGAAGACCAGGCGCCCCGCGCTGCGCTCGCCGATGCCCGGAAGCCGAGCGAAGAGGCGAATCAACTCTGCGATGGGATCCGAGTCGGCCACGGGCTCAGGTCATGCCGGGGATCTTGAGCCCGCCGGTGACCGTCTCGAGCTCGCCATCCACGTGCTCGCGCGCCTTGGTGAGCGCAGCGTTGCACGCGGCGACCACGAGGTCCTGCACCATCTCGAGGCCCTCTTCCTTGAGCAGCTCCGGGTCGATGGTGACGCGCACGATCTCGGCGTTGCCGGTGGCCACGACCTTCACTTTGTCGTTGCCGGCGCCGGCCTCGAACTCTTCGGTCGCGAGCTCCTCGCGCCGCTTCTCGATCTTGCGTTGCATGCGGCTGGCCTGCCGCATGAGCTCGTTCATTCCACCGCGAAACTTCATGGCGCTCTACCTCGTCGTGAATCGTGCTGTTCTAGCAGACCGTGAATAGCCGCGTGAGCCTCGCTCACGCCTCGAACCGGACGACCGCCTTGCCGCGCGCATCCGGGAAAATGTCGAAGGCTTCTAGCACCATCGGGTGGGCGAGCGCCTCGTGTTTTCGCTTGTTCTTCGCCGCGTCCCGCCGGGTGGCCCCCACCGAGGCCAGCGACTGCGCACCGCCGCCCTCGCCGAGGGGCTCGAAGCTGAGCGTGGGCCGCGTCTTGAAGTGGTCCTCGGCGGCCGCCAGCAGGATGCTCTGGCCTTGCTGCACCAGCGACTGGGTGAACTCGCTGACGAACGCGAGGACGATGCGGTCGGCGTTCACCAAGCGCGGCACGGCCTCTTCGAGGGCTCCAGCGAGCGCGGGCGAGGCGTACTCGATGCGGGCGACCAGCTGCTCCCACTCCATGAACGACGAGCGGCGCAGGGGGCTCTGGGCGGGCGCGGCAGCGGCGGCCGGTTCCTGCCGGGGCGGGAGCGTGGGCTCGGACGTGGGCTGCGGCGCGGTCGTGGTGGAGGTCGCCGCGGGGGCGGCTTCGCCGTCGCCGAGCGTGGCGGGCGTGGCCGCCGGAGGGCGATCACTGCTCCGCTCGGCATAGGCCAGCGCGGCGGCGAGTGCCGAGCGACGGGGCGCCACCGTGGGGGTGGCCTCTGCCGGGCGTGACGAGACCGAGACGGCCGGCACGGCGGACCGGGCCATCACGGTGGGGGCCGGAGAGGCCGGCGGGCTCGAGGACGCTCCTGGGTCGGAGGGCGCGACCGGCGTGGACGGTGCGACCGGCACGGCGACTGGCCCCGGCGCTGACGGCGTGACCGGCATGGCGGCCGCCCCCGACGCGGCCGTGACCGGTGCGAGCGGTGCCGCGGACGCGTGCGCGGGACCCACGTCACGGGGCGCAGCAGCGGACCCGGAGCTGGTCTGATTGGGGTCGGCCGCCGAGTCGGAGGCGGACGCCTCATTGACGGCCACGTCGCGCGACCCCTGCGCCCCCTCGGCGCGGCGGGGTCCCGCCTGACCACGGGGGTCGGGAGCGCCCCCTCGACCCGCGGACGGCCCGGCACCACCGCCCAGCGGACCCCGCCCTCCGCCGTCCCAGTCGGCCAGCGCCTTCTGCACGGCGCCGAGGCGCGCCAGCAGCGAGCCCACGTCCTCGAGCGGCGGACGCGTGGCCACGCGCACGAGCCCCATCTCCAGCACCCGCATGGGCTGGCTCGACGCCGCGATGTCGTCGACCAGCTTCGAGACCGCCGCGAACGTGCGCTGCAGCTCCAGCACGGAGACCTTCTCGGCCAGCTCGCGCGCGCGCTCGCGCTCCTCGTCCACGAAGTCCACGAGGTCATCGGCGCCCTGTGCCACGCGCAGCACCACCAGGTCGCGCAGCAGCTGCACCAGCTGGCGGCTCAAGTGCCCCGTGTCCACGCCCTGCTGGGCGAGCCCCGCGAGCGTCCGCAGCACCGCCGCGCCGTCGCCCATCAGCGTAGCGTTCACCACGGCGAACAGGGACTCGCGCGCCGCGATGCCCAGCGTCTCTGCCACCTCGGCGCCCAGCAGCTTGCCACCACCGAAGGCTACAATCTGGTCGAGCAGCGTGAGCGCGTCGCGCATGGATCCCGCGGCTTCGTTGGCCACCAGCGCGACCGCAGCGTCATCGGCCTCCACCCGCTCGGCGGCGAGGATCTTGCGAACCGCCTGCGCCACCACGGCCTGCGGGATGAGCCGGAAGTCGTAGCGCTGGCAACGCGAGCGGATGGTGACCGGCACCTTGTGGCTCTCGGTCGTCGCGAAGATGAACTTCACGTGCGGCGGCGGCTCCTCCAGCGTCTTGAGGAACGCGTTGAACGCGCCGGTGGAGAGCATGTGGACCTCGTCCACGATCACGATCTTGTAGCGGTTGCGCTGCGGTCGATAGGGCAGCGACTCCTGCAGGCGACGCACGTCGTCCACGCCGTTGTTGGAGGCGCCGTCGATCTCCTGCACGTCCACGTCCACGCTCGCGGTGATGTCCACGCACGGCGGGCAAACGTTGCATGGGGTCGCGGTGGGACCCTTCTCGCAGCACAGCGCCTTCGCGAGCAAGCGCGCGCTGGTGGTCTTGCCCACGCCGCGCACCCCCGTGAAGAGGAAGGCATGCGCCACGCGGTCGGCGGCGATGGCGTTGCGCAGCGTGCGCGCCACGTGCTCCTGGCCGACCAAGTCCTCGAAGGTCTGCGGGCGGTACTTTCGAGCGAAGACGGTGTAGGACATGGAGGGCGGAGGGTAGCAGGCGGCAGCGTGGCCGTCTTGCCTTCGCCCGAGGTCTCAGCGCGGTATCATGATGGCGCCCGCGTCCACCAGGCTGAGCACCGTCTTGAGCGCCTCGAGCCGCGGCATGCCGCTCAGGTCGAGCAGCTCCTCGAGCGAGGTGAAGCCGTCCACGCGCGACAACAGGAAGCCGGCGCGGTGGTCGAGCCCCAGCCAGCGGATGTCCGTGTCGGGGACGTCCACCCGGGGTACCGCGGAGAGCGGGCCCACTTGCGACGTGTAGAGCGCCTCGAGCCGCATGCGGCACGTGCTCGCGAACTGCTTGGCCTCGGCGTTCTGGGCGTCGGCGCCCAGCACCAGCTCGGCCATCTGGAGCGCGCCCGTCAGGTCGTCGAGGGCGTAGCGAGCTCGCACCTCGGCCATCAGGTCGAGCGCCGGCTCGGACGGGCGGCTGCGGTCCACGAGCGTGAGGGCGCCTCCGTCCAGCTCCGGCAGCTCGATGGGCAGGGCCGCGGGGCGAAGCGGCGCCTGGTGCGAGGACACCCACCTGTGCTGCAGCGGCGACACAGGGGCCGCCGAAGGGCGCAGCGTGCCGGTGGCGGAGAGGGGCAGTCCGGCGATGGGCGGCAGCGTGCTCCGTCGCTTGCGCTCGGTCACCCAGGCGTCGTGCTCCTCCGCGTCACCGCCCGGCATGGCGACGGGCACGCTCGACCGGGTCGGGCGAGGCAGGGGTGCGGCCGGTGGCATCGCCGGGGCCCCGGGGAGCTCGAGCGGTGGCCCGCTGAAGTTGATGGTCACCCGACCGCGCTCACGCTGCCCGAGCGGGGCTCCGCGCAGCGGGTCGGCGTCGAGCGCGAGGCGACCGCGGGGGATGGGCTGCGCCGGAGTCAGGTCGCGAGGCGCCGCGGCGCCGGGCGTGGGAGGGACGTAGCGCCGCGGAGCCTCCGCTGGAGGCGGGGTGGAGGCTTCGCGCCGCCTACCCGGCGGCCGTGTCGCTTTGTCGTCTCGGGGTGGGTCGGCCATGGGTCTCTTCAACGGCGAGCCGTCGCGCGGTTCACGCGGACTTGCCGACGACCCCCTTGAACATGCGCCGCGTGCGGTTGAGGGCGTCGATCTGCTCGGTCAGCGCGGTGGAGTCGCCGCGCTCCATCAGCTCGCGGGCGCGCGCCACGACGGCGCGGGCCTTCTCGATGGCGTCGCGGCCGAAGTCGCTCCCCGCCACCACGGCCTGTACCTCGGGGAAGAGCCCCTCGATCTCGGCGATGAGCGTCTCGGCCTCCTGCTTGGCCTTCTCCGACGCCTCGTCGGTGCGGCGCGCGACGGCGTACTCCTGCGCGTGATCCATCATGTTGGAGACCTCCTCCTTCGTCAGGCCGCTGGTGGCGGTGACGGTGATGGACTGCTCCTTGCCGGTCTCGATGTCGCGCGCGTGCACGCTCACGATGCCGTCCGCGTTGATCTCGAAGGTGACGTCCACCTCCACCTCGCCCGCGGGCGCGCGCCGCAGGCCGGTGAGCACGAACTCGCCCAGGAGCTCGTTCTCTTCGGCGCGCCGGGACTCGCCCTGGAGCACCAGGATCTTCACGGCGGTCTGGTTGTCGCGCACCGTGGTGAACGGCTTCGAGCGCGCCGTGGGCACCGTAGTGTTCTGCGGGATCAGCTCCTCGAAGTAGCCACCCACCACCATGATGCCGAGCGTGTGCGGCGTGACGTCCAAGAGGACCATGTCCATCTCGCCGTCCTCGGCCACCAGCGCCGCGCCCTGGATGGAGGCGCCCAAGCCCACCACCTCGTCGGGGTGCACACCCTTGCACGGCTCGCGCTCGAAGAACTCGCTGACCACGCGCTGGATGGCCGGCATGCGGGTCATGCCGCCGACCAGGATCACGTCCTCGATCTCGTCGCGCTCGAGCCCCGCTTCGCGCAGGGTCATCTCGCAGATCTCGATGGTGCGGTCCGCGAGGTCGCGCGTCAGCTCCTCGAGCTGGGAGCGCGTGAGCC
>CAZEAA010000366.1:0-6382 GCA_964510015.1 uncultured Sandaracinaceae bacterium
GAGCAACGCCGCACGCGCCCCTTCAGACAAGCCAGGACTTCCGCCCAGCCTGCATCACGCTCTAGTCGCTCGACGCGGCGAGCGCTTCCGAGATGGCCGAGCGCTCCGCGGACGACATCTCCCCATGCGTCATGAACGCGCGGGTCAGCTCCTCGCTGCGGAGCGCGTGAACCTCGAGCGCGAGCGCTGGCTCCGGACGCGCGCCGAGCTTCCGGAGAGCGGCGACCAACGTCACGATCTTGCTGGCTTCAGCGGCGCGTGAAGCTCCCGACGTGTCGCGCGCGTCCACCTTCAAGCGAACCTTCCGGACAACCGCAGCCAAGGCTCGAGTGGGCAACCTCGGCGCCTCGCCCTCGCACACACGCCGCACGAACTCGGGGTAGTCGAGCAGCACCTGCGAGTCGAGATCACCCGCGGGCGCCAGCACGCGCACCACGGCCTTGTTGCCCGACTTGATGGCCATGTCCACGGGCAGGAGCCCGTCATGATCCGCGGCCAGCGAGTCGAGCCCGGCCTCGAGCAGCGGGGTCACGAACACCAGCCCCTTCGAGGCCGCCGTGTGCAGCACCGACCTGCCGTTGAGGCCCAGCTCGCGGAGCAGCTGAGGGTGCTTCGCGATGACCTGTTCCAACACCTTGAGCTTGCCAAGCCGCACGCACCACGCCGCGAACGGGATCTGGCTCTTGAAGCCGGGCAGCGCGTGCACCCCACGCAGCGCGTCGGCATTCGGAGGCAGCGGGGTGCGCGACTTGAGCAGCAGGTTGAGGTCCAGCTTGTTGGGCCTGCTGTGCGCCGGGCGCTTGGGCGCGCTCCTACTCCACGTCTTCTGGGAGGACGCGTCGCGTTGGGGACCGCGCTTGCTGCCCCCCTTGGATTCGTTGTTGGCCATGGTCAGTCGAAAGGTCGGTCGAGCGACGGCCCGAATCGAGCCTGCACCCTACTCAGGTGGGAGGCGCGCGCCAGCCGGGCGGTCAGCTCGAGGCCGCCAAAGCGCTTGGTCTCCGCGTCTGGCCGCTGGCGCGCCGCGCTGCTACGACGCGCGGCGTGCTCGCAGCATTTCTCGATCCGTTGACCGCGCTGGCGCTTGGGCTCATTCAAGGCGTGACGGAGTTCTTGCCGGTCTCGAGCGACGGCCACATCGCCATGGGCGCGCGCATCTTCGGGCTGAAAGACGCCCCCCTCGCGCTGGCCGTCGCGCTCCACGCCGGCACGCTGCTGGCGACGTTGCTGGCGTTCCGCGCCGACCTCGCCACGCTGGCCCGCGACACCTTCCGCAGGCAGGAGAGCTTCACGGCGTGGCGCGAGTCGGACACCGGTCGGCTGGTGCTGGCCGTCGTCGTGGCCACCATCCCCACGGGCATCATCGGGCTGAGCATGAAGGACCACATGGACCAGCTCAGCCAGGACCAGCACGTGGTGGCGGTCTGTCTGATGGGGTCGGCGGTGATGGTCACGCTCACGCGGCTCGGCAAGGGCGAGGCGCAGCTGCCCACCCTGCCTCAGGCGTTCCTGATCGGCATCTTCCAGGGGCTGGCCGTGCTGCCCGGGCTGTCGCGCAGCGGGTCCACCATCGCCGTGGCCATGCTGCTCGGGATGGCGGGGACCGCGGCGTTTCGCTTCAGCTTCCTGCTGTCGCTGCCTGCGGTGGCTGGCGCCGTGCTGCTGGAGCTGGGCCACCCCGAGGAGCTGATCGCGCTCGGCTGGCCCGCGCTGTTCGGCGCGTTCGTGGCCTTCGTCTCGGGGTACGCGGCGCTGTTCCTGCTGCGCGGACTGGTGCACCGCGGGAACCTCTACTGGTTCGCGTTCTATCTGGTCCCGGTATCCATCCTCCTCTTCTTTTGGTAGGGGTCACGCATGTCTCGCTCCGTGTACGCCGTCATCATGGCCGGGGGCTCCGGCACCCGCTTCTGGCCCGCCTCGCGTGGGTCGCGCCCCAAGCAGCTGCTGCCGCTGGCCGGGGGAGACCTGTCGCTCATCGCCGAGACGGTGGAGCGCATCGCACCCTTGGTGCCGAGTGAGCGTGTGCTGGTGGTGACCTCCGAGCTCTTGGCCGAGGCCACGGCCGCGGAGCTGAGCATGCTGCCCCCCGAGAACATCCTGGCCGAGCCGCTGGGCCGCAACACGGCTCCCTGCGTGGGCTGGGCGGCGGCTCACGTGCGGCGTCGAGATCCCTCCGCGATCATGATGGTGCTGCCCGCGGACCATCACATCGGGGACCCGGAAACCTTCCGCAAGACGCTCGCGACGGCCATCGCCGCGGCCGCCGACGGTGCGCTGGTGACCGTGGGCATCCTGCCCACGCGCCCCGAGACGGGCTACGGCTACATCGAGCAGGGCGAGCGGATCAGCGACGGCGTGTACGCCGTGACGCGCTTCGTGGAGAAGCCCGATCTTGCGCGGGCGGAGCAGTTCCTCGCGAGCGGCGGCTTCGTGTGGAACAGCGGAATGTTCTTCTTCCGCGCCGACGCGGTGCTGGCCGAGTTCGAGCGGCAGCTGCCCGCGATGGCCGCGCAGCTCACGGAGTACGATGCGGCGGCCAAGGAAGGCCGCGAGGCCGAGGTGGTGCGCAGCACCTACGCATCGCTCGAGAGCGTCAGCTTCGACCACGGGATCATGGAGCGCGCGCAGCGCATCGCGGTGGTGCCCGGGAGCTTTGGATGGAGCGACCTCGGCAGCTGGACCACCGCCTACGAGCTGGCGAGCAAGGACGCGGCGGAGAACGCCGTGCGCGCCGATGGCGTCCTGGTGGACTCCTCCGGCTGCTACGTGAGCGCGCCGAACGGCAAGCTGGTGGCGCTGGTGGGCCTGCACGACCTCGTGGTCGTCGACACCGGAGACGTGCTGCTGGTCATGCCGCGTGAACGCGCGCAGGACGTGCGCGCCGTGGTGGACGTGCTCAAGTCGCGACGGGATCCGCGGGTCTAGTCAGCGCGCCGGCCTCGTCGGCGGAGGCCTTGGCGACGCGCGCGCGACGGTGGTCACGCAGCTTCAGGAAGCTGATGCTGGCGAGCACGAGCGTGGCGCCTGCGATCTGGATGGGCACAAGCCGCTCGCCCAAGATGAAGTAGGCGGCGACCACCGTGAGCGGGGGGCCCACCAGCGTGAGCAAGCTGGCCGGGCCGGCGCCTGCGCGTTCGATGCCGCGCGCCAAGAGGAGGAAGGGCAGCACCGTGCACGCGACCACGAGCAGCGTCAGCCAGGCTAGCCCGCGGGCGTTCAGCACGAAGTCTGCGGGGCTCAGCACGAACGGCAGCGCGAGCAAGAGCGCCACCGCCGTGCCGATGTTGGAGTAGGCGGTGAAGACCACCGAGCCCATCGCGCGCATGCTGCGCTGGCTGGCGGTGAGGAAGATGGCGTAGGTCACCGACCCGCCCAGCGCGAAGAGCACGCCGCTCAGGTCTCGGCCACGCAGCGCGCCGAGGCCGTCGGGCGCGGCGACGCCCACCAAGCCGAGCCAAGCCAGCGCGAACGTGAAGACCTCTAGGGGGCGCGGCCACGCGCGCAGCCGGACGGCTTCGATGATCAGCACCACGCCTGGGAACGAGAACAGGATGACACGCGAGGGGCCCGCGCCGATGCGGTCGATGGCGGAGAAGTCGCACGCCGCCGCCATGAGGAAGAAAGCGCCCACCGCCATGGCCTCGAGCTTGGTGCGGGGGCTGACCGGTGGCCGGGTCTTCTCGCGCGAGAGCGCGGCGCTCACGCCGAGGTAGAGCGGCGTGGCGAAGAGGACGCGCAGGCTGACCAGCGCCACCACCGTGATGCCCGTCTCGAGGGCCACGCGCGCGATCACGCCCTTGAACGCGAAGAGCACGGTGGCCATCAACACGAAGCCGGCGCCGGAGCCGGAGCGTGAAGTGGGGGCGTGCGTCATCGCCGAAAGGTGAGCGCGTGGGTCGAACACGTCCAACCGAAACCCGGACTTCCGGTAGGCTCTCGCCCATGCCGACCCTCATCGCTGCTCCCACCCGTGTCGAAGCCGCTGGCAACAAGCCCAAGCTGATCGACGAGTACATTGGACGCGTGAACTCCGGTCACGAGGGGCTGAGCGTGGCGCACATGCGCTCGCCCGGTGGCTGGGTGGAGCCTGGCCAGACCCCCGAATTCGACGAGTACACCGTGGTGCTGCGCGGGACGCTGAAGGTGGAGCACGCCGCGGGCGAACTGCGGGTGACCGCCGGGCAGGCCGTGGTGACGCACGCGGGCGAGTGGGTGCGCTACAGCACGCCCACGGACGAAGGCGCGGAGTACATCGCCATCTGCACGCCGGCGTTCTCCATGGACACGGTCAAGAGGGATGAGTGAGCCGCAGCCCTCACGCGTCCGACGTCGCGTGACGTTCGCGCTGCTGACCTTGGTGGCCATCGGCCTGCTGCTGCTGATCCCCGATCCGAGCCCGCTGCCGCCCACGCCCGCGCGCGGGGAGGCCTTCGCGTGGAATCAGGACCCCGTGTGGGAGGCGCTCGAAGCGCGCTCCCTCGCGGTGCGCGCCATGCCGAACGCCGAGGCCGACGCGCAGGTGGACTCCGCCCTCGTGACGCTGCGGGCGAGCCTCGATGACCTGCGCGCGCTGGCTGAGGCTCCTCCGCGCGCGCTCGGGCCCGCTGAGCAGGCGCGGCTCTCCCGCGTGGAGCACGCGTTCTTCGACGCAGCCGCCACGCTGGCGGCGCGCCCGGCGCGAGCCCCCGAGCTGGTGGAGCTGCAGAGCGACCTGCGGCAGTCCATGAAGCAGCTGTCGCGCACGCTACCGCCGAGTGAAGCCACCGCGCGCCGCGCGCTGTACCGCGCGCTCTACGGGAGCCGGGCCGCGCTCGAAGAGGTCATGCTGCAGATGCCACCCGCGGACATGCCCGTGCGCAGCGAAGGCGTGGCCGAGCCGTCTGGGTCTCCGAGCGCCACCCTGCGCGGCGTGACCGTGTACAGCGGCGACATCCTGGTGTCGCGCGGTGGCGCGCCCACGTCGGCGCTGATCGCGCGCGGCAACGACTACCCCGGGAACTTCTCGCACGTGGCGCTGCTGCACGTCTCGCCCGCGGGGGAGATCGAGACCATCGAGGCCCACATCGAGCGCGGCGTGGTGGTGGCCGGCATCGACACGTACCTGGCCGACCGCAAGCTGCGCGTGATGCTGCTGCGCCCACGCGCGGCTCTCCCGGCGCTGACGGCGAACCCACGGCTGGCACACGCGGCGGCAGAGCGCGCACGTCGCACTGCCCTCGCGGAGCACATCGCCTACGACTTCGAGGGCAACCGTCGCGACCCGAGCCAGCTCTTCTGCTCGGAGGTGGTGGCGCAAGCGTACGGGGCCGAGGGCCTCGCGCTGTGGGAGGGGCTCACCACCACCAGCGACCCCGACACCGCGCGCATGCTGGGCGCGTTTGGCGTGCGCGAGTTCGAGACCTATGGCCCGAGCGACCTCGAGTACGACCCGAAGCTCAGCGTGGTGGCCGAGTGGCGCGACCCCGAGGCCTTGTTCGCCGACCACGTGGACGTGGCCGTGATCGACGCGCTCCTCGAAGGCGCGCGACGCGGCGACACCATCACGCACGACTGGCGCATGCTGCCCGTGGCGCGCGTGATGAAGGCCTACAGTTGGGTGCTCAACCGCTTCGAGCGCATCGGCCCGGTGCCCGAAGGCATGACCGCCACCGTGGCGCTGCGCGTACGCGCGCTGGTCGAACGCCACGCCGCGATCCGCGCGCGCGTCGAGGCGAGCGCCGCAGCGTTCCAGCGCGAGCACGACTACCGCGCGCCATACTGGGAGCTGGTGCGCATGGCCCGCGAGGCGCAAGGCCTCGTACGTTGAGTCCAGTCGGACTTGTGACCGGTCGATAGCCGTCGCCGTCAACGATCACGACCAGCGACGGACCGTTCAGCCCGCCGCGCGGATGGCGCTGACAGCGTCTTCCACCTCGCGGCGGATCTCCGCGAGCCGGGCCTCCGACTGGGCCTCGAAGCGCATCACCAGCACGGGCTGCGTGTTCGAGGCGCGCACCAGGCCCCAGCCGCCGTCGAAGAGGATGCGGGCGCCGTCCACCTCGACCACGTCGTTGGTGGGGCGGAAGCGCGCGAGCACCTTGGTCACCACGTCGAACTTCTCGTCGTCGGGGCAGTCCACGCGCAGCTCGGGGGTGGAGAAGGTGAGCGGCACGTCGGCCAGCAGCTCGTGCAGCGGGCGGTCGCTCGCCGCCACGATCTCGAGCAGGCGCAGCGCCGCGTACACCGCGTCGTCGAAGCCGAAGAAGCGGTCCGCGAAGAACACGTGGCCGCTCATCTCGCCGGCCAAGAGCGCGCCCTCTTCCTTCATCTTCGCCTTGATGAGCGAGTGGCCCGTCTTCCACAGGATGGGACGGCCACCGTTCTTCGCGATGTCGTCGTAGAG
>CAZEAA010000367.1:0-6341 GCA_964510015.1 uncultured Sandaracinaceae bacterium
AATCACCGCAGCCAGCTCGCGCAGCTCGGCCTCCACTTGCCCCCGCGCATCCTCGTCGGCATCCGCGTCCAAGAAGCGCTGCACCAGCGCCAAGCGCCGGTCGCGCTCTTGCTGGCGGGCCTTGTCCTTGCCCTGCGCGAAGAACGCGCCCACGCACACGTCCGCCAGCACACGCACCCGCGCGGTGGCCTGCTCGGCGTACTCCAGCAGGCGGGTCTTCTCGCGTTGGCTGGGGGTGTCGTCGCGGCTGGCCAGCGAGAGGATGTTGGCGCGCTGTTCGAGGGCTTGGTCGAGAGCGTCGGTCAGCAGGGCGCTGCAGGTCTCCAGCTGCGGCGAGGGCGCCCAGTGGAACGCGCGTATCTGGCTGAGGTCCAGGCCCACCAGGCTGTCGCCGTGGCGCAGGCAGTGGTCCAAGAAGGTGAAGGGCAGCGTGCGGCTCAGGGTCACCAGCCACAGCGACAGCTTGCCCAGCTCCACGGCGGCGGCGTTCTTGTCCACGCCGTAGAGGCAGCGCTGCGCCACCAGGCGGCGCGCAAACAACAGCGGCTCGCCGTGCTCGTGGTGGAGAGCGGTGAGCTCGCCGCTGCGCGTCCACGCGGCCACCAGCTGCTCGGCCAAGAAGCGGCAGGCCTCCACCAAGAAGGCGCCCGAGCCCATGGCCGGGTCACACACCTTCAGCTGAAGAATCTGGCTGGCCGTGGGCGCGGGGCCCAAGCACGCCAAGATGGGTTCGAGCGTGCGGTGCACCACCTTCTCGGTGAGCACGCGCGGGGTGTAGTGGCTGCCCGAGCGGCGGCGCTCTTCACCGGGCTGCAGCACCAGGCGGCCGGCCTCGGCAAAGTGGCTCTGGCGCTTGGCCTTGCCGCCGGGGCTCAGGTCCAGCACGGCCTCGGCCACTTCAGAAGGTGACCCGAGCTTCAGCGCGTCTTCCACGCGCTTGATCTGCGCGGCGCTCAGGCCGCACTGCTCCTTGAGCAGTGTTTGGCGTTCATTCGGGCGCTTGTCGCGCAAGTCGTCCAGCTTCACCCACACGCCGTGCTTGCCCAGGCGCACGGCGGGGCTCTCCACGCGCAGCACGTGGAAGCCCATGAGCGACTCGTACACCGAGCCAATCTGCTCCACGTCCAGCGTGCGGTAGCTCAGGCGCTGCCCCTTGAACACCACCAGGCGCCGCAGCACGCGGTGCAGCGTGCCGTCGTCCAGGCTGGGCGGGGTGGCCTCGGCGCGGGCTTCGGCCAGCTGCACGGGCGACGTCCACCCGGGCAATCCGCCTTCCAGGAAGGGGTATTCGTTGGGGTCGAACAGCCGGCCACGGCGCGGCGGCAGCAGCAGGCTGCCGTGCGACACGCCCAGGTACACCGCGCGAAAGAGCGCCAGCAGCCGGCCATAGGCGCCAAAGCGGTGGTGCATGGACTCGGGGTGCGCGCCCGCGTCGGCCAGCAGGCCTTCGTACAGGCCACCCACGCTCAGGTGCGCCGCATACACCTCGTGGTCCACGGGCAAGAGGCCGGTGTCCTCGGCATACAGCAAGAACACCAGGCGCAGCACCACGGACAGCACGCCGTTGTAGAAGTGGTCCGGGTCATGGATACCGTCTTGGTTGGCGCCCTCGAGCGCGGCGCGCAGCCAGTCCACGCCGGCCTTTCCGTCGCGCAGCGAGGCCGCCTCGAAGCCCTGCACCAAGAGCTCCACGGCCTCGAACACCTGCTGCGCCAGCTCGTGCGTGACGTCGGCCTGGCGGCGCCGGCTCTCGGCCAAGAGGCCCGTGAAGGTGGCCTCGCGCGCAGCGCCATAGGTGCGCCGGGCGTGGAACAGCAGCTCGAGCGCAGCCAAGATGGGGCGGCCCGCGGGCTCCAGCATGTCGCTCACGCGAAAGGTCAGGTGCGCGCTGGTCTCGCCCGCAGGCGCGTACACCAGGCGCAGCTCGCGGCCGTTGGAGACAAAGCCCACGGGCACGCCTGCGTGGCGCAAGAGGCGCTCCAGCTTGGCGGTGGGCGTGTAGGACCAGGCGCCCGTGGTGGTCTCGGTCTTGTCCAGGCTCAGCGTGGGGGCCACGTCGGGGCCGGCGTCGTCGGCCAGGTCCCACACCAGCGCCAGGTACGCCGGGGGCGCGCTCGGGTCGGCCCCGTCGGGCAGGTCCAAGAGGGCAAAGCTGGGGCGCAGCTCTTGCTGGCCCTCGGGCGCGTGGAAGGACAGCGCGGCGGGCAGCGCGTCGCGCTCGGCCCACTGCTCGGGGTGCTGGCCGTAGCCCAGGAAGCCGCGGAAGAAGGCGCGCAGGTCACGCAGCACGGGGCCCGCGGCGGGGGCGGCGGCGAGGCCGGCTAGCTCCGCATCGCTGTCGGGCTGGCCGTCATCCGGCTGGGCGCGCGGGGCGCTGGGCTCGCGCAGGAACTCGCGCAGCTCGTCGGTGAGGCTGCGGCGCACGTGCGGGGTGATCTGCGCGTCGGCCAGCACGGGCACCGAGAACACCAAGCCCTCGCTGGGCTGCGCCAGGCCCAGCCACTCCTGGTGGAAGCGCTCGTCCAGGTCTCTCATGACGGCCGCCTCATACCAGCGCCTCGGGCCAGCTCACCACCAGGCCCACCGGGGAGAGGCGCGTCATGCGCACGTCATAGAGCGCGGCCACGGCGGCTGGCTCCGTGTCCAGCTCGCGCTGCAGGGTCTCGGCGCGCGTCTTGCTGAGCGTGATGTCGTGCTCCAGCTGGCGGCGCTCGGCCTGGTGCGACACGCCCTCCAGCTTCTTGAACAGCTCGCCCTGCGCCAGCACGGCGAGATCCGTGCGGCTCTTGTCCAGCTGGCGGATGATCAGCGTGCGCATGTCGTCGGCCTCGCGGCGCGCGCGGCGAGCGAGGCCGTTCTTGGCGGCCACGGCCTGCGCGTCGGCCTAGGCCTCGAGCGCGGGCCACAGCCCCGCAAACAGCTGCGGCGCGGCCTGGCGAATGCGCTGCTGAATGATGTCTCCGGGCGCGCGCGCGCCCTGCGCCAAGAGCGCCTCGGTCTGCGCGATGGCCTTCTGCGCGGTGGCCGCGTCGCGGTAGGGCGTGAGCGCCGTGTCTTCGGTGGGCCAAGGCGCAGCCACCGGGAGGATCTCGTCGTGCAGGCGCACCGCGCCGGGGCCGAACAGGCTCAAGCGCGCATAGGCCACCACGCGGATGACGCTCTCGCCGGGGGCCACCACGCTGGTGACGCGGCTCAGGTCGTGCGCGCTGAAGCCCTGCGCCAGGAAGCGGTCCAAGATGCGGCGCACGAAGGGGTGCGCCAGGTGCAGCTGCTCCACCGTGTCGTCCAGCCGCTCGAGCGGCGCAAAGGTCACGGGCAAGAGCGGGCGCTGGCGCCACTCCCAGAACGACTCGCTGCGCTCACGCGGCGGGCGCAGGCTGTCGAGCGTCCGCTCCCAGCTGCGGTCCAGCTGGGGCAGCGTGAAGCACGCGCGCGTGGCGTCCGGGTGCGTGCCCAGGCCCTCGGCGCCCGCCATGCGCAGGCCCACCTCCACCACGCCGCGCAGGTTCTCGGGGTCCACCTCGAGCGCCTTCTTGGACGCATCCAGCAGGCGGCCAGCGCGCTGCACGTCGGCGGTGAGCGCCTTCAGGTCTTTGCGCTGCGCTTCCAGCTCGGCGTCCACGCTGCGCAACGTGGGGCCCAGGGTGCTGGCCTCGCCAATGAGCGCCAGCTGCTGCTCGGTGGCCGCGGTGATGCCGCCCTCGAGCGCGGTGGTGAGCTCTTGGAAGAGCACGGCGCCCAGCGAGCCCAGCTCGCGCTGCACCACGTCCACCTTGCGCACCAGCGTCTCCAGCACGCGGTCCTCGGCGCGCTGCGGGTACACGAAGTAGTGGCAGCGCACCTGCGCGGCGGGCTGCAGCGTGCGGTCGATGCGGCCGTTGCGCTGCTCGAGGCGCGCCGGGTTCCAGGGCAGGTCGATGTGGAAGAGGTCCGTGCAGTGCGCCTGCAGGTTGATGCCCTCGCGCGCGGCATCGGTGGCCACCAGGATGCGCACGGGGTGCGCCTTGGGGTCGGCGTTGAAGGCGCGCTGCACATCGGCGCGGGCGTCGTCCCCCATGCCGCCGTGGAACGCCATCACGCGCTCGTCGGCTTGGCTGGTGTGGTCGGTGGCGGCGCGCAGCAGGTCCAGCAGGTAGCGCTTGGTGTCGGCCCACTCGGTGAAGAGGATGACGCGGCGCTCGGTCCACTCGGTGCTGGCGCTGGTGGCGCGCACCTCTTCGGGGGTGAGCCCGAGCGCCGGGCACAGGTGCTCGCGCAGCCAGGCGAAGAGCGCGCGCGTCTTGGCGTCTGGCACGCGGCGGGCGCGCTGGGCCAGGGTGCGCATGCTGTCCAGCAGCGCGGCGGCCTCTTGGTTGGGGGTGGGCAGGCTTGCGCTGTGCGTGGCGATGGCCCGGTCCGCCGCGGTGTCCAGCGCGTCGTCGCTGTCGCCGTGGGTCTCGGGGTCGGTCAGGTCATCGCCGTGGAGCGGCAAGTCCACCTGGTTGTGCGTGGCGTGGGCCTGCACCCCACCCTTCTCATGCAACTTCCCCGCGTGCGCTTCCAGGCTGCGGGCGAAGGCCTCGGGGCTGGACAAGAGCCGCTGCTGCAGGCGAATGAACACCACCCCGCCGCGGCTGCTCTTGGGGGAGCACAGCTCGGTGTAGCGGGCCAGCTGCTCGCCCAGTTGGAGCTCCACGGGGGCGCCTTGGTGCAGGGTGGCGCCGGGGCCTTCCTGCACCGTGCCCGTCTCCGAGTCGAAGCTCGTGGTGGACTCCGCCCATGCGTCGCTTGTGTGCGTGAGCGAGCGGCGCACCAAGAGGCGCTGCGGGTACCGCTCGTTGCCAATCTTGCGGAGGTCCCGCTTCAAGCGGCGCACCATGATCGGGGCCAGATCCCCAGGGTCTGTGACGGTGTCGCCGGGGCGAAAGCGGATGGGGTCCAGCAGCGAGAGCAGCGTGCCGAAGCTGTTGCTGTGCCCGTTGTGCGGCGTGGCGCTCAGGAACAGGCGGTTGTCGAAGCGCGGGGCCAGGTCGCGGATGGTGCGCGTGATCTCGCTGTCCACCGCGTAGTGCGTGCGGCTGGCGGGCGCGGCCACGTGCGCCTCGTCCAGGATCAAGAGCCCCTTGCGAGCACGCGGCCCCAGGTGGTCCGTGAGCGGGCCGATGTACTCGGCGCGGCGCAGCAGCTGGTGCGAGATGATGAAGCGGTTGTGCGTGGCCCACGGGTTCACGCCAAAGCCGCGCTCCTGCCGGCGATAGGCCGTGAACTGCCGGGTCATGACCTCGAAGCGCAGGCCAAAGCGCCGCTGCATCTCGGTGCGCCACTGCAGGCAGATGGACGCGGGGCACACGATGAGCACGAAGTCCGCCTGCTGCCGCAGCAGCAGCTCCTGCAGCACCAGGCCCGCCTCGATGGTCTTGCCGAGGCCCACGTCATCCGCGATGAACAGGTTGGCGCGCGGCAGCTGCAGCGCCTTCATGAGCGGCGTGAGCTGATGCGCCATGAGCTTGATGCCCGCGCGGAACGGCGCCTGAAAGCGCTCCGGGTCGGCCGCGCTCACCGCGCTCCACTTCAGCGCGTGGAGATACGCGCCAAAGTGCGTGGGCGGGTCCAGCTTCTCCGCCGTGCCAAGCCCGTGGGTCTCCGGGGCCATCACCCGCGCGCCCAGCTCGAGGTCCCACAGGATGTCGAGAGCGCGGCCGGGCGCGTCGTCGTCCAGGCACACCAGGCTCACCAGCGGGGACTCGCCCAGTTCCCCGGGCGTGACGCGCTCCACCAGCCACTGACGGTGCCGCGCGTGCACCACCTGGCCGGGCGCTGGCAGGCCATCGGCGTGGTGGTCGGGAGGGGGCGCCACCGAGCGCGAAGGGTCGAACCCCGCCGCCTTCAGCAGGCTGGCCTGGAGGTCCTGACGCGACCGAGCGTCTGCGGGGAGCGTGTGCGCCCGACACGCCGCGCGCAGCTCATCGCGCCCCAGCTCGCGCACGATGGCCGGCAGCTGCGCCCCCAGCTGCACGCTCAGCAGCTTGAGCAGCGCGCGCTTGCTCTCGCTGCCCCGGTACCCGAAGCCAAACGCGCGGCTCAGGTCCAAGAGCCGCTCCTGGGGGAGCGTGCCGAGGATGGATTCTGCGGTGGGAGTCATGCCGTCCGGGGGTCCCTGCGGGTGACGATGGTACCACCAGGGGGTCCAATCACTGCGCGGCAATTCTGCGCTGCGGCTGCCACGCCAGGAAACGGGGAGGCACCGGCCATCGCGCAAGCGTCCCCTGCATGCGCTCAGGGTAACGAGCGCCTCCGCCAACGTCGGGTGCTGGGAAGCGCCGGCGTGGTCTCACCGCGCCGGCGCCGCGCAGCCTTGTGTC
>CAZEAA010000368.1:0-6321 GCA_964510015.1 uncultured Sandaracinaceae bacterium
CGGTTGGCCAGCTTGTCGGCCGCGCGATGCACCACGCCCATGATGCTGTGCTGCGGGTTCACGCCCAGGTTGGTGGGGAACACGCTGCCGTCCATCACGAAGAGCCCGCGCAGGGCGTGGGCCTCGAGGCCGGGGTTCACCACGCTGGTGCGTGCGTTCGCGCCCGCCACGGCGGTGCCGAACAAGTGCGAGGCCACCATGTGCAGGTCACCGCGCTCGATGCCGGGCTGACGCAACAGCTGAACCTCGTCCACGCTGCGCAGGACCTCGGGCACACCGTGGATGCCCGGGTAGACCTCTTGGGCGCCCACCGCGAACATCAGCTCGGCCACCAGCGCGAGGCCATCGAGCAAGACGCTCACGTCGCGGGCGGTGGGCTGGTAGGTGACCGCGGGGCGACCATCGAAGCCCACGCGCACCTGGCCCTTGGCCTCGAAGCGGCACTGCGCCACCCAGTGCGCGTAATGGTCGAGGTGGGCCATGCGCTCAAGCCAGGCTGCGCCCACACCGGGCAAGCGCGCCGAGAGCATCTCGGGCGGCATGGCCAGCGACTCGATCTTGAAGCCGCGCTCGCGCATGGGGATCTCGTACGCCTGGGTGGCGGCGGCGTCACGACCGACCGGGTCCGCGAAGCGGCCCACCATGGCCGAGCCGGGGTGCGCCTGGAAGCGCTGGCCCACCAGGCCGCGCAGGCCCGACTTCAGCAGGATGACCGGCGTGTGCAGCACGCCCGCGGCCAAGATCACGCCGCGCCGCGCACGCACGCGGAAGCGCCCGATGGGCTTGCGGCTCTCGCCGAGCACGTCGCCCACCACGCCCACGGCGCGGCCCCAGCTGCGCTCCACCTCGGACACGCGGCAGTGCGTGTGGAGGCGTGCACCATCCCGGATGGCCAAGGGCACGTAGCTCACGTCCATGCTGCGGCGCGCTTCGGTCTGGCAGCCCTGCAGGCACTCGCCGCTGCCCTGGCAGCGCTTGGAATTGCGCACCATCGCGCGGCCCGGCAGGCCCATCTGCTCGGCGGCAGCGCGCATCAAGCCGCCGTTGCGGCCCAGGAGCTCGTCGGAGGTCTCGGCCACCTCGAGGTCCTTCTCGATGGCATCGAACGCAGCGCCGAGGCCGTGTGCGTCCACCAGCTCACCGAGGCCGTGCTGCTGCGTCCACTCGGCGCGCACGTCCTCCGGCAAGCGCCAGATGATGCCGCTGTTGATGGCCGTGCTGCCGCCCACCGCCACGCCCTGCAGCAGCGGCATGGGCGCCGCGTCGCGCGTGGCTTGCGAGCCTGCGTCACGCATGGCGTCGGCCATGGCGCCCACCATGTCGCGCGGCCGGTCGGGCGTGTGCAGCCAGCCGCCCTCCTCCAGCATGAGCACGGAGTGACCCGCTGCGCTGAGCACGCGCGCCGCCGTGGCGCCGCCAGCGCCGGTGCCCACCACCACGAAGTCCGCCACGTCTTCGAGCACGTACTTGGCCATCACACACCTCCCGGCGCGGTCTGCAGCAAGCCGAGCCTGCGGCGACCGTCGCTGCGAACCACCCCCGACCAGGTGCGCATGGCGGGGCTCTTGAAGAGCGCCATGGCCGCCTGGATCTTCATCAGGATGGCCAGCTCGCGCACGGCGAACAGCTTGTGGTCCACGAGCTCGGCCAAGATGGCGCAGCGCTCCTCGGGCGACATCTCCACCATGGTGCGGCGCTGCCCCCAGTGCCACAGCGGCGACGTCACGATGGTGGCAAGCGCCATCCGCACACCTGCCGAGGCAATCGGATTGCCGTGCTCGATGAGCGACGCGATGCCGCTGCTGTAGTCCACGTCGTGAAGCGGCGGGGCCGCGCCCTCACCGCGCGGGAGCTCGCCTACCAAGAACCCGCTGAGCACGGCGTTCGCCCACTGTCTCTCGATCGCTCTCATCAGGACACCTCCGTTGGCACGCGCCGCGCACTTCCGCGCAGGGCGTGGGGTTCGTCTTCCACGTCATCCAGAGGCACGTCGCGCACGCGCGTGCTCCCGAGGGGATCCAGCTTGTCCAGCAGCCTCCGGTCGAGCCGCGTGAGCAGGCCGCGCGACACGTTGCGCACGCGCTCCACGTCGCGCTGGTCCAGCAGTTCGAGCAGCTTCTCGTACACGGCGATGGTGCCCTCGGGGTTGGTGAGGAACGCCGGCCGCGCGAGCGGGTGCTGCTCCACCAAGCGCGCCACCGTGTTGTAGAGCAGCTCGAGCGCCAGGTTGTGTGTGCCCACCACCATCATGCGGGCGAACGCCAGGTCCAGCGCCATGAAGCTGAGGGCGTCCGCCCGGTTGTCGCGCATGAGCTGGTGATGCGCGCGCAGGTGGTTGAGCTCTTCTCGCGTGGCGCGCTCGGCCACCAGGCCCAGCACCTCCACGGCGAGCACCCGGCGCAGCTCCAGCACGTCACGCAGCAGCGCGAGCGGCATCTCCCCCGCCGCCAGCTTCTGCTCGGCCAGGTGCGTGAGCAGCGGCAGGCCGCCCGTGGCGCGGAAGTCCTGCACACGCGTGGCGGCGCCGTGCGATGAGCGGATGAGCCCGTCGGCCTCGAGCCGCGTCAGCGCCGTGCGCAGGGTGAGGCGGCTGACCCCGAGCGTCTCGCTGAGCTCGCGCTCCCCGGGCAAGGCCGAGCCGGCCGGCAGCTCCCCCGAGAGGATGCGCCCCCGCAGGCGCGTGGTGGCCGAGTCGGCGGCAGACTGACGGGGCTTCGGAGGGCGCGACGACATGACTGGTATCACCAGTACAGGTGGTAATACCAGTTGTCAATGGCGGTGCGAGAAAAATCGGCCAGGCAGCTGGTTTGTCGCCTTCCCAGAGGGGCGCCGCACACCTGCTAGGCTGCGGCACATGGACCTTCGCGTTCAGACATCGCTCATCGCGGCGATGCTCAGCCTGGCGCTGGCGGTGAACGTGCTGCTGCGCCCGCGGAAGCGGCGCGCCCACTGGGTCTTCGCGATGTTCGGCCTGAGCGTGGGCTTCTGGTACACGGTGACCGCCGTGCGCGCGGCCTTCGCCGGCGAGCTGTGGGAGCGGCTGCACCTGGTGGCCGGCGTGCTCGTGCCGCTGACGGCGCTCCAGTTCTTCCGCGCCTTCGTGGAAGACACGGACGAGCGCATGCGAGCCCTCAACCGCTTCGGCTGGTTCGGCGCCACGTTGCTCGTGGGCGGCATCCTGACGCCCTACTACCAGAGCGTGCTGGTGGGCAGCGGCCTGTTCGTCTACGTGCTGGTGCTGCTGGCCGTGCCGCTGGCCACGCTCTACCAGCGCGGCGACGCAGCGGCCTCGCAGGTGGAGGGCGCGCGCCTGCGCTACTTGGCTGTGTTCGGCGGGCTCGGGAGTGTGTTCACGCTGTTCGAGTACCTGCCCTACTTCGGCCTCGACATCCCGCCGGTGGGCACGCTGCTGGTGCTGCTCTTCTTGTACCTGCTCTCGCAGTCGCTGGTGCACTCACGCTTGATCGACCTCTACGAGCTGGCCGGGCGCCTCGGCGTGCTCACCGCGCTGTCGTTCATGCTGGCCGGCATGCTGTGGGCCATGCAGTACGTGACGGGCGGGCGCTTCTTCCTGCACGGCGTGGTGTCCGCGCTGGTGGTGCTGCTGCTCTTCGACCCGGTGCGCACCAAGGTCACTACGTGGATCTCGCAGTTCTTCTTTCGCGAGCGCTACGAGTTCGAGACCAGCGTGCAGGCTCTGCGTCGCGAGATCGCGCACGCGCTGCAGCTCACCGATCTCACGCGCTTGCTGATGGGCGGCCTCGAGCGCTCGCGCCGCGTGACGCACGCCGCGCTGTACCTCGCCGACGCCGATGGCCGCAGCTACAACCTGCAGGGGCACGTGGGCCCGGAGCCCGCGAGCCGCGTGGAGATGGCGCCGGCGCGCCCGCTGCTGGACCGCCTGCGACGTGAGGGTGCCGTGACCATCGAGGCCGCCGAGCGCGAGCTGGAAGAGCAGCGCGACCTGGGGGAGCACCGCGACGCCGAGACGGCCTACGACATCGTGCAGGCCATGGAGGCGCTCGATGCTTCGCTGGCGCTCGGCCTCGTGGGCGACGGCGGTGACCTGTACGGCTTCCTGACGGTGCGCGACGAGCGCATGCGGGACGCGTTCTCGCCCGAAGAGGTACAGCTGCTCGAGGGCCTCACGGCGCAGGCCGCGGTGACCGTGGAGAACTCGCGGCTCTATCAGCGCATGAAGGAGCGCGACCGCCTGGCTGCGCTTGGCGAGATGGCCGCGGGCCTCGCGCACGAGATCCGCAACCCGCTCGGCAGCATCAAGGCCAGCGCGCAGTACCTGACCGAGCCGGGCCACGAGGACGACCCCGAGTCGCACGAGTTCTTGGGCATCATCGTAGAAGAAGTGGACCGCCTGAACCGCGTGGTGGGTGGCTTCTTGGACTACGCCCGGCCGAGCACCGGCGTGGTGGGCCGCGCCAACGTGAACGCGGTGCTGCGACGCACGGTGCAGCTGCTGCGGCCGGAGTGCGAAGCCGCTGGCGTGACGCTCGACCTGCAGGAGGACGCGAGCCTGCCGGAGGTGCAGATCGACGTGGAGCGCTTGCGCCAAGTGGTGATCAACCTGGTGCAGAACGCCGCGCAGGCCATGGGCACGGGCGTGGTGCGCATCCGCACGGAGCGCCGCGAGCGAGCGGACGCCAACGGGCGCACGCTGCCGTGGGCGGAGCTGCGCATCGAAGACACGGGGCCGGGCATCCCGCCGGACGTGCTGAGCAAGCTGTTCGTGCCGTTCTTCACCACGCGCGAGAAGGGCACGGGCCTAGGGCTCGCCATCTCGCAGCGCATCGTCAGCGCGGCGGGCGGGGTCATCAACGTGCGCTCGCGCGTGGGCACGGGCACCACTTTCACAGTGCTGTTGCCCGGCGACACCTCGCTCGGTGAAGCCACCGGCGCGATGGCCGCCCTTCCCTCACCCGCCGCGACCGCCTCGCCTCAAGGAGCGCGAGGCGCTGGCGCAGCGGGGACGTCCTCGTCGGTCAGCTCGGGGAGCCACTCGTCGGGCGGCAAGAGCGCGTCCATGTCGGCGGCGTCGTCCCCGGCGCCAGGCGGCTCCTCGGGTGGGTCCGGCGGCGCCACCGCAGCCGCGCCGGCGGGCTCCACGGGGGGCGGAGACACCGACCCGAAGGGCGCCGGCGAGCGACCGAGGCTGGTCACCACCAGCCGATAGAGCCGCAGCTGCGCCTCGCCGAGCACCGAGGCCTCGTGGCCGTTCTCGACGAGCAGCGCTTCGTAGGCCTTCACCGCAGAGCCCTGACCGTGCTCGCGGGTAGCGTCCGGCAAGTAGTAGCGCCACGACCGCGTGCGCTCGAAGGCCACGCCGTGCACGGGCGTGAAGACCCGGTCGATGAAGCTGGGGTCCGCCTCGCTGAGGGTGCCGTCTTCGTGCAGCAGCGCCACCTCCACGTCCAAGCGCGCGAGCTGGGCGTCGAGGGGGCCGCCGAGCGCCTGCGCCCGCTCGTGCCAGCGCTCGCGCGCCACGACACAGGCCGTGATCAGCGCCCGCGCGATGGAGCTGCCGCGCGCGCTGCGCCACAGCCGCGGCGTTCCCTGAGCGCGCAGCAGGACCATGACCTCCACCGAGCGCATGCGCCGCAGGGGCTCCGGGAAGAGCGCCATGGGCGGCGCCGAGCGCCCCTCGAGGATGCCGCGCGCCACGCGGGCCAGCAGCTCACCATCGGGCACCGCATCGGCGCTCTCGAGGTCGCGCGTGTAGAGGGCTTCGCTCGGCGTGAGGTAGACGGCGCGCAGCGGCGCGGTGCGCTGATAGGTCGCCAGGCGCGCGAGGATATCGGTGGCCGGCGCCGGGGGACGCGTGTCCACCAAGAGCCCCCAGGCATCCATGGCGTCCAGCGCCTCGGCCAGCGCGGGGGCGTCTCCGCTTGGCGCCGCTTGCGCGAGCGCGGCCGTGACCGCCTCGCTGGCGAGCACCATCTCCGTGCCCTCCACCTCGCGCGCGAGCCAGCGTGAGCCGGGGAGCACCGCCACCCGGCCACGGTCACGCAGCGCGGACCCGAGCCCGCCCGACTGCGCCGACGACTCGCGCAGCCAGAGGGCACCGGCGACCACGGCGGCCACCAGCGCCGCCAGGAGCGCTCCCCGCAGCAGGCGGAACGGCAGCGACTCGCTCGAGAGACGGGAGGTGTCGGGTTCAGTGCTCACGCGGCTGCTGCTCTAGCACGCACCATGGCGCGCTCAATAAGTGAGGCCCGTGCTGAGCTGCGCCGTCCACTGACGAGGCACGCCCTCGGGCACCGGGCTGCCGAGCCCCGACGGACGCGACAGGTCCACTTGGAACGAGCC
>CAZEAA010000369.1:0-6309 GCA_964510015.1 uncultured Sandaracinaceae bacterium
ACGCCGCCGTGGGCATGGCGGTCACACCCGAGGAAGACAGCGCCGCCGTCTGCGCCGCCTTCGAGGACGGCGTAGAGACCACCGGGGAGAAGCCCATCGCCTTGCTCCTCGACAACCGCCCGTCCAACCACACCAACGACGTGGAGCACGCTCTCGGCAACACACAGCTCATGCGATCCACCCCGGGGCGCGCACAGAACAAGGCCCACGTCGAAGGCGCCTTCGGACTCTTCGCTCAGCAGGTCCCGCCGATCGTCCTCAGCACGCACGACCCGGGCGCGCTCGCACGGGGCGTCGCGAGCGTCGTCGCCCAGGTCTTCTTCCGCGTCTTGAACCGCGCGCCTCGACGCGACCGCGATGGCCGGCATCGCGTCGACCTATACGCGGAGGGCGCCACCGATGCGCAGATCGCAGCGGCTGGGCGTGCTCTCGAGGAGCGCATCCAGAAGCTCGAGCGTGCGCGACGTACGCGCGCCGAACGGCTCGACCCCACCGTCTGCGCATACCTCGACGAGGTCTTCGCGCGCCTCGAGCTCATCGACCCCAAGCGCTACGTCCGAGACGTCATCGCTGGGTATCCCCGTGACGCCATCGTCGACGGCATCGCCACCTACGAGGCCAAGCAACGGCGCGGCACACTCCCCGAGGGCGCCGATGCCCGCTACCTCCTCGGCATCGTCCGGAACCTCCACCACACCCACGAAGCCGACGCCATCCGCGAAGCGCTCTTGCGCGAGCACCTCGAAGCACGTGACCGCTTCCTCGACCCGCTCATCCAGCGCGCGCAGGACATCCTCGCTGCGAACCCCGACGTCGGCGGCGCCCTCGACGCGATCACCGACGCCCTCACCACGGCCGACCGGGAGCTCGACCGCCGCCTCTGGATCCACACCGCCGCCGCACTCCTCGAACCACTCGACGCAGACCAGCGCACCTCCCTCACTCGCCGCGTCGCTCGGCGCATCCACCACGCCTTCGGCATCCATCCACGCGAACGCGAACGCCTCACCCGCATCCTCGTCCGAAGGGTCGTCCCCATCGACTGAAGCCCAGGGCCGAGGTCAGCACCGAGCACCCCGCCACCCTCCTGCGCGGCTCGCCCGTCAGGACCGCGACGTCCTGCACGTCCTGAGCGCACGCCGGTCGCGGCCGCGGACGAATGTGAGAGCCCGTTCAACCCGCGCTTGCCTCACACCTCACACCCCACGGAAACCGTCCGGTGTTTCAGCCTGGTAGGTGGTTGACAACCGCAAGTACCACACCGAGGCGCAGTCATCCGGTGGCCGGCCGTGGCATGTCTCGTTCGTGCCCTTCTTACGCCAACGCTGCTTGTAGAACACCACGCGCCGCAGGGCTCCGCCTCGCAGCGTCAGCAGCATCCGCTGCATCAGCCCGTGCCCCTCCCAATCGGGCCCCGGGCGCACCCCTCGATACACCCGCCGCCCGTCCGCCTCCAACGCGTACAGCGACGTCGAGCTCATCAGCCCATGGAGCAACGCGGACCACTTAGATGGGAGCGGCATCTCGCTCATCACTACCGGTGTGCATCGAAGAGACGCGGGACGCGATCCGCGGACAGATGGCTACCCCAGCGGACTGGTTACGCGGGACCGGACAGGATGCGGATGGCGTCGACGTGGAGAGCGGACCGAGGACGGTCCGCGACGCGAGCGGACGACTCCGAGTTGCCTCTGGCGAGGCCGGTGCGGGTCAGTACGTCGGTGACCCGAACGCGACAGGCTCGAGAACCCGACCTCGACCTGACCACGTCGCGACCGCCGGGGACGTACAGGACCCGCGTCAACGGCCACTGCCTGCGGACCACCCTGCCGTGACGCGTCGAGTGGAAGCAGGAGAGCCCCCGGCCGACGACCCCACGCGACTCCAACAAATGCGCACCGCGTCTGAGTCTAGCCTTCGACCCATCGGGAAGGACACCTCGCTAACTGCCTAGGATCACAGTCAAAAGTGGGATATGCGTAACATTTCTCGCGAGTTCTCCCGCGACCCCGGATCGCTTGAGTGGGAACGATGTGTATTGACACGAGAACGATCGTACTCTAGTCCGAATGAACGGTTCACTTCGGAGATCGCCATGAGCAACCCAACCCAGGAACGGCGTCACGCCAGAGGCAGGTCCGAAATTGTCGGTATCCCGGTCGTCCCCACGATTCCGGTGCTCGGCGTACTCCCGTACCTCCTCGGTCGCGAGGGGGTCGCACAGGGCCTGATCCGTCTTGGCGAACGATTCGGGCGTGGCGGGATCTTCGCGATGCCCTTGCCGGGAGGGTCACAAAAGGTCTTCGTCTGCAGCGCCGCGCTCGCGGAGGAAGTGGTCGACGATGACAGGTGGGAGAAGGCTGTCGATCCACTGCTCGAACAGATACGCCTCCTAGTCGGCAACGGCCTCTTCACAGCCGACAACGACGACCCAGCTTGGGGCGTCGCGCACCGTGTGCTCACGCCGGCCTTCTCGGGCGCCGCGATGGCGAATTACGTCCCTGCAATGACAGTGGTCCTCGACGACCTAGTCAACCATTGGCGCCGAGCATCCGGGCCGCTCGACGTTACCAGGGACATGACACGGCTCACGCTCGACACGATCGCGCTGACGGGGTTCAACCAGCGGTTCCGAAGCGTCGGCGGGCGCGAGACCGATCCTTTCGTCCGATCGTTCACCTCGGCACTCGGCGAGGTCGTCGAACGGAGCTTCCGACCACACTTCCTGGCGCCGTACGAGGCGTACCGCGCGCGGCGATTCGAACATGACCGCGCCACCGTCTTCGGGCTCGTTGATCGCGTCGTCGCGACACGACGCGACTTCCGCGGCGACGCGACGCCGCGCGATCTCCTGTCGAGAATGATGACCGAAGTCGATCCAAAGACGGGAGCGAAGCTCGACGACGAGAACATTCGCTACCAAGTTCTCACCTTCCTACTTGCGGGGCACGAGACGACGTCGAACCTGCTCTCTTTCGCACTCCACTTCGTCGCGCGCGACGCCAATCTCGCGTCGCAGCTCCGGCGCGAGGCGGACGAGGTCTTGGACCACGCGCAGCCGACGTTGGAGCAAATCAAGTCTCTCGAACTCGCGGGACGAGTCCTGGACGAGACGCTTCGTCTGTACCCGACCGCGCAGATGTTCATGCGACGTCCGAAGCAGACTTCGACGATCGGCGGACGCTATACGTTCACGCCCGACGACGATGTCGGCGTGATGCTGCCGATGGTCCACCGTGATCCCGCAGTGTGGGAGGATCCCGAGCGCTTTGATCCCGATCGTTTCCTGCCTGACCGCGTGCGTTCGCGTCCGGCCGGCGCATACAAGCCGTTCGGAACTGGCAAGCGAATCTGTACTGGAAGGAACTTCGCGCGCGTCGAGGCCGCGCTTGCGCTCGCGACCCTCGCGCGCGAGTTCGACTTCGCTGATCCGGGGCCGCTACGCATCATGTCGGCACCGCTCCCGAAGCCACGGGGTTTCCGCCTGCGCGTCAGTCCGCGGGCAAGGCGACACGCCTCAGGGGCATGAAGGAACGGCGGCAGCACACCCATCCGTCGACCCTCGCGTTCTTTGACGCCCCCGAGGAGGAACGAGCGATGTTGACACGCGAACGAGCGCACTCTAGGCCGAAGGGTCTGTTCACTTCGGAGACCGCCATGAGCAACCCAACGCAGGAACGGCGCCACGCCAGAGCCCGGTCCGAAATTATCGAGTCGGCCGCCCGCGCCTTCGCCAAGAAAGGGTTCCACGGCACGAGCGTGGACGATGTGGCTCGTGAGGCTGGGATGTCTCCCAGCTCGCTCTACCGCTACTTCGAGAGCAAGGAAGCGCTCTACCGAGCGATGTTGGACAACATCGCGGACGTCGTCCTCGCCCCATTCGCTGACCCGCTCCTTCCCACGCTGTCCTTTGACCAACGGCTTGAGTGGTTGCTGCGCCGCCAGCTGGCGACCATCGAATCACAGCGCGAGTTCTTCATCACGTTCGCATCGGAACGGGCCTCCATGGACTGGGAGTTGGCGGGCACGGGAGACCCCGTCGGCGACGCGTATCTTCGCTGGGTGACGGCGTTTCGAACGCTCCTCGAAGAAGGAGTGGCCAATGGATTCCTGCGACCCCTCGACACCTGGAACACGGCCTATCTCGTCACCGGCGCGCTCAGTGCCACCGTCTTTCGATGGATCCGGGGGCAACTGCCGGTCGCTCTTCAGGACTACGTGCCGGTCCTGCTCGACATGATCTTCTGCGGCATCCGCGCGGAGCGACAGCCGTGAACTGCTCCTGCAGGATCGTATCGCTGGTCGCGGTGCTGCTCATTGCAGCCCACGCACGCGCGCAAGAGGTCACAGACCCAGTCACGGTCAATCCAGACGTAGACCCCGCGGTTCGGCATCGCCGTACGCTGACGGAGTGCGTCCGACTCGCGTTGGAACACAGTCCTAGTGTCGACGGAGCGGCCGCCGCGAGCGAAGAGGCGACGGCGATGCGGCGCAGCGCTCGCGGTCGGTTTGGGCCGGTCGTGCGGCTGGATGCCAACTTGCTGCGCTGGAATGCACCCTTTTCGCTGCCCCTCGACATCCCCGTTCCCGCACCACTCGGGCCACTGAGCGTGCCGCCCATCCCTGTGCGTAGCGCCACCACGGCGCAGCTCTCGGCCACGGTGGTCCAGCCCCTGACCGGCCTCTGGACCGTCTACCAAGGTCACCGCGCGCTGTCCCTTGGCGAAGACGCGGCGCGCCATGAGGAGCGTGCCACTCGAGCCGACGTGGTCCTGGCCGTCGCAGAAGCGTACGTGCAGGCACTCGAGGCCGAAGGAATGAGCCGGCTTGCCGCCGATCAGGTGCGAACCATCGAGGCTCATGTGGAACGAGCTCGGCAGTTCCACGAGAACGAACTGATCACGCGCAACGACGTGCTGGTAGCCGAAGTCCGCCTTGCTGAAGCTCGTGTGCTTCAGCTGCAAGCCGCGGCCGGCGCGAGGCTCGCGAGAGCGCATCTCGCTTTTCTGATGGGCTTCCCCGGCGATAGCGAGGTCTGGCCGGCGGACCTGCCAGCACCGAGTGTGGCCGTAACGAGCCCGAGGAGCGATGCTTCGCCCGAGGGTGACTCGGACAGCAGGCCCGAACTCGCAGCGGTGAGAGCGCGCGTAGAACAAGCGCGCGTCGGTGTGCGTGTCGCGACGTCACAGATGGCGCCCGAGGTCAACGCGATTTTCAGAGCGGAGCACGTCGAGGGCGTGCAGTTTCAACCCGAGAACGCGTGGTTTGTTGGGGTTCAGCTCAGTTGGAACGTCTGGGACTGGGGGGCCGGATACTACGCAGTCGATGCCGCACGGGCTCGAGCCCTGCAGGCTGAAGCAGCCGAGACCCAAGCGCGGGAGGGTCTGCGCTTGGCGGCTATGCAGGCTGAAACCGAGGTCGACGTCGCCGTTGCGCAGCTGGAGGTTGTGCGCGCTGCGGTGACGCAGGCCGAGCAGAATCTCGAGATCGTACAGCAGCGCTTCGCGCAGCAGCTTGGTACGAGCACAGACGTGCTCGACGCTCAGTCGCTGCTCTATGCGACGCGACTCTTTGAAGTCAACGCTGGATACGGCGTCTTGCGCGCCCAGGTCCGCTGGCGGCGCGCCCTTGGGTTGGATCCAGTAGCCATCGAAGGGGAGCTCCCGTGAATCACCTGCGTCGCAAGGTCTCGAGCTGTGCTGCGCCTGGTTCCTCCCATATGCTGCTCGTTCTGGTTATCTTCGGTGGTTTGGGCGGGTGCAGCGAGCCTGCTGCCTCCGCACCTGCGAGCACCGCAGACCTCCCCCCCTGCTCGGTGGAAGTTCAGCCAGTCACGCTGGACCAAACCGCTCGCTCCACCACCGTTGTTGGGGTCGCAGAGCCGCTGCGAAGAACCACGCCGTCGGCGCGGGTCATGGCCAGGGTCACCGCAGCCGCGTTTCGAGAGGGCGAGCGAGTGCTAGCCGGGCAACTCTTGGTGCGGCTCGATACCCGAGACCTGAGCAGGCGACGCGAGCAGGCCGCAGCTGGTCAGGATGTCGCACGAGCGGCTCTCAGCCTTGCCCAAGTGAACGTGGAGCGCATGCGCGCGCTCCGTGCTTCGGGCGCGATTTCGGGGGCGCAGCTCGAGCAAGCGGAGGCCATGCTCACGCAGGCAACGGCCGCCACGACGACCGCGGGCGCCGTCATCGGTGAAGTGGACGTGAACCTCTCCTACGCGCGGGTCGAAGCGCCGTTTGCAGGCGTGGTCGTCCGGAGGTTGGTCGAGGTCGGAGACCTCGTCGGACCAGGGCAGCCCGTGGCCGTCAT
>CAZEAA010000370.1:0-6284 GCA_964510015.1 uncultured Sandaracinaceae bacterium
GGTGGTGGCCGCCGGGGCGCAGGTGGCTTGGCTGGTGCCCACCGAGGTGCTGGCCGAGCAGCACTTTCGCAACGTGTCCGCGCTGGCCGAGCGGCTGGGGCTCGCTCCGTTGCTGCTGGCCGGGAAGCTGCGCGCGGGCGAGCGCCGCGAGCGCATTCGGCGCATCGAAGATGGCAGCGCGAACGTCATCGTGGGCACACACGCGCTGCTCAGCGAGAGCGTCACGTTCCGCGAGCTTTCGGCGGTGGTGGTGGACGAGCAGCACCGCTTCGGCGTGGCGCAGCGCTTGAAGCTGGTGGACAAGGCCGGGGTGCGGGCGCCGCACTTGCTGGTCATGACGGCCACGCCCATTCCGCGCAGCCTGGCGCTGGTGCTCTACGGCGACCTCGAGGTGAGCGTGATCGACGCGCTGCCGCCCGGTCGCAAGCCGATCATCACGCGGCGCTATGCGCGGGCGGCCCGCGCCGATGCGTATCGTCAGCTGGAGCGCGCGCTCGAGGCTGGCGGTCGTGCGTTCGTGGTGTGCCCGACCATTCGTCCGGGCAGCAAGGACCAAGAGGAAGCCGACGACACGGGTGAGGCCGCGGCGCCGACCGCGCGCGGCGTGGAAGAGGTGCACGCCGAGCTGAGCGAACGCTGGGGCGCGGACAAGGTGGTGAAGCTGCATGCCCAGCTGGACCACGACGCGCGCACCGAGGCCCTCGCGCGCTTCGTGGCCGGCAGCGCCAGCGTGCTGGTGGCGACCACCATCGTGGAGGTGGGCGTGGACGTGCCCGAGGCCAACCTGATCGTGGTGGAAGATGCCGAGCGCTTCGGGCTCGCGCAGCTGCACCAGCTGCGGGGTCGCGTGGGTCGCGGCGAGCGTCAGAGCGCGTGCTTGTTGGTGCACGCCGACGAGCTCACGGCCGACGCGGAGCAACGCCTCACGGCCATGGTGGCCACGCACGACGGGTTCGAGCTGGCCGAGCGCGACCTCGCCATTCGTGGGCCGGGTCAGCTGTTTGGTGTGCGGCAGGCGGGTGGCACCGGCTTTCGCTTTGCCGACCTCTTTCGCGACCTCGAGCGCCTGAAGCAAGCCCGCGATCTGGCCCGCGAGCTGGTCAGCGCGGACCCGCGATTGCTGGCCCCGGAGCACGCGCGCACGCGCGCCGCCGTTCGGAGGGTGCTGGAGCAGGCGGTCGTCGCCGAGGAATCTGGATGACACGAACTGCAGACACGGACGCCCCCGCCACGGAAGTCACTGTCACCCAAGCCGCGCTGGCGCTGCCCTTGCGCGCAGTGTTGGCGGGGCTCTTCATCGCCGCCGTGGAGCTCGGGCTCGCGCGCAGCGGCAGCACGTGGGCGCTGTTCCTGGGCGACGCCGAGCGCAACCAGTACGTGGGCCTCGGGCTGCTGGCGGGAGTGGCGACCTCGGCGCTGGCCGTTGGCGTGGGGTGGCTGCTGCGTCGAACCTGCGGGGACCCCGCGCTGCGCGCGCGTGTGCTCGGCCTGATGGCGGCGCTCGCGGTGGGTGTGGCGCTCGTCCTGCTGACCGAGGGGCGCCAGGCGCGGGCCTCGGCGCTCCGCTTCCCGCTCGTGGGGCTCGTCGCGGGGGTCGCCTTCGTGGCTGTGTGGAAGGGGCTGCCACGCGTCGAGGCGCGCGTGCGCGCGGGGGGCAGCGCGGTCCTCGCGTTGCTGTTTGCGCTGCTCGCGGTGGCTGCGGCGGTCGCGGACGCGAGGTGGCTCCTCCGTCTCTATCCCGTGTTCCATGCGGCGCTCGCGCTGATCGTGGTGGTCGGCGCGTCGATGGCAGCGTGGGTGCTGCCGCTGCGCCTCGGGCATCTTCGCGGTCACGCCGGGTTCGTGCCTTTCATGCGCGGGCTCACGGTGCTGCTGGTGCTCTCGGTGGGGGCGCTGCCGTTCATGCTTCGGCGCGCGGCGCTCGCGCCCAACCTCGCGTTCGTGGTGGCCGACTACACCAGCGTCACGGGCAAGCTGCTCCAGCTGGCCATGCAGCTGGACTCCACCGCGCCGCCCAGCGATGAAGCCCCCGAGGTGGCCGAGCACCGTGGAGAGGCGGCGACTTCCCTCGGCGCCGAGACGCGCACCGGGCTGCGCCTCGAGTCGCGTAACGTGCTGCTCATCACGGTGGACGCGCTGCGTGCCGACCGCATCGGCGGCGCGCGTGGGCTGACGCCGAACGTGGACGCCCTCGCGGCCGAGTCGGCGGTGTTCAGCCACGCCTACACCCCCACGCCGCACACCAGCTACGCGCTCTCCAGCATGCTGACCGGCAAGTACCTGCGCCCGGTGCTGGAGCTGCCCAACGCCCCCAGCCAGCACGTGGCGCTGCCCGAGCTGCTGCGGCGCTACGGCATGCGCACCGCGGCCTTCTATCCGCCCGCCATCTTCTTCGTGGACGCGCATCGCTTCGAGGCCCTGCGCGAGGGTCACTTCGGGTTCGAGTACCGCAAGGAGATGTTCGCGTCGGCGCAAGCGCGTGTCCCCCAGCTGCGGGAGTACCTCGAGTCCCTCGATGCCGAGGACGCCGAGAACGCCGAGAACGGGGCGCAGCGCGAGGTGTTCGCGTGGGTGCACCTCTTCGAGCCACACGAGCCCTACGAGCCGGCCGAGCGCTTCGCCCGCGGGGACAGCGCCGAGGACCGATACGACGGTGAAGTGGCAGCCGTGGACGACGCCATCCGCCAGCTGGTGCAGGTGTTTCGCGAACATCGCCCCGGCGGCACGGTGGTCATCAGCGCCGACCACGGCGAAGAGTTCGGCGACCACGGCGGCCTGTATCATGGGTCCACGCTCTACGAAGAGCAGGTGCGCATCCCGCTGATCTGGTCCACCCCGGGCCTGGTGCCCGCGCGCACGCTCGCCGCCCCGGTGGAGCTGGTGGACGTCGCCACCACGCTGCTGGCGGCGCTGGCCATCCCGCGCGACGCGCGCATGCGCGGTGACGACCTGGGTCCGCTCTTGGTGCACGGCGAGGGCGGCCCCGAGTTCGCGTTCGCCGAGGTGGGCGACGCGCGCATGGTGACCGACGGGGTTCACAAGGCCATCTGCGAGAGCGACTCGAACCGCTGCCAGCTGTACGACCTGCTGGCGGATCCCCGCGAGCGCCGCAACCTGGCCGGCGAACAGCCGGAGACCCTCGCGCGCCTGCGCAGCGCCCTCGGGAGCTTCGTGGGGAGCATTCCGCGTGTGGAGGCGCTGGCGCTCGCCGGTCAGCAGGGCTGGCCCGAGGCCCTGGCGCGTGCCGAGCTGGGTGATGCGACGGCGGCCCCCGAACTCGTGCCGCTCCTGGGTGACGAGCGGCCTGCGGTGCGCGCGGCCGCGGCGCGGTTGCTGGGCCGCCTGCGCCACGCGCCAGCGCTGGGCACGCTGCTGCGCCTCCGCGACCGGGACCCCGAGGTGGAGGTGAAGGACGAAGCGGCGCTCGCGTCTCTCGCACTCGGTGACGCCGGGAGCGCGGAGGTGGTGCGTGGGATCGCGCAGCGCGAAGGCGCGAACCTCGAGATGCAGCGTCGCGCGGCGCTCGCCCTCGGACGGCACGGGGACGCATCGCTCGGAGGCGTGCTGACGGCCTGGGCGGCGGACGAGGCGGCGGGCGAAGACACCCGCACGCAGGTCATCGAGCTGCTGGGCACGCTGCGCTTCAGCGGGGCCGTGTCCACCCTGACCGCGCTCTTGCCCGACGTGCGCCTGGCACCCGTCGCCGCCCGCGCGCTGGGAGCCATTGGGGACCGACGCGCCGTCGCCCCGCTGCGCGCTCAGCTGCGCGGGGAGCGCTATCTCGCGGCGCGGGCGGCCGAAGCCGCGGCGCTGGTACAACTCGGGGACCGCGCCGTGGTCGCGGAGATCAAGCGCTTCCTCGGCATGGAGCAGGCGCTCCCCGGCGGCGTGGACCTGCTGGTGTCCCTCGGTGCGCTCGCCCGTCCGTCCGGCGGCGGCGTGCTCTTGGCCACATCCCCTTCGGCCCTCGCGGGCCCGTGGACGTGCACCGCAGAGGGGTGCGCTGCGCCCACCCGCGCGACCCTCACCCTTCCGAGCGGCGGAGCCCCACGCGGCGAAGTGCAGGTGGTCTGCTCGGTGCAGAGCGCCCGCACCAGCACGGTGCAGCTGGGCGACGACACGCATCTCCTGCAGCCCGGCCGCACGCAGGTCGCCGCGCGCATGATCGGGCCCGTGACCACGCTCGCTTTCGTCATGAGTCCTGGCGTGACCGTGGATGCTTGTGTCGTGGTGCCCGCGCGGCCCGAGCTGCCGCCGCCGCCGCCCGAGCCCTACGCGCCCGGTGACGCCGACGCGGGGGTGGACGCGGACACCACCGCCGCGCGATAGCGTTCGACTGCGGCGAGCGCGTGAGCGACGGGCACGCCCAGCTCGTCCTCGCCCAGCACCAAGGGCTGGGAGCCCCGCCGCGAGATCAGCAAGAGCGGGGCGCGCCGTGCCCCGCGCAGCATGTCCCAGGTGGGCCTCGAGTCCTCCCGCACCGCCTGGACCTCGCTCCACGCCGCGCTGCGTGCACCCACCGCGTCGCGGACGATGAGCTGGTCGGGCGTCAGCAAGAGGGCCACCCCACGTCGCGCGCGTCGCACCCCGCGACCACGCCACCACCAAGCGGCGAGCGGCCCGCACGCGACCGGGATCAGCGCGAGCGTCAGCGAGGTGCGCAGCAGCGGCACCAGCCCCGCGTGGACGGCCAGCAGGACCGCGAACACGAGCCCCGCGTACGGCCCGCTCAGCCACCAGGTCCGCCCCGCGGGGAGGGCCAGCGCGCCGTCCACGTTGCTGGGGTTCGCGAGGTAGGCGTCGAACGTGTCGGCGGGCGACACCCGCGAGCGGTCGGTGTCGCCCGGTGTCAGGGCCGGCATGACCGTGGTCTCGTGCGCCAGCGACGGCTGCCTCGCCGTCGCGAGCGGGTGCGCGAGGCGCAGCGCGGCCAGCGCCGCCAGCAAGTGCAGCGCGAGCGACAGGCCATCGAGCGGGACCCCCTGCGCCAGGCGAGCCGCGGAGAGCCCGCCCGCGCCGAGCAGCACCAGCACCCCCAGCTCGCGGACGAGCCCGCGCGGGGCATCCTCAGGCGTCGGGCCCACAGCTTCCTTCGGTGGACGCCGCCGCCGCGTCACACTGCCGGCCGAGGCGCGCCACGCGCGCGCTCGCGTCGTCGTCTCGCACTTCGGCGAGGCCCTCGCGGGCAAGGGTGACCTCGGCCCCGCACTCCTGGGCGGCGGCACGGCGCTCTTCGCACGGACGCGCGTCGTCCTCCGCCAGATGGGTGAGCTCGGTCACGCGCGCCTCGTGCACCTGCAGCGCGCGGAAGTCCGGGTGGGCGGCCGGCCGCGGTTCCGAACCACCGCAGGCCGCCGCGGTCAGCGACAGCAAGCTCGCGAGCAGGAGAGGGCGCGTTGAACTCATGATGCGGTCGGTAGTCGACAACCCCCTGCGAATCAAGCGCGCGAGTGGTTTGCGGTCCGGAACGGCAGCTGCTACCTTCCGCCACCCGTTTACTGGAGCACCCCATGGCACGCGTCACCGTCGAAGATTGCCTCGAGCACGAAGAGAACCGTTTTGCCCTGGTGGTGCTCGCGGCGCGCCGCACGCGTGAGCTCATGAAGGGCGCCCCCGCCCTGGTGGCCAGCAAGAACCGTCCGGCCGTCACCGCCCTGCGTGAGATCGCCAAGCGTCGCGTGTCCTTCGCGTCGCCCGTGAAGGACGCCGTGGACCAGTACATCATCGAGACCAAGATCGCCGAAGGCGCCTGAGCCGCAGCGTCCCGCGTGGGCGCCACAGGCCTCGAACGAAGCGAGCGACCCCCGGGTCGCTCTTTTTCGTGGCACGGAGAGGCACGCCGCGAAACCGGCTTTACTTCCGCCCGCTTCGGTCGTTACCATCGCCGCTCTCGCGGATCGCTTTGCGCTTACATGGCCAGAATCACCATCATCGGAGCTGACGGTCAGCAAGACCGGGAACTGCTCCCGCACAACACCCTGGGTCGCCACCCGAACAACACTCACCAGGTGTTGGACCGGATCGTGTCCAAGGAGCACTGCCACATCGACGCGGTCGATGGGGGCTACGTGCTGCACGACCTGGGCTCGCTGAACGGCACCTTCGTGAACGGTGCGCGCGTGGGGGACCACCCGCTGCGCGACGGCGACGAAATCATGATGGGGTCCACGCGCATCATCTTCCGCGCGGACGAGGTGCCTCGCGCCCAGCAAAGCTCGGCCCCGCCGCAGCGCTCGGCCACCATCGAGCAGCAGGGCTTCGGGGTCACCAACCCGCAGGCGCTG
>CAZEAA010000371.1:0-6284 GCA_964510015.1 uncultured Sandaracinaceae bacterium
GGCATGGGCGGCACCGTGGGCGGCGCGATCGGATCGGCCGGCGCCACCGGGACGGGCGGCGCGATGGGCGTGGGCGGCGCGATGGGCGTGGGGACGTGCGGCTGCGCCAGCGCACCACGCAGCGGCGCGGCGAGCACCAGCGCCACCCACACCAGAACGGTCGCGACCCGCGAGCGCGTCACCGAAACCCCATCATGCGCTTCTGCCGGAAGCGAAAGAACTCGGCGATGGGCCGCACGTAGTCTTCGTCGGTGTGCACCGTCAGGTGGTCCACGCGCAGCTTGCGGAACAGCCGCTCGCGCAGCGCCCGCTGCCGCAGCACCTCGTGGGCGAAGGCCTGGCGCACGCGCGGGTCACCGGTGTCCACCTCCACCAGCTCGCCGCTCTCGAGGTCTTCCACCAGCGCGAGGCCCACGTCGGGCAGGTTCTCTTCGCGCGGGTCCACCACCTGCACCGGGATCAAGTCATGGCGCTTGGCCGCCACGCGCAGCTGCTTCTCGTAGTCGTCCGCGATGAAGTCGCTGAGCAGGAACGCCACCGAGCGCCGCTTGCGCAGGCCGCCCAGCATGTCGAGCGCCGCGGCGAGATCGGTGCCAGTGCCCTGCGGCGAGGCGTTGAGGATCTCGGTGACCACGCGCATCACGTGCCCGCGGCCCTTCTTGGGCGGCACGAAGCGCTCCACGCGGTCGGTGAACAGGATGAGCCCCACGCGGTCGTTGTTCTTGATGGCGCTGAACGCCAGCAGCGCCGCGATCTCCGCCACGGTCTCGATCTTGGGCTTGCCCACGCTCCCGAACTTCTCCGACGCGGAGAGGTCCACCAGGAGCATGACGGTCATCTCGCGCTCCTCCGTGAACATCTTCACGTAGGCGTCGTTCATGCGCGCGCTGACGTTCCAGTCGATGAAGCGTACGTCGTCGCCCGCCTGGTACTGGCGCACCTCGCTGAACGCCATCCCGCGGCCCTTGAAGACGGAATGGTAGCTGCCCGCCAGCTGGTCGTTGGCCAGACGCGCGGTGTGGATCTCGATCTTCCGGAGCTTCTTGACGAGCTCGCGCGAGATCATCTCAAGGGACCTCCACCGCCTCGAAGATCCGGCGCACGATGTCGTCGCTCGTGATCTCCTCGGCTTCGGCCTCGTAGGTGCGGATGATGCGATGACGCAGGACGTCGGGCCCGATGGCCTTGATGTCCTCGGGGGTGACGTAGCCGCGGTGGTTCACGAACGCGTGCGCGCGGGCCGCGATGTTGAGCCAGATGCTGGCGCGCGGGCTGCCGCCGTGGGCGATCATGTCGCGCAGGTCCTTGAGACCGGCCGCCGCGGGGTTACGCGTCGCGCCCACCACCGCGATGATGTAGTCCTTGATCTTGTCGTCCATGTAGACGTGCCCGATGACGCGCCGAGCCTCGATGAGCTGCTCGGGAGATGCGACCCGCTGGACCTCGAGGGCATTGGGACGCCCGTCTCCTGCGCGCGGCCCCTCGAGCGTGTGGTGCGCGATGCGCTCCATGATCACGCGCTCTTGCTCGGCGGTGGGGTAGCCCACGCGCACGTGCATCATGAAGCGGTCCACCTGCGCTTCGGCGAGGGGATAGGTTCCCTCCTGCTCCACCGGGTTCTGCGTGGCCATCACCATGAACGGCTCGGGCAGCTTGTAGGTGGTGTCACCGATCGTGACCTGCTTCTCCTGCATGGCCTCGAGCAGCGCGCTCTGCACCTTGGCCGGCGCGCGGTTGATCTCGTCGGCCAGCACCAGGTTCGCGAAGATGGGGCCCTTCTTGGCCGTGAAGTCGCCGCTCTGCTGGTTGTAGAGCACGGTGCCCACCACGTCGGCGGGCAGGAGGTCCGGCGTGAACTGGATGCGCGAGAACTCCGCCGTGACCGTCTTGCAGATGGTGTTGACGGTCAGCGTCTTGGCGAGACCCGGCACGCCCTCGAGCAGCACGTGGCCGCCGGTGAGGAGCCCGATGAGCACCCGCTGGACCATCTCGTCCTGGCCCACGATGACCTTCTTGACCTCGTGGAGGAGCGCGTCGGTGAAGGCGCTCTCGCGCTGGACCATGTCGTTGATGGCGCGGACGTCGATGCTCATGAATTCACCCTGAGAAAACGGCGAGAAAGCCTGCCGAGCGGCGGGCCGCGGTACCTAGCACGGTGCCGACGGCCCATTCAACCGCTACGGCTCGGGGAATATTCGAGGGGCCCGGTCAGGCCGGCGCGAGAGAGGACGCCACCTCGGCCAGCTGCCCGGCGAACAGCGCCAGCTCGCCATAGGTCGCGCCGCCGCCTGCGCCGAAGCGAGGCACGGCGAACAAGGGCGCTTCACCGGTGCGCTCTGCCAAGGCCTCACGCAGCTTTCCGTAGAGCGCCACCACCTGCGACGGGGCGCCGAGCGCCGGGGACTCGCTGGCGATGACTAGGAGATCGTCCGCGAGGCGTTCGCAGCGGCGGGCGAGCGAATTGACGTCGTGCTCGGGGGGCATGACCGGGAGGCTACTCCTTAACCCGCGCGTTGGACACGGGCTGCGGCGAAGGCGATCTCGGCCGCGGCCAGCGTGGCGGCGAGGGTGGTTTCGTCGTGCGCGGCAGACACGAAGGCGGCCTCGAACTGGCTCGGCGGCCAGTACACGCCGTTGGCCAGCAGCGCGCCGTGGAAGGCAGCGAAGGCCGCGCGATCGCAGCGGGAGGCGCTCGGCCAGTCGCGCACCGGCGAGTCGGTGAAGAAGACGGTCAGCATCGAGCCCACGCGCTGCACCACCACCGTGACGCCTTGGGCGAGGGCGGCCGCGGCCAGCCCTTCTGCCAGGGCTGCACTGGATGCTTCGAGAGCCTCGTAGAAGCCCGGGCGGCGCAGGAGCCCGAGCGTGGTGAGCCCGGCCGCCACCGCGAGCGGGTTTCCGCTGAGCGTGCCCGCTTGATAGACCGGGCCGAGCGGCGCGATGCAGGACATTACGTCCCGCCGGCCGCCGTAGGCCCCGACCGGCAGGCCGCCACCCACGATCTTCCCGAGGCACGTCAGGTCGGGCGTGATGCCGTAGAGCGCCTGGGCGCCGCCGCGGGCCACGCGGAAGCCGGTCATGACCTCGTCGAAGATCAGCAGCGCCCCGGCAGCGGTGGTCACTTCACGGAGCGCGTGCAGCCAGGCCAGCTGCGGCGGCACGCAGCCCATGTTGCCCGCCACCGGCTCGATGATGACGGCCGCGATCTGGGCGCCCTCGGCCGCGAAGAGCGCGCGCAAGCCTTCGATATCGTTGTACTCCACGAGGCGCGTGGTGGACGCGATGGCCGCCGGTACGCCGGCACTGTCGGGCTCCCCCAGCGTGGCCAGGCCGCTTCCGGCCTTCACCAGCAGGTAGTCCGCGCCCCCGTGGTACGCGCCCACGCACTTCACGATCAGATCGCGCCCGGTGAAGCCGCGGGCCACGCGCAGCGCGCCCATGGTGGCCTCGGTGCCGCTCGAGACCAGGCGGCTCATCTGCATGGTGGGGAAGGCGTCGGCGATGGCCTCGGCCATGTCGGTCTCCCCGGCCGTGGGAGCGCCGTAGCTACAGCCCAGGGTGGCGGCCTCTTGGATGGCCAGGACCACGTCGGGCTGGGCGTGACCGAGGATCATGGGACCCCACGAGCCCACGTAGTCGATGTAGGCGTTTCCGTCTGCGCCATAGAGGTGGGGCCCCTTGGCGCGCTGCACGAACACCGGCTCGCCCCCCACGGAGCCAAAAGCCCGGACGGGCGAGTTCACGCCACCGGGGATGCGCTGCTGCGCGAGGGTGAAGAGGGCCTTGGAGTTCGCGTCGGTCATGGAGCGCAGCGTGGGCCTCGGCCTGCGACCCGGTCAACCCCGAACTCCCCACGAATCAGGCGACTTGCGCCGTTGCAGATGGGCGCCAGCCATCCTTGACCCTACCTAGGGTGCGTGCTAGATGCCGGCCGCGTTTGCACGGGGAACCGTGCCAGCGTGGCTTTGAAAGGAACGGTGCGACGTGCCCTCGATGTTTCTTGGTCCAGAAGGCCGGAAGCAGCTGAAGGCCCTCGGTGAGGTCTCCACCATCGGAATCGAGATGGCGGTGTCGGTCATCCTGGGTGTGATGGGGGGCCAGTGGTTGGATGAGAAGTTCGGAACCAGTTCGGTCTTCGAGCTGATCGGACTCTTCGCAGGTCTTGCCGCCGCCTTCAGAAGCCTCTACAGGGTCGCTCGCAAGGTGAAACAGCAGCTCGGGACCACCGAGCCGGGCGCCACCCCCCCCAAAGCTGCCCCCCAGCCTCCTCCCCCGAAGCCTGCCCCAAAGCCCGCTGTCGGGCGGGCCCCCGCCAGAGCCACCCACTTCGCCAAGAAGAAGCCCCCGAAGACCCCATGAACGCCCTCCTCCGCACGACCACCAAGACCACGCTCGGCTTTGCCGTCGTGCTGGTGGTGCTGTCGTTCGCGGCCATCGGCGTTCCCACGGGCATCGGCGCGCTGGTCGGCGCCGTGGTGGCCGTCGCCAACTGGTTCCTCCTGCGCGTCAGCCTCACCAAGCTGGTCGAAGCCAAGGTGGAGAAGCGCGGCGGCATCACCCTCCTGCTCTGTTTGAAGCTCGGCTTGACCGGGGTGGTGGCGTTCATCGCCATTCGCCGCCTCCACGTCGACCCGCTCGGCTTCATGATCGGTTTCGGCGCCCTCGTCCTGGGCATCCTGACCGCCTCCATCTTGTTCAGCGCCGAGTCGGCGTCCGCGCAGCCCGCGGCCCCGGCTCCAAGCGAGGAGATCTGAGCGATGCCTCACGGTGAATCGTGGTTCAGCTTGATTTCGGGCTACGCCCATTGGCTGAGTGACGCCCAGGCCAGCCACGGCCCCACGTGGATTGCCCACGGCGACCTGTCCATCCAGCACATCCTGCACTGGATCTTCCTGATCGTGGTGCTGCTGGTCGTGGGCCTGGTGGTGCGCGCCAAGGTGTCCGACACCCAGGCCGCCATCCTGCCGGACGGCCACTTCTCGCTGCGCACCCTCATCGAGGGCTTCGCCGGCCAGGTCTACGGGACGCTCGTGGACATGATGGGCAAGAAGGCCGCCAAGTTCTTCATGCCGCTCATCGGTACCTGCGCGTTCATGATCTTCTTCTCGAACGTGTTCGGTCTCCTGCCCGGCTTCCAGCCGCCCACGGCCAACCTGAACACCACCATGGCGATGGCCCTGGTGATCTTCTTCGCCACGCACATCTTCGGCGTGAAGGAGAACGGCCTCGGGTACTTCAAGCACTTCCTCGGGCCCTTCCTGCCGCTCGCGCCGCTGATGCTCCCCATCGAGCTCATCAGCCACTTCGCGCGCCCGGTCACCCTCGCCGTTCGCCTCATGGCGAACATGACGGCCGACCACCTCGTGCTCGGGATCTTCCTGACGCTCGGGCCGTGGTGGTTCCCGCTCCCGCTCCCTCTCTACTTCCTCGGCTGCATCGTCGTGGCGGTTCAGACCATGGTCTTCTGCTTGTTGTCCACGGTCTACATCTCCATGGCCATCGCGCACGACCACTGATCCCCTCTCCCCAACCCCAACACACAGATTCTGCTTTCTCTCTCCTCGATCAACCCTGGGTGGCCGGAGCGCCGCCAAACACCTCGAGAGAAAGCTTAGGAGGCACTCCAATGAAGAAGACGGCACTTCGACTCGTTTCCCTGCTCACCCCCCTCTTCGTCACCGCGACGGCGTTCGCGCAGGACGCGGCCGGCGGCGCCGACAAGTCGGCCCTCGCGTACGCCGCGGGTGCCTCCATCGGCATCGCGGCCTTCGGTGGCGCGCTCGGCCAGGGCAAGGCCGCTGCGGCTGCGCTCGAGGGCATCGCGCGTAACCCCAACGCCTCCGACAAGCTCTTCACGCCGATGATCCTCGGCCTCGCGCTCATCGAGTCGCTGGTCATCTACGCGCTCGTCATCGCGTACATGCTCCAGGACAAGATCTGAGCCTTTCGGCGGGCCGCAGGCTCGCCGGAAGAACGAAAACGCCGGTCCCTTTCGGGCCGGCGTTTTTCGTTCCGTCCAAAGCCTGCTTCCACGCCCACGTGGTCGTAGCCGTCGACGTAGTCCTGGTCGTACGCGTCCACGTGCTCGTAGTCCTGCTCGTGCTCGTGCTCGTGATCGCCAACGGACGCGGACGACCGTCTGGCGAATCGGACACCTGGCCGAGATCGGACACGAGCACGAGCACGAGCACGTAGAGGAGCACGCGGACGCCTACGACCACGTCGACGCCTGACGACTCATCACAAGTCCGACGGGAAGGCGTCTATGGCGAAGCGCCTAGGCG
>CAZEAA010000372.1:0-6267 GCA_964510015.1 uncultured Sandaracinaceae bacterium
CACCCACCGCGCCACCTCCGCCAACGGCAGCTCCGCGCAGCGCACCGAGAGCGCTCAGCTCCTTCTGCAGCAGCTTGCCGGCGCAGCGCACGTCGGCCATGCGGGGCAGGGCGCTCACGGACGCGTGTGCCCGGTGCGCCGCGCCGAACGCGTCGTTCACGTAGACGTCGCAGAACTTGAGCAGCTCGCGCGCGAAGGCCTCGTCGTTCTTCTCTTCGCCCGGGTGAAAGCGCAGGTTCTCGAGCAGCACCACCTGACCGTCACGCAGGTCGTGCACCACCTTGCGGGCGCCGTCGCCGATGCAGTCGTCGGTGAGCAGCACCTCGCCGAGGCCCAGCAGCTCGGCCAAGCGCTGCGCGGCGGGCTCGAGCGAGTACTTGGGGTTGGGTTCTCCCTTGGGGCGACCCAGGTGCGAGGCCAGGATCGCGCGACCACCGCGCTCCAGCACCGACTCGATGGTGGGCAGCGCGGCCCGGATGCGCGTGTCGTCGCTCACCTGGCCGTCGGGGCCGAGCGGGACGTTGAAGTCCACACGGATGAACACGCGCCGGCCGTCGAGCTCTACGTCATCGATGTTGCGTACCGTCATCGGGGCCTCCTATCGCGCCACACCGGACACGGTCCGGACGAGATCGATCATGCGGGTGCTGAAGCCCCACTCGTTGTCGTACCAGGCCGTGACCTGCACCTGATCGCCCCCCGCCACGGTGGTGAGCTCGGCGTCCAGCGTGGCCGAGTGCGGGTTACCGATGAAGTCGCTCGACACCAGCGGCCGCGGCTCCACCGAGAGGATGTGCCCCAGCGGTCCACCGGCGGCGGCCTCGAAGGCGGCGTTCACCTCTTCCACCGTCGTCGCGCGGCTCACGTGGGCCGTCAGGATCGTCAGTGACACGTTCGGGGTGGGCACGCGCACCGCGGAGCCCACCAGCTTTCCCGCCAGCTTGGGGAGCACCAGCCCGATGGCCGAAGCCGCGCCGGTGCTGGTGGGGATGATGTTCTCGGCCGCCGCGCGCGCACGCCGGAAGTCCTTGTGCGGCAGGTCCAGGATGCGCTGGTCGTTGGTGTACGAGTGCACCGTGACCACGTGCCCCTTCACGATGCCGAACGCGTCGTCCAGGACCTTGGCCACGGGGGCGAGGCAGTTGGTGGTGCATGACGCGTTCGACACGATGGTGTGCAGCTTCGCGTCGTAGGTGTCGTCGTTGATGCCGATGCAGAAGGTGCCGTCGGCCCCCTTGCACGGCGCCGAGACGATGACCTTCTTGGCGCCCGCCTCGAGGTGCTTGGCCGCCAGCTCGCGCTTGGCGAAGATGCCCGTGCACTCCAGCACCACGTCCACGCCCAGCGCCTTCCAGGGCAGCTTGGCGGGGTCGCGCTCGGCCGACGTCGGGATGGCCACGCCGTCCACCACGATGGCGGTCTCCGTCGCGCTGACCTTCCGCGCGAAGGTGCGATGAACGGTGTCGAACTGCAGCAGGTGGGCGAGCGAGGCCGGATCTGTCAAGTCGTTGATCGCGGCCAGCTGGACGTCACCCGTGTTGCCGTCCTCGAGGAGCATGCGCGCCACGGCGCGCCCGATGCGGCCGAAGCCGTTGATACCGATCTTGATGGGCATGGTTCTCTCGTCCCGAGCCGAGGGGGCACCGGGGCCCGGAGCCTAGTACAGAAGGAGCCCACGGGCTGGCCAATTCGCGTGGTTCGTCACTCGGCGGAAACACGAAAGCCGCCTGCGCGTGAGCGGGGCGGCAAGGAAGGGGCACTGGGGAACGGGGCGAGGGCGAGCGAGGCGCCCGGTCGGCCGTCAGGCGTCGGGCGTCTGGCTGCCGCGGATCTCGCTGGTGACCAGCTCGAGCATTGCGTTGGTGAAGCCGACGATCTCGGCACGCGAGGCGCCGCTCTGCTTGAGCTGCTTGTAAACGGACTTGGCGAGGATTTTGACGCTGCGCTCGTCGGCGCTGGCAGTCTGGACTTGAGGCATGGTGTCGGTGCTCATGGTGAAAAGGACCCCCGTTTGGCGCCCTCGGGCGGGGCGCTGCGTCGGGGTGCAAAGCAGGGCTCGTGCCAGGTCCTCGTCACCCATGGGACAGGTTTGCAGGTTCAATGATTCCAGTAACTTGTGGTCCAAGACGCAGTGAATTCGAGATCTCTCACCGCGCGTTGCGTAGCCTCGTATGCAGCGATCGCCGATAAGTGCATAACGGGCTACGCAGGTCACCGCGCAGCGCAGGCTACGGCAGGGCCAGGCTGTCGCGGCGGACAGGCGACGGCGTCGTCCCCGTCGCGGGAGGGGTGGGGGGCTGGGGGGTGGCAGGGGGCATGGTGCCCTCCGTCGGAGCGGTCCCTTCCGCGGGAGGGTTCGCCAAGCGAGCGGCCTCGTCGCGCGCCGCCGCCTCGTCGATGAGGTGGCGCTCCACGTACTGCCGCATGACCCGCACGGCGTCCCCGAACGCAGCCTCGGCCCACATGCTGCGAGCCATGAAGTAGCGCACCTCGGGCCGCTCGCTCACCCAGCGTGGGTGGGTGCCGCTCAGCTCCTCCAGCAGGGTGACCACCTCGTCGTAGCGCGGGCGGACGGCCCCGGTCTTGTAGAGCAGATAAGCGTACAGCAGCTTCATGGACGGGCCGCTGTGCTGGCGCACCGGCGCCGGGATGTCCTCCATGGCGTTGAGGGCCCGCCCATAGTCGCCCTCGTCCACGGCGTCGCGGATGGCCACGAAGCCCTCGGTGAGCACGCGCGCTTGGCGCGGCGAGAGCTCGGGCCCGGCGCTCGGCGGCGTGACGTGGATGGCGGGCTCGCCCTCGGGACCCAGCAGGCGCCGCATCACCTCGATGGCCACCAGGGACTCGGGGGCCCGGCCGGCTTCTACGCTCGCCTCGGCCAGCGACGACGCCTCGCCCCGGCGCCCCGCCGACAGCAGCGCCATGGACAGCTCGGCCAGGTTGGCGGCGGCCTCGTCGCCCTCGCCCAGCCCCGTGACCTTGCCCACCACGTTGCCGTACGGCCACGTGGGCGCGTAGAGGTGGTCGGGCAGGTAGCGCTCGTAGCGCTGGTATCCGATGAGATCCCGGGGCGCTGCGAACTCGATCAGCATGTTGTCGTCCGTGTTGGTGGGCACGGGCTCGCGCCGGCACAGCGGCAGGTTGCAGGGGCGGGCGTTGTCCGAGTCCGCGTGCGCCACCCAGGGCGCGCTCGCCGTGTCACGCGTGTACTCGATCTGCGAGAACTGCATGACCTCTTCGCGGCTCGCCAGCAGCACCCGCGAGAACACGTCGTGCGGGCGGTGCAGCGTCCCGGCTCGCAGGTCCGCCTGGGCTCCTTCGTGAGCGAAGCCGCGCACCACGCGCCCGAGGTCGAGCGGCAGCGGGCTGTCCGAGCCCATCAGCACCGTGTCGGGCGAGAAGTCGTCGGCCGACAGCGCCACCACGTGCTCGAACTGCGACGCGAACGTGCGGTAGATGGCCTTGATGTTCTCGGGGCTCAGCTCGTACAGCTGCACCCACTGGCAGTAGATGCCGCCCTCGCGCAGGCGGCGCTTGCTGATGCGGAAGTGCTCCTCGGTGAAGAGGTCCGCCACGCCGGTGATCCACGGGTTGCTGGGCTCACTGATGATCACGTCGTACTCGCGCTCGGTGGCCGCGAGGTAGTTGCGCCCGTCGTCGTTGATCACCTCGAGGCGCTCCATGTCCACGTAGGGGAAGCTCTCGAGGGGGAAGTCGAGGTGGTTGTACTCGGCGAACCAACGCGCCGCCTCGGGGACCGCGCGCTCCAGCTCGATGACGTCCACGCTGCGCACCGGGAAGTGCAGGGCGGTGCCCACGGTCACGCCCGAGCCGAAGCCGATCACCGCGACGTCCAGGTTCTCGGGGCCGTTCTGGTGCATGAGCAGCGGGTAGGCCGCGAGGTTGATCTGCGTGGGCATGTCCTCGCCGTTGCTGGCGTCCACCTTGCCGTTGTTCTTCATGGCGAGGTGCGTGCCCCAGTAGCGCTCCACCGTGACCGTGGTGCTCAGGCCGTCGTGGTAGTACAGCAGCTCCACGTGCGTGTTGGCCAGCTCGCGACAAGCCGAGCGCGCCACCGAGGGGCGGAACACGCCGAGCGTCATGCGGCCCGGATCCCACGTGAGGTTGGGCACGAACCACGGCGCGTTGGGGCGGAAGAGCCCGAAGTACACCAGCGCGACCAAGGCCGGGATGATGGGAGCGAGGGCGTAGATCAGGATGCTCTCGACGACGGCGTGGCCGGCGCGCGCCTCGGCGACGTGAGCCGGCGTTGGTGCCGGTGCCTCGCCACCGGTGTCGTCCGGGCCATCGGGGCCATCGGGGCCATCGGGGGACGGCTGCGTCGCGGGAGCGGGCTCGGGGTCCGCGGCGGCCACCACCAGCAGCAGGAGCGCCATGCCGAAGTTGAGGGCCATGCCCGCGAACAGCGCGGCCTGCATGCCGTAGCGCGGCATCAGGATGAAGCCCGGCACCCAAGCGCCCAGGATGGAGCCGAGCGTGTTCGCGGCGTAGACCCGGCCCACGTCGTTTCCGATCGAGTCGCCGCTCACGGAGAAGAGGCGCAGCGTGAGCGGGAACATGGCGCCCATGCCGAGCGTGGCCGGCAGCGTGCACAGCGACGACGTCAAGAATGAGAAGAAGCGCACGGTGCCCACGTGACTGGGCAGGTCCTCGATGCCGCCGACCAGGGCGCCGAGCGCGCAGCTGACCTCGTCCTGATAGACCATGTTGGCCAGCGTGGAGAGCGCGATCAGCAGCTGGATGACGGCCAGCTGGAGCACCGGCATGTTGCGCAGGGTGAGCAGCGCGACGACCAGCGCCACCACGCACACCACCACCGTGGCGACGATCTGGGGATACTGGCCGTAGCTGGCGCCTCGGTGGATGGACGCGCCCACGATGGCGAAGAGCACCGGCACCAGCAGGGTGAGCAGCGCGATGCGGTCGAGGCGCTGGCCGGTCGCCCGAGGGCTCTCTCCGCGGCCGGCGCCCAGCATCGCGTACCAGCGCAGCACCACCACGGGCGCGGACCCCAAGAGCGAGAGCAGCACCCACGAGAGCAGACCCCCGGGGATGCTCGCCGCGCCGATGCTGACCGAGCCGACCAGAGCCTGATCGAAGAGCGAGAACGGGGTCACGGCGTACATGACCAGGGCCACCGCGACGGCCGAGGTCACGTCGAGGCGCCGCGCCGCCCGCGCGATGAGGCCGGACGCGGCCGCGCTGCCGCCCGCGATGCCGACGAGGAACGTGGTCAGGATGATGCCGAAGCCATAGACCGAAGACCCGTTGGTCATGGCCAGCGCGCGCGACCAGACCACCTCGTAGCAGAGGGCGGCGGCGCCGCTGACGGCGAAGGCCGCCACCGCAGCACGGCGCGCGTAGCGGGGGACGCGACGAAGGGCCTCGACGTCCCCGGCCTCTTCGCTCGCAGCGTCGATGCGCGGCGCCTGGTCCCAGCCCTGACGCTGCGCGACGAAGATCAAGCCGGCGAGCGCGAAGTTCATGCACGCGGCGGTGATGCCCGTGGCCAAGAGGCCCACGTTGGGCATCAGCCCGAAGACGCTCAGCGCGGTGCCGGCCACGGCGCCCACCGTGTTCACGCTGTAGAGCGCGCCCACCCACGAGGCCACGGCGCTGGGGTCTTGATCGGAGCGCACGAAGTGGCGCGCCAAGAGCGGCAGGCTCGAGCCCATCAGCGTGGTGGGGATGAGCAAGAACGGGAACACGCAGAAGAACCGCGCGAACATGAAGGCCGTGGACTCGGCGCCGAGGCTCGCGCGCAGCGACGCGTTCACCACCGCGAGCCAGCCCTCGGGGTCGATGATGTGCGGCAGCAAGAGGGCGTATGCGCCGACCCCCAGCTCCACCAGCGCATAGGCGCGCAACGGGTTCTTGATCTTGTCGGCGTAGCGACCCGCCACGAAGGCGCCGAGGCCGAGGCCCGCCATGAACGCGGTGACCACGGTGCTGATGGCGATGCTCGTGGCGCCGAACACGTGGTGCGCCGAGCGCGACCAGATGCTCTGGAAGATCAGGCTGGAGGCGCCCGAGAGGAAGAAGGCAAAAATGGCGACTCTACGCACGGGATCCTCGAGTTGGGGGGCGACTATACTGGCCGGGGTCGGGCGCCGCACCCCGGGGGCTCCCTGTTCAAGCTGGTCGGCTGGTCTTGTGGGCCGGGGGGGGGGGGGGGCGCCCGGGGGGGGGGGGGGGGGCGGGGCGCCCCCCGGGGGCGCCCCCCCCAAGCGGGCGGGCGGGGGGGGC
>CAZEAA010000373.1:0-6220 GCA_964510015.1 uncultured Sandaracinaceae bacterium
CTCCGCCTCGGTCGCCGCCTTGGTCTCCGCCTTGGTCTCCGCCTTGGTCTCCGCCTTGGTCTCCGCCTCGGTCTCGGCCACGGTCTCCGCCTCCGTCTCGGCCCGGCCCCGGCCCCCCGGCTCAGGCCAGGCCGACGTACAGCTCGTGCACGTCGTCGTCTTCATCGATCGCGGCCAAGAACGCCTCCACCTCGGCGCGGGCGTCGTCGTCGAGCGTGACCGGGTTCTTGGCGATCCACACCTGCTTCTGGCTGGTCACCGTCCAGCCGCGGGCGGTGAGCTCGCGGCCCACGGCGTCCACGTCGGTGGGCTCGGTGATGAAGCGCCAGCTGCCGTCGTCGCCGGCCTCCACGTCTTGCGCGCCGGCCTCGATGGCGGCCTCTTCGGCGTCTTCACCGGCCGCGGGGGGCGAGGCCTCGACGGCGCCGCGGCGGTCGAAGTCCCACGACACGGAGCCGCTGCTGCCCAGCTGACCCTTGCGGAAGAGCACGCGCATGTTGGGCGCCGTGCGGTTCTTGTTGTCGGTCAGGCACTCCACGATGACCGGCACCTGATGGGGCGCGTAGCCCTCGTAGACCACGGTCTCGAACTGGGCGCCGTCGTCCAGCAGGCCCGCGCCCTTCTTGATGGCGCGCTCGAGCGTGTCCTTCGTCATGGACTGCTTCTTGGCCGCGTCCACCGCCATGCGCAGGCGCGGGTTCATGGCCGGGTCGGCCCCTCCGCGCGCCGCGATCATGATCTCCTTCGAGAGCTTGGTGAAGAGACGTCCCTTGGCTTCGGCTCCCGCCGCGCGACCCTTGGCTTTCCATTGTGCGCCCATGACGTCACCCCATAGCTGAAGACGCCATGAGGCGCATGGCGGCGCATGGCGGCGCGCGATCACGCCAAGACGATGGCCAGCGCTTCCGCGGGGGTCAGCGCAGGGACTCGGGCCTTCTTGAAGCCGCGTCGGTCGCGCGTGACGATGGCTTGGCAGCCCGTCGCCGACGCCGCCGCGGCACACACCGCGTCCTCGAAGTCGCTGAACTCGAGCGAAAGCGCATCGCGGAGCACCGCAGCATCCACGGGCGCCACCGCGAAGACGGTCAGCACGTCCGAGACGCAGCGCCGTGCGAACACCTCCGTCATGGTACGAGCCGCGAGGTAGTGCAGGGTGGTCACACCGTGGGCGGCGATCACGCCCTCCACGTCGCCGCGCTCGACGGCAGCCCAGAGACCCGCGGCGGCCTCCACGTGCGGGCGTCTGTCGAACAGCACGTCGAGGACCACGTTCAGGTCGAACAGCAGGCGGGTCACTTGTACTTCGCGGCGAGATGCTGGCGGTGGTCGTCGACGTCGCCCTTGCCCCGCAGCGAGCCACGCAGCTTGGTGAGCATGGGCGTGCTTGGTGCCGCGTGAGTGTTGGAGGCCTGCCGAGTGATCACGCTCAGGTAGTCCTCGACCAGCTGGGAGACCGACGTGTCGTGGGTCGCTGCGTATCGCTTGGCGGCGGCCACCACGTCGGGAGCCACGCTGAGGGTGAGCTTGCTGGACATGTACGTATGCTCCGTCCATTGTTTATACGTACGACGGGCGGGCCGTCAACGGCCCCGTCGGCACCTTTCACGACCCCCACCGCCCGCATGACGCTCACCGCTCGCACCCTCGTCGACCAGCTGGAACTCCTGCCGCACCCGGAGGGGGGCTTCTTCCGCGAGACCTATCGCGACCCGCTCACACTCTCCGGGCTGCCCGAGCGCTTCGCGGGGCCGCGGGTCGCGAGCACGGCCATCTACTACCTGCTGGAGCGCGGCGACATGAGCGCGCTGCACCGCATCGCGAGCGACGAGGTGTGGCACCACTACCTGGGCGGGACGCTGACGGTGCACGTGCTCCATGAGGACGGTCGCCACGAGGCGCTGCGGCTGGGGACGAACTTCGCGGCGGGCGAGCGCCCGCAAGCGGTGGTGCCAGCCGGGGCCTGGTTCGGGGCGCGGCTCGAGGGCCAAGAGACCGACGACGAGTTCGTGCTGGTGGGCTGCACGGTGGCGCCGGGGTTCGACTTCCAGGACCTCGAGATCGGCACGCGCACCGCGCTGCTCGACCGCTTCCCACAGCACGAGGCGCTGATCCGCGCCCTGACCCGCGAGTGGCGCTGACGGGCTGACCCTCGACCGAGAGGCTCGGTGGGACCCTCGGTCCGGCGCGGCGCAGCCGTCCAGCGAGGGCGGAACGCGTGTGGACGCCCCCGTGCCTGCGTCGTATCGTTCGGCTCGCATGATTCACAGGGCAGTCGCAGGGCTTGGCGGCAGCAGGATGCGCGCCGCGGCTGCGCGCCTTCTGCCGTGCCTCTGCGCGCTGGGCGGGCTCGGTCTGCTGGCCCCCGAGCCGTGTGCCGCGCAACCCCTCCAGCTGGTGTGGAACGCGCCCGCGGAGTGCCCGACGCTCGATGACGTGCGGCCCATCCTCGACGCCGTGGTCCCGCAGGAGCTGCGCGAGACGCTCGGCACCACGCGCGTGGTGATCGACATCGTGGCGGGCGAACAGTACGTGGCCACCATCCGCGTGGAGCGCGACGGTCACGTGGGCGAACGCGTGGTGGAGGGCGCGCGCTGCGCCGAGGTGGCCCGCTCCGCGCTGATCGTGGTGAGCGTGGCGCTCGGCGATCCCGAGGGGCCCAACCCCGTCGCGGAACCGGCCGCTACGCCCCTGGTGACGCCCGAGCCCGAGGACCCAGCGCACGACGAGCCGGTCATTCCCGAGCCCACGCACGAGCGCTGGGCCATCGACGCGGGGGTGGGCGTGATCTCGGGCCTCGGAGACGCACCGCTGGTGCCGCGCCTGTCGTTCGGCGTCCTGCGTGCGGTCCTTCCCGCGCTGTCCATCGGCGTGCGCGCGCAGGCGGTGCCCTTCGCGCCACTGAACCATGACGGCGAGCGCGTGGCGCGCGCGGCCACCGTCACCCTCGCGCCGGTGGCCTGCTTGCTCGCTCCCGTGAGTGGAAGCGTGCGCGTGGGTGGGTGCTTGTCGGCCGAGGTGGGACTCACGCTCGCGCGCGGTCTCGGGCTCGACCAGAACGGGCACGGCGCGCGGGCTTACGGCGCCATCGGGATCTCGCCTTCGGTGCTTCTGGGAAGGCGCGCGAGCGTGCGGCTCAGCGTGGACCTGGACGTGCGCATCACGCAGCCGCGCTTCGAGGTGACGGGCCTCGGGGAGGTCGGCCGGGCGCGCAGCGTAGGCTTTGGTGGCACCTGCGCATTTTTCTTCTGGGCGTCGTGACGAACTCCCCTCGAGATGGACACTGACGAACAGAGAGATGCCGCACACCCCCCCACCGAGCTGGACGCCCGGCGCTTCGACGCCGTGTACCGCGAGACGTCGGCCTTCGTGCTGCGCTCGCTCCGGCGTCTCGTGGTGGACGAGGCCGTCGACGACGCGTTCCAGGACGTCTACCTCGTGGTCGCGCGGCGCCTCGGGGAGTTCGAAGGGCGCTCCAAGCTGTCCACGTGGATCTACGGCATCGTGCTGCGCGTCGCGGCCGACCACCGGCGCTCGCACGCGCGTCGGCAGCGCCGTGTCTCCGCGGCCGGCCACGAGCCCGCGCCCGAATCGCCCGAGACCCCCGAGCAGGCTGCCCGCCAGGCCGAAGGGCGGCGCCTCTTGCACCGCATCCTCGACGCGATGGAGGACCCGCTGCGCGAGGTCTTCGTGCTGGTCGAGCTCGAGCAGGTGCCCGGGCCCGAGGTGGCCGAGCTGCTCTCGCTCAACCCCAACACCATGCACAGCCGGCTGCGCAGCGCGCGCGCCCGCTTCGAGGAGCTGCGCATCCAGCTCGCGGGGGGGCCATGAGTAGCGGGAGTGACATGAGCGACCTGTCGCCCGAGTCGCGCGCGCTGCTGGGCCTCGAGGGCCCGCTGGACGAGCCCCGCGCGGACGAGCTGGATCAGCGCCGCTTGGCCATCTTCGCGGCGCTCGGCGTGCCGCCACCCGTGGCGCTCCCGGTGAGCGCGGACGCGCCCGGTCCCGACGTCGCGTCGTCGCCGGGGCAGGGGCCGGGGCCGTCGTCTCCGTCGTCTCCGTCGTCCCCGTCGCCGTCGCCGTCGTCCCCGTCGCCGTTGACCCCGGCCTCCACCACACCCGGCACGTTGGCGAGCCCCTCCGTCTGGACGGCCGGCGTGAAGCTGTCGCTGGGGCTCGCCGCCGTGGGGGTGCTGGCGGTGGGCGCATGGTTGCTGACCCCGCGCGCAAGCGACACCCCGCAGGCCGACACGCAGGAGAGTCACGTAGGCAGTGAGCCCCAGGCTTCCTCGGTGGACCCGAGCCCCGTCGTGGAAGCGGTGCCACCCGTCACGTCGTCGGACGACGAAGCGCCCGCGCTCGAAGCGCCCGGGCAGCCACCCGCGCCGAGCCACCCCCGCGAGGCGACCGAGCGGGCGACCGAGCCGACCGCGCTGCCCATGCACGTCGACGACCCCTCCCCGGTTCCGTCCCCTGACGAAGCCACGAACGAGGTCCATGACGCCAACGGCGTCGCCGACGAGCCGGCGCCGGATCCGCTCTCTGAAGAGTCCATGCTAGTGGCCGCGGGCGAAGCTCAGCTGCGTGCGGGTCAGGCCGCGAACGCGTTGACCCTCTTCGACCGCGCCCTCGCTCGTCACCCCCGCGGCACCTTGCGCGTGGAGGCCCTGGCTGGCCGCGCGCTCGCGCTGTGTCGCTCGGGGCGCATGGACGCCGGTGTGCGCGAGGCCGAGCGCTTCTTGGCTGCGTATCCGCGCTCGCCCAGCGCCCCGCGCATTCGCGAGGCCTGCGGGGTGACGCCGTGAGGCTCACGTCCGGCACGCAGCGCGCGCTGGGGCTGGGGCTCGTCAGCGTGCTGCTCGGGCTCGGCGCCGGAGCCTGCGACCAGACCGTGAACCTCGGCCGCGTGGTCGGGGATGGCGGGCCGATGGACATGGGTGATCTCGGCGAGCCGGGCGACATGGGCCCCCTCGACGGCGACACCGGGGATGGCGGCGCCGGCTGCGAGACGCCGCTGCTCGCGGACATGCTGGCGCTCGGCTCGGACCACCTGTGCGTCCTGCGCGCGGGTGCGGTGACCTGCTTCGGGGGTGGCGAGTCGGGGCAGCGCTGTGATGGGGAGTCCGGCAACACGCCGCTGCCGACCTCCCCCGTGGGCTTCGACACCTACACGGCGGTCTACGCGGCGGGCCTGAACACGTGCCTCGAGCGCAGCGACGGGATGCTGCTGTGCTGCGGCAACAACTTCGATGGCACGCTGGGGAACGGCGGCAGCGCGAGCAGCACGCGGCCCGTCGAGGTCTTGTCCGGCGCGCCCCGAGTGGCCATGGGCTTCTCGAGCGTCTACGCCACGCTCACGGCGGGAACGCTGTCCGTGTGGGGCGCGAACGACGAAGGCCAGCTGGGCCTCGGCGACGCCGCGGACGCCGCGATCCGCACGCCAACCGCGGTACCGGACGTGGCCTTCGAGGAGGTCTCCGCGTCCACGCACCATGCGTGCGCGGTCGATGCGGCAGGCGACCTGTACTGCACGGGCACCAACACGGCCAACGAGCTGGGCATCCCGCTCCTGACGGGGGCCACCGAGTTCACGCTCGTCCCTGCACCCACCACGTTCCGCAGCGTGAGCGCGGGCCGGCGGCTCAGCTGCGCCATCAGCACGGGCAACGCCCTCTACTGCTGGGGCCGCAACGAGCCCACCATGATCGCCGGCCAGGTGGGTGACGTGGACGAGCCCACCCGCGTGGGCAGCGACAGTGATTGGAGCAGCGTGAGCGTCGGGTACGAGCACGTGTGCGGCCTGCGCAGCGGCGGTCGCCTCTTCTGCTGGGGCAACGGCGCCGGGGGTCAGCTCGGGTACGAAGCCGAAGCCGAGGACACGCCCACCGAAGTGACGCCGGGCGTCTCGTACTCCCTAGTGCGCACATCGTTCGCGGTCACGTGCGCCATCCGCAGCGCCGACGCGGCCGTGGTGTGCTTCGGCGACGGCGCCTCGGGCCAGCTGGCCGGCCGCAGCGGGAGCACGCCCGAGACCATCTGCCTGGATTAGGTCCCCAGCGAAGCGTCACAAGTCAGAGGTGGTGACCAGCATGGCGAGTCGGCTTCTGGGAAGGCTAATTGGGGCACCCCCCGCTGAAGCCGCTGAAGCCGAGGGCAGCAAACTACGCTTGGATAGTTCTAAAGTCCCCCCTTCGGGGCGACTACGTGGCGGACAACAGGGTGT
>CAZEAA010000374.1:0-6218 GCA_964510015.1 uncultured Sandaracinaceae bacterium
GATGGTGGTCTCGGTCGAGTGGCAGACGCCCGTGATCTTGCGCAGCGCCTGGCTCATCAGGCGCGCCTGCAGGCCCACGTGGTTCTGACCCATGTCGCCCTCGATCTCGGCCTGCGGCACGAGCGCCGCCACCGAGTCCACCACCAAGAGGTCCACCGCACCGCTGCGCACCAGCGTCTCGGCGATGTTGAGGGCCTGCTCGCCGTTGTCGGGCTGGCTCACCAGCAGCGCGTCGATGTCCACCCCCAGGGCGCGCGCGTAGTTGGTGTCGAGCGCGTGCTCGGCGTCGATGAAGGCCGCCACCCCGCCCGCGCGCTGGCACTCCGCGATGGCGTGCAGCGTGAGCGTGGTCTTGCCGCTGGCCTCGGGGCCGTAGATCTCCACCACGCGGCCGCGCGGGTAGCCGCCCGAGCCGAGCGCCACGTCGAGCGACGGGCAGCCGGTGGAGATGCTGGGCACGCTCACCGCCGGGCGCTCGCCCAGCCGCATGAGCGAGCCCTTCCCGAACTGCTTCTCCACGTCACGCAACGCTTGATCCAAGGCCTTGAGTCTGTCTTTGAGGGTCATCTGTCTTTGCTCCGGTGTTGACGAGCGCGCCGCCCTGTGCGGACACGCCGAATCGGTTTCACCACCCGCGCGCGGGCGGTGCAGAACGCCACCGCGCAGCGGTCGGCGCAGGCCTGGCGCGCTCAGGCGTTCTCGCGGCGGTCCAGACGCCGGTACTGCACGGCCTCGGCCACGTGCGCGGTGCCCACCACGTCGCAGCCCTCGAGCAGCGCGATGGTGTGCGCCACGCGCAGCGCCTTCACGTATCCGCGCGCCGATAGGCCCAGCTTCTCCACGGCGCGGTCGAGCAGCTGCAGGCTGCTGCCCTCGGTCACGCGATGCAGCGTGGGCAGGTCCACCTGACGCGGCAGGACCTGCCGGCGCGCCGCGATGACGCGCGCGCGAATCGCCGCCGACCCTTCGCCGAGGGCCGCCTCGCGCAGGTCCTTGGCGCGCACGCGCGGCACCTCTACATGCATGTCGAAGCGGTCCAAGAGCGGCCCCGAGACCCGCATGCGGTAGCGGGCCACTTGCTCGGGGGTGCACGCGCAGACGCGCTCGCTGTCCCCCGCAAAGCCGCACGGGCACGGGTTCATGGCGGCCACCACCAGCGGGTCGGCCGGCATGGACACGCGGCAGCGCGCGCGCGCGATGCTCACCTCGCCGGACTCCATGGTGGTGCGCAGCGTCTCCACCACGTCGCGCCGGAACTCGGGCAGCTCGTCCAGGAAGAGCACACCGCCGTGAGCCAGCGTCACCTCGCCCGGCTGAATCGGGTCACCGCCGCCGATCAGCGCCGCCGCGCTGGCCGTGTGGTGCGGCGCGCGAAAGGGCCTGCGCACCGCCGCGCGCGTGGCGCCCGCGTAGATGCCGGCGGCGCTGGCCACCGTGGCGATCTCCATGGCCTCTTCGGGCGTGGGCTCGGGCAGCAGCGTCACCAAGCGGCGGGCCAGCATGGTCTTGCCGCCGCCGGGTGGGCCCAGCAGCAAGAGGTTGTGGGCCCCCGCCGCCGCGATCTCGAGCGCGCGCCGCGCGCCGGACTGCCCGCGCACGTCGGACATGTCCGTGGTGGTCGGGCCGCTCTCGACCGCCGTGCGCGCCGTGGCCTTGGGCAGACCGTGCTGCCCGTTCAGGAAGCGCACCACCTCGCTCAGGCTGTCGGCCACGTAGACCTCGATGCCCGTGGCGAGCGAGGCTTCGGCCGCGTTGGCCACCGGCACCACTGCGCGCCGCATGCCGCGCTCACGCGCGCCGCGCAGCTGGCTGAGCACTCCGCGCACCGGTCGCAGCGCCCCTGACAGCGAGAGTTCACCGAGCAGCAGCGTGTCCGGCAGCGCCGTCGGGTCCACCGTCTCGCACGCGGCCTGCACCGCCACCGCGATGGCGAGGTCGTAGCCCGCGCCGGTCTTGCGCAGGTCCCCGGGCGCAAGGTTCAGCACCAGCTGGCGCGGCGGCAGCTTGAAGCCGAAGGCCTGCAGCGCGGACTTCACGCGCACGCGGCTCTCGCGCACGCCCCGCTCGGGCAGGCCCACGATGTCGAAGCCGGGCAGGCCTGTGCCCACCTGCACCTCCACCTGGACGGGGTGGGCGTCGATTCCAATCAGGCAGCCTGCGTGGGCGGTGGCGAGCATGGGCAGCACCTTCTTCACGCGGCGTGCCAGCCTGGAGACGTGCGCGTAGCGCCCCATTCACCGCGAATTCACGCCTCCAACAAGCCTCTTCGCGCGCGCGCCGCCCTCCCCCGCCGGCGCAGAGGTGGCGGCCGCCGCCTCACCGCCAGCTCAAACGGAAGGCACGGTGCCGCCGTCGATGACCACCTCGGTGCCCGTGATCGCCGTCGCCCTGTCGGATGCCAGGAACGCGACCAGGTCGGCCACCTCCTGCGGCCTCGCGGGCCGGCCCAGCGGAATGCCACCGAGGCCTTTCATGATGATCTCCTTGCCACCCTGGCGATCCGTGCCCGCCGCGTTGGCCAAGCGGTCGATGAAGTCCACCGTGGCTTCGGTCTCCACCCAGCCGGGCGCCACGCGGACCACGCGCACGCCGCGAGGGGTCACCTCCTTGGAGAGCGCCTTGCTGTACGTCGCGAGCGCTGCCTTGGCGGCGGCATACGCGATGGTCGACTCGGCGAGCGGCAAGATGTGCTGGATGGAGGTGACGTGGATGATCACTCCCTTGCCCTGCGCCAACATGTTCGGCAGCAGCGCACGGTCGAGGCGCACCGCGGGGAACAGGTTGTGCGCGAGCTCCTGCGTCCACTGCGCGTCGTCGAGCACCGCGAACCCGCCGGCCGGCGCGTTCGAGCCGCCCACCGAGTTCACGAGGATGTCGATGCCACCGAGCTCGCTCAGCACGTGCTCGGCCACCTTCGTGCACCCGTCGCTGCTCATGAGATCCGCGGCCAGGTAGCGGGCACCGTCCACCGGCCGCTCGGGCAGCGAGCGACCGACCCCAACGACGTTCACGCCTGCGTGCACCAGCGTCTCCACGATAGCGGCGCCAATCCCCTTCGTGCCGCCGGTGACGAGAGCACGACGCCCGCTCGAGCCGAGTTCGAACGTCACAGCGTCACCTTCAGCGCGGTGATCACGCCGCCCTCGAGCCGGAAGAAGTAGCGCAGGTCCAGCGGGCTGCCGGGGAAGTTGCCCACCGTGTGACTGGTGACCACGGTGGCACCGCCCTCCTCCACGCAAGCAATCGGCTCGCTGGTGGCCGCATAGCGGTTGTCCGACTCCTCCTTCCACGCCTTGATGGCATCGGCGCCAGTGTGGGTGTGCCCGTCGTCGATCACCACGGCGTCAGGCGCGAAGCAGCGCGCCAGCGCCTCGCCATCGAGTCGGTCGGCCTCGAAGTAGGCGGCAATGGGGGCGGGAAGATTCAGCTGCGGGTTGGTCTCGGTCATCTCGGTTCTCCTGTGTGAGACCTGAACATGGCCGCCGCGCGCCCTTCAGATAAGGGTGCACAATCTGGATGAGTCATGTAGTAAACAGGACATAATGCGCGGGTCCGATTTTGCAGAGCTCAAGGCCTTCATGGCGGTCGTCGAGAAGCGCAGCTTCGTCCGTGCGGCCACGCAGCTCGGCCTGTCGGCGTCGGCGCTCAGCCAGACCATTCGTCAGCTGGAGACACGCCTCGGCGTGCGCTTGCTCAACCGCACCACGCGCAGTGTGGCGCCCACGGCTGCGGGCGCGGCGCTCTTCGAGCGGATGACGCCGCTGGTTCAGGAGATGGACGCGGCCGTGGCCGAGGCCGTGGCATCGATGGGCCGTGCTGCAGGCACGCTGCGCATCAACACGCTGGGCATGGCGGCCAAGCAGCTCATCGCGCCGCGCCTCGCACGGTTTCACGCGGCGTTCCCGGACGTGGTGCTCGACATCATCGTGGACGAGCACCTGACGGACATCGTCGCCGGCGGCTTCGACGCGGGGATTCGCGTGGGTGAGCGGCTCGAGAAGGACATGGTGGCCGTGCGCCTCACGCCCGACCGTCCGATGCGTACCGTCGCGTCGCCCGCTTACTTCGCGAAGCACGGCAGGCCCAAGGTGCCAGAGGACCTCCACCGTCACGCCTGCATCAACTGGCGCTTCCCCGGCAGCGGTGCGGTCTTCCGCTGGCCGATGGAGCGCAAGGGAAAGAAGCTCGAGCTGGCGGTCACCGGCCCAGTCACGTGCAACTTCCAAGACGTGATGGACGAGGCCGCGCTCCAAGGCCTCGGCATCGTGTACACGTACGACGACGAGCCGATCACGAAGCTGATCGAGGCCGGGCGGCTCGAATGCGTGCTCGCCGATTGGTCGCCCACTGTGCCGGGCATCTTCCTCTACTACTCGAGCCGTCGCCTGCCCACGCCGGCGCTGCGCGGGTTCATCGACTGCCTGCTGGACCGTGATCTCGAGCCGACACGCGGGGACCGTCCTGCTACCCTCCGCCGAGCATGACCGAGCTCTCTCGCCTCGACCCGCTCAAGCTCGTGAGCACCGCCGAGCTGCTCGCCCGCCGCGTGCACGAGCGCTTCCCGGACAGCGGCCTCTCGCGGCTCAGCCGGGAGCTGGTGCAGCTGGCGTCCGACGCCAAAGAGCGCACGGAGTGGATCGCGCGCCCCAACCACAAGCTGCGCGCGCTGAGCGTGGGCGTGGTGCTGCTCATCCTGGGCGGCAGCGTCTTCGCCGTGGTGAAGGCGCTCCAGAACAGCGCCCCCAACGCCAGCTTCGGCCTCGCCGAGTTCGTGCAGGTGAGCGAGGCCGCCGTCAACGACGTGGTGCTGCTGGGCGCCGCCATCTTCTTCCTGTTCTCGGTGGAGCGCCGCGCCAAGCGCGCCAAGGTCTTCGCCGCCGTGCAGCAGCTGCGCACGCTCGGCCACCTGGTGGACGTGCACCAGCTGACCAAGAACCCCGACGCGCTCGAGTCCGACTACGAGACCACCGAGAGCTCGCCCGTGCGGCGCCTGACGGCCTTCGAGATGAGCCGCTACCTCGACTACTGCACCGAGATGCTGAGCCTGGTGGGCAAGATCGCCGCGCTCTACTGCGAGGGCTTCGAGGACGACCAGTCGCTCGAGGCGGTCACGGACCTCGAGCAGATGACCATCGGCCTGCAGCGCAAGATCTGGCAGAAGATCGCCATCTTGGAGCGGCACGGCAGCGCCGACTGAGAGAGACCGACCGAAAGAGAGCCCATGGCGCACGTCCCCCCGTTCGACATGCCCCGCGACGAGATCCGCGAGATGCTGGACGAGATCCGGCACCCCTTCCGCGTGGCCATCGACCGCGCGAAGAACCCGTTCAACATCGGTGCCATCATCCGCACCGCGCACTCGTTCCTGGCCAAGGAGGTCGTGCTGATCGGCAGCGAGCCCTGGTACCCGCGCGCGGCCATGGGCATGCATCGCTACGAGAACCTCGTGGAGCTGCCCAGCACCGAGGCGTTCCTCGAGCACGCGGCGCGCGAGCAGTGGAAGCTGGTGGCGTTCGAGAAGGACGCGTCCAGCGTGGGCCTGTGGGAGGCCGACCTGCCCGAGGACGCCGTGCTGGTGTTCGGCAACGAGGACGACGGCTGCGCTCCCGAGATCCTCGCGGCTGCGCAGCAGGTCGTCGCCATCCCCATGTACGGCATCAACCACAGCTACCCCATCGCCGTGTCGGCGGGCATCGCGATGGCCGAGTGGGCTCGCCGGCGATACCAGCAGGGGCGCCTCGTGACCCCGCGCCAAGCGCCTGCGCGCAACGATGCAGATCCATCGGGATAGGCCTTGCCAACCCGCGTTCCGCCGCTATAGTCCGCGCCAACTCCCTTCTGGTGGGTGTAGCTCAGTGGTAGAGCACTGGATTGTGGCTCCGGTGGTCGCGGGTTCGAGACCCGTCACTCACCCCAGATTTTCCCCTCCGAGTTCGCTCGGCCCCTTGGTTCCCCCGTTCCTTAACAACTCCTTGTCTTGCTTCGCGCTCGCGCAACGAAGCTGCGGTCCCTCCGAGAGGGTGGAACCAAAGACTCTGCACGCGATGCACCCGTAGCTCAGCTGGATAGAGCGTCGGACTTCGAATCCGCAGGTCGTAGGTTCGACTCCTACCGGGTGTGCCACTCCCCTCCGGGTCATTAGCTCAATTGGTAGAGCAGCGGATTCTTAATCCGTTGGCTTCCGGTTCAAGTCCGGGATGACCCACCACAACCCCTTG
>CAZEAA010000375.1:0-6171 GCA_964510015.1 uncultured Sandaracinaceae bacterium
CTGCATCCCAATAGGAACCCGAGACTACGTACTCGAGCGCGACATACGCCATGAGCGAGCCAGGCAATGGGTCCGAGGATTCCCATGTCGGATGCACGAGCAGGGGTCGCGACCAAGAAGGTGACGAGGCCCGCCAGCACGGCAACCCCGGTGCTCCGAGCAGCGCTCGTGTAGGGAGGTCGACGGCAGCGAGGGTCCACGGAGTTGCTCCCTCCGCTCCGTAACACGGGTACCATCCCCACCGCCACCGCGCGCCCGGCGCGCCACCCCCGCTGGAGTCACCCGAGATGATCTTTACCCCCGAGCACGAGCAGCTTCGCCGCACCGTCCGCACCTTCGTCGAGCAGGAGCTCAACCCCCATGTCCGTGAGTGGGAGGACGCCGGCCGCTTCCCCATCCACGAGGTGTTCAAGAAGATGGGCGACCTCGGGCTGCTGGGCGTGACCAAGCCCGTGGAGTACGGCGGGCAGGGGCTCGACTACTCCTACGGCATGGTGATGGCCGAGGAGATGGGCCGCGTGCACTGCGGCGGGGTGCCGCTCGCCGTGGGGGTGCAGACCGACATGGCCACGCCGGCGCTCGCGCGCTTCGGCAGCGACGAGCTGCGCAAGGAGTTCCTCGCTCCGGCCATCGCCGGGGAGATGGTGGCGTCCATCGCCGTGAGTGAGCCTCAGGCGGGCTCCGACGTGGCGGGCATCGGGACCACCGCGCGCAAGGACGGCGACGACTACGTCATCAACGGCACCAAGATGTGGATCACCAACGCGCCCAGCGCGGACTGGTTCTGCCTGCTGGCCAACACGTCGGACGGCAAGCCGCACATCAACAAGTCGCTCATCGTGGTGCCCAAGACCGCCAAGGGCATCACGGTGGACAAGCCGCTGCACAAGCTCGGCATGCTGTCGTCCGAGACCGCGCAGGTGTTCTTCGACAACGTGCGCGTGCCGCAGCGCTACCGCATCGGCTCGGAGGGCGCCGGCTTCACCATGCAGATGCTGCAGTTCCAGGAGGAGCGCCTGTTCGCCGCGGCCAACAGCCTGCGCTTCATGGAGCGCGTCATCGACGAGACGGTGGCCTACGCGCGCGAGCGCAAGATCTTCGGGCGGTCGCTGCTGGACAACCAGACGGTGCACTTCCGCCTGGCCGAGCTCAAGTGCGAGGTGGAGTGCCTGCGCTCGCTCGTGTACCGCGCCTGCGAGCTGTACATCAGCGGCAAGGACGTGCTGCAGCTGGCGTCCATGGCCAAGCTCAAGGTGGGGCGCCTGTCGCGCGAGGTGGGCGACGCGTGCCTCCAGTACTGGGGCGGCAACGGCTTCATGTGGGACAACCCCGCCGGCCAGCTCTACCGCGACGGGCGCCTCGGCTCCATCGGCGGCGGCGCCGACGAGGTGATGCTGGGCATCATCTGCAAGACCATGGGCACGCTCCCCGGCCGCTGACGACGGCAGACTGAGGTTGCAACTTGATCTGAAGGTTGCAACTCAGAGAGCGCTGGGCAGCACGCTCATCACGAAGAGGTCCGAGGGGCCCATGGGTGTCTGCCCGGCGAACTCGGCCGCCACGGTCCCCGTGAGGTAGACCTTGCCGCGGGGGTCGAACACCACGTCGCGCGCCACGTCGGTCCCCGTGGAGCCGAACTGGCGCACGGCGACGAGCGCTCCGTCCACGTCGAGCTCGGCCAGGAAGGCGTCGCCGCCGCCGGCGGACGTCTGGTCGGGGAACGTGCCAGCCGTGTAGCCCACCACGAAGACCCGCCCGTCCGGCGCCGCGCTGATCGACATGCTGTCGTCCTGGCCGCTGGTCCCGAACTGGGTGGTGTAGAGCACGGCCCCGTCCGCGTCGTAGGCCCGCACGATCACGTCGGTGCTGCCGGCGCTGGTGGCCATGGGGTAGGTGCCCTGCGTGCGCCCCACGAGGTACGCGTTGCCCGCCGCGTCGGTGGCGATGCTGACGCCGAATTCGGTGGCCGCCGTGCCGTGCTGGTCCTGCCAGAGCAAGGTGCCGCTGGGGTCGAACGCCATGGCGAACGAGTCGATGCCGCCCGTGCCCGTCTCGCCGGGGAGCGTGCCGGTCACGTAGCCGCTCACCACGACGTTCCCGTCCGAGGTGATGGCCACCCAGGTCGCCTGGTCGTAGCCCGCGGTCCCGAACTGCCGCGTCCACAGCAGCGCGCCGGTCGGGTCGTACTTCTGCAGCACGCCGTCCGCGTCGCCGAGGGCCGTCTGGTCGCCGAGCGCGGCGCGCACCTGCCCGGCCAGGTACACGTTGCCGTCCGCGTCCGTGGTGATGGAGCCCGCCACGTCCTGCGTGTTGGTGCCGAACTGCACGGTGCGCTCCACCGTCCCGTCGGGCGCGTAGTGCCGCGAGACGAAGTCGAAGCTGCCGAGCTGGCTCGCGCCGACCAGGCCCTGCGCCGAGAGCAACACGTGCACGCGGCCGTCGGGGCTGCGCGCGATGCCGCTGACCACGTCGTAGAAAGGGCTCCCGAATTGATCCACGGCGCCGCCCACTCCGTTGCCGTCGAAGTGCAGCACGGCCACGTCCGTGTTGCCCGTGAGCGTCAGGCCGGGGAACGCCGCGGTGGCGTTGGCGCCCACGTGCACCCCGCCGTCGCCGTCGAGCGCGAGCACGTAGCCGTCGTCGGTCCCCGTGGTGCCGAGCACCGCCGTCCACTCGGCCAGGTCGCAGCGCCGATTACTCGTGGGCGTGGGGGCCACCGCCTCGAGCTCGGTGGCCTCGCACACCGTGGCCGGCGTGCAGCTCACGGCGTTCACTGTCAGCGAGAAGCTGTCCACACCACACGCCGTGCAGACCCGGTCCATGGTCGCAGTGGGCGCGCTCGCCGCGAACGTCCCCGGCTCGCAGTCCGTCACCGCCACGCAGACGGTGGCCGGGTCGCCGTCGTGGTCCCACGTGAGCGCGGCGCACGGCTCCGGCATGGCGTCGCCACCCGCGCAGTAGGTGCCACCGAGGCAGGCCCCGCAGACCCGGTCGCTCGTGCTGGTGGGAGGGGCGGTGGTGACCGAGCCGACGGTACACACGGTCCACGGGATGCACTCGAGCGAGCCGTCCATGGCGAACGTTCCTTCATTGCACGTCAGCACCGTGTCTCCGCCGCCGCAGCCGAGCAGCGAGAGGACCAACGGGGCGGTGACCATGAACAGCGCGCGCTTCATGGCGGGGTTGTACCAGAACGGCGCGGATGGCTCCTCCTGTTGACCCGCCCGCGCCGGCACCTCAAAACAGGCGCCATGTCCGAGCTCACGCAAGCCGCCCTCGAGTCCGCCCTCGCCGCCGTCGTCGATCCCACGTTCGGGAAGCCCATCGGGGAGCTCGGAACGCTGTCGAAGGTGACGCTCTCGGGGACCGTGGGCGCGGCGCACGTGCAGCTCTCCTCGCCGGCCGAGGAGGTGAAGCTGGCCGTGAAGCACGCCATCGACAAGGCCGGGCACGCCATCGGGGTGACCCTGATGGAGGTCACCTTCAGCGTGAAGGTGCCCACGCGCGACGCCACCAGCGAGGACCCGCTGCCCGGCGTGAAGAACGTCATCCTGGTGATGAGCGGCAAGGGTGGCGTGGGCAAGAGCACGGTGGCCACCAACCTGGCGCTGGCGCTGCGCCGCATGGGCACGCGCGTGGGTCTCTTGGACGCGGACCTGTACGGCCCCTCGCTGCCCACCATGCTGGGCATCACGGGCCGGCCCAGCAGCACGGACGGAAAGCGCATCGAGCCGCTGCAGCGCTTCGGCCTCAAGCTCATGAGCATCGGCTTCCTGCTGGACGAGCCCAAGCAGGCCATCATCTGGCGCGGGCCCATGCTGCACGGGGCGCTCCAGCAGTTCGTGAACGACGTGGACTGGGGCGACCTCGACTACCTGGTGCTGGACCTGCCGCCCGGCACGGGTGACGTGGCGCTGACCCTGGCGCAGAAGGTGAAAGTGACCGGCGCCGTGGTGGTGACCACCCCGCAAGAGGTGGCGCTGGCCGACGTCTACAAGGGCGTCTCGCTGTGCCAGAAGGTCAACATCCCCATCCTCGGCGTGGTGGAGAACATGAGCTTCTTCATCGACAGCGCGGGCGTGAAGCAGGAGATCTTCGGCTCGGGCGGCGGCCAGAAGGTGGCCGAGTACGCGAAGGCGCCGCTGCTGGGGCAGATCCCCATCGACAGCCTGGTGCGCGAGTGGGGCGACAAGGGCACCCCGGTGGTGCAGGCGGCCCCCGAGTCCGCCGCGGGGCAGGCCTTCGCGGCCGTGGCCGACGCGCTCGCCACGCTGATCGCCAAGCAGCACTTCGACCGCACGGGCAAGAGCACGGCGCCGGCCACCGAGGGCCGCAAGCGCCTCAAGATCATGCGCTGACGTGACGAGGGCCGTGCGTGGGCTACGCTCGCGGCATGGCATCCACGTTCCGCAAGCTGCGCGCGCGCCTCCTCAAGGCTGGCTTCAACGCTCACGCCCAGCTGTACGAGCGCAGCGACGGCCGCCTCGGCGCGTGGGCCGGCCTGCCCACGCTCTTGCTGACGGTCACCGGCCGCAAGTCGGGCAACCCGTTCACCACGCCGCTCGTCTACTTCGAGGACGGCGGCCGCTACGTGGTGGTGGGCTCCGACGGCGCCGCGCGGAACGACCCGCAGTGGTGGAAGAACCTGAAGGTGAACCCGAGCGCTACCGTGCGCGTGGGCCGCGACAAGTTCCCGGCCACGGCGAGCCTGGCCACTGGCGACGAGCGCGCTCGCCTGTGGGAGCGCGGCGGTGACGTCAACCCCATGTGGAAGCGCTATCAGACGCGCACCGAGCGAGAGCTCCCGGTGGTGATCCTGACCCGCCGCTGAGACGGCTCCCGGTCAGCCGCCCCACGTGCCCGTGCGCTGCGCGGTAGCCCCACCCAGCGCGGCGATGCGCGCGTCGAGCGGCGGGTGCGTGGCAAACAGCGCGCTCACGTTTCCGGCGATGCCCATGGCCTCCATGCTGGCTGGCAGCTCGGGTGGCGCGCTGGTCTTGAGGCGGCGCAGCGCGCTGATCATGGACTCGGCGCCCTCGAGCTTCGCGGCCCCTGCATCGGCCTTGAATTCACGGTAGCGGCTGAACCAGCGCACGATGACCGTGGCCAAGATGCCCAGCAGGAACTGCATGACCATCACGATCAGGAAGTAGGCCGGCCCGCGCCCGTGGCGCCGCTCGTCGCGCGAGAGGGCGGTGTCGATGACGTCGCCCAGCACGCGCGGCAGGAAGTACACGAAGGTGTTGGTCACGCCCTGCACCAGGGTGAGCGTGGTCATGTCGCCGTTCGCGGCGTGCGAGATCTCGTGCGCCAGCACCGCCTCCACTTCGTCGCGCGTCATGCTGTTCAGCAGCCCGGTGCTCACGGCCACCAGCGAGCTGTTCTTGCTCATGCCGGTGGCGAAGGCGTTCATGTCCGGCGACGCGTAGATGGCCACCTCGGGCATGTCGATGCCCGCAGCCCGCGCCTGACGCTGCACCGTGGTGAACAGCCAGCGCTCCACTTCATTGCGCGGCTGCGTGATGACCTGCGCGCCCACCGAGCGCTTGGCGATGCTCTTGGACATGGCCAGCGAGAGGAACGCGCCGCCGAACCCCATGACCATGGAGAGCACCAGCATGCCGGTGTAGCTCGCGAGCCCGAAGTCGGGGGGGATGATGCCCAGCACGCGCAAGACCGCCAGCAACGCGCTCAGCATGGTGAGGACGGCGAGGTTGGTGAGGACCAGCAGTGTGACTTGCTTCATGGTGGAGCAATGTGTGTCGCCACCAGGGCTCGCGCTAGATCGGTGGCAGGACCCACCGGGCGGAGCACCAGAGCCAGCCCGCCCACCCCCGAGCGAGCCAGCAGCGCGGACAGCAGCTCGCGTGCACCGGCTTCGTCATCTTCCGCCGCGAGCGCATGCGCCGCGACGGTGTCGTGATGCACGCGCAACGCCGGGTCCTGCTGTGCCTCGTCCGTGCGGGCGGCCAGCAGCGCCCGAGCGGCGTCCACGCCACCGCAGAGCACGTGGTGCAGCGCGCGCGTGAGGTCGATCCACGCGTCGACCGCCGGCGTCGTCGGATAGGGGGCCTCGTCGAGGGCGAGGGTGGCCTCCTCGAGGGCGCCATCTTGCAGGAACGTCATGGCCCGCAGCTGGGCACGCAGCGCCTGCTCGAAGGGGGCCAACCC
>CAZEAA010000376.1:0-6167 GCA_964510015.1 uncultured Sandaracinaceae bacterium
ACTTGGGCCTCCCAGCGGGGGCGCCCGTCCAGGTTGATGGCGCGCACGATTCCGTCTGGCGTGCCCACCACCAGGAAGCCGTCCGGGTGCAGCGCGGGGCTGCTCCGGATGTGGCCGGGGCTGGCCACCTGCCACGCGACCTGCCCCTGTGGGGTGACCGCGAAGACGCCGTCACCGGCCACGTAGAGCGTGCCATCGGGTCCGATGGTGATGCTGCCGTCCAGGGTGTCGCCCAGCTGCACGCGGAACGCGGGTTGCCCGCTCGAGCGCAGGGCGGTGAGCCAGCCGTCGTCGCTGGCCACGTAGACCGTCCCGCTCGGGTCCACGGCGGGGGTGCCGTAGACGCGGCCACTCGCGCTGTAGCGCCAGCGCAGGCTGCCATCGGGCCCCACCGCCGAGAGCGCGCGACCGAGCGACGCCACGTAGGCCGTGTCCTCGTGCAGCACGATGCTGGCGAACACGCGGCCGGTGGTGGCGTAGTGGTAGGCCTCGGTCGGGGCGGCTGCGGGGCCTTGGTACGGGCTGCGTCCGGTGTGACGCGGGTCGCCCATGAACATGGGCAGGCCGAGCGCGACGGGCGCAGCGGGGAGGCTCGGGCCCGCATCGTGGTCCCCTGCCGCCACGCCCGCGTCGGCCACTGGGGCAGGCTCGGGATTGGCGGCCAGCTCGGCCGTGACCTCGGCGATGAAGCGGCAGCGGCCCTCGTGGCAGATGCGCTCGGAGCCGTTGCACTCGCGGTCCGACATGCAGGGGGTAGCGGGCCGTGGCTCACGCCCGCCGCAGCTCACGAGGAGCGGGCCGAGGAGCAGGCCGAGAAGCGCGAGGGCGGGGGGCGGCCGTGTTGCTGAGCGAAACTGAGGCAAGGTCGTCTCCGCGCGGACGGTTCGGCGCGAGTGGGGGACAGGATGCCGCATGCCGCTCACCACGTCAGCAAATACACGGACGCGCCCCGCTGCACGACCACGGCGTTGGCGCTCGGGGCAAGGGCCAGGCCGCGCACGGCCGTATCCCCCGTGACGTCGCTCCAGCCTGTGGGGCGCAGCAGGGTCAGCCCGGGCTCGGGTCCCAGGTTGTGAAGCACCACCCCCGCGTCGAGCGCGGTGACGTAGCGCGCGCCGTCGCGCTGGATGGCCGGTCCGTTGACGGGCGCCGGGGGCAGCGTGCCGGCGGCCACCTGGAAGGGCTCTCCGGCGGGGCGCGCTTCATCGGTGAGCGGGAGCACCCACAGCTCGTCGCGCCGGGCCAGCAGCAGGCCCTGCGGTGCCCAGCCCAGCGGCACGAACCCACCGTCCTCGGCGGCCTCGATGGCGGCCGGGGCGCCTGCCGGACAGCGCGGCGTCTCGAGCGGGGCGAGGTTGGCCAGCCGCGGCGCGCCGTGCAGGATGGGGTCGAGGGCCACCAGCTCCACCACGTAGGCGGCGCAGCTGCGACCCACGCGCGCGGCTTTGAAGCGCCCGCTCGGGTCCACCACCAGGCCCGCGTTGATGCGCGGCGGAGGCAGGTTCGGGTTCGCGACCCCGGCCGCCGGGGCGGTTGCGGTGTTGCCCGGGGCCGGCACGCCACCGTCTTCGGCCGCCGCGGCAGGTGTGGGCGGCGCGGCGGGAACGTCGCGGATGGACACCACGCGCCCACCCGGCAGCTGCACGTACTGGTCGTCCAAGAAGGACAGCCCCGTGCGCCCCGTCACGTCGGCCAGCTTGCGCATCGCCAGGCCGCGCGGCCCCGGCGCGCGTCCATAAGCCCGCGACACCATGCGCCGCTCGGCGTCGCTGACCGTCAGCGTCTCGGCGTCCAGGCGCGCGATGGCCTCGGCCGCCTCGAACACGTCGCCCGCTTGGGCGTGCGCGGCGGCCACCACCGCGGCCGCCTTGCCAGCGCCGCGCGAGCGACCACAGGGCAGCCCCTGCGCGTCACCCAGCCGCACACGCTCAGCACCCCCTTCCTCACACAGAGCCGTGTAGAGGGCCAGCACGCGCTGGGCGCTGCGCAGGGCCACCTCCGGCTGGCGCGTCAGCGGCTCGGCCGCGCTGTTGGCCAGCGTCCGCAGCGTGGCCTCGGGCTCGGCTCGGTCGCGCGCGAGGCCTCCGGCCCCGTCGATCCACGTGAGCTCCACGCTGACCGCGTCGTCGCCCTCGCCCAGCGACACGCGCCCCACCAGGTCGGGCACGCCGTCCTGGTTCTTGTCCTCGGCGCGCAGGGCCAGCGCCAGCGGCAGGGAGCTCGGGTCGGCGCTGACCGGGGCAGGCGCCGCACTGGCCGGTGCGTCGGCGCTCGGCGGCACTACGACGGGCGCGGGCGCCAGCAGCGTCATCCGCTCACGCAGGCGCGGCTGGGCTTCGCGGCTCGCCAGCAGCGCCACGGACGCGGGCCCGGTGGCGCAGGTGTACGCCGCCGTCAGCACCACCAGCGTGGGCCCGAGCGTCTCGCCGCCGCCCTGCGACAGCTCGCACTCGGGCGGCGCGAGGGCGTGCCCCAGCTCGGTGAGCGTCACCCCGCTCGGCGCCACGCGCGCCAGCGACAGCACCACGATGGGCGCCGTGAGCGCGCCCGCACCCGCCGGTGCCGTGGCCCCGGGCACGCTGACCCCGCGCGTGTGCAGCACGTAGGCGTCCTGGTCGCCGTCGCCGTCCACGTCCGCCATCAGGATGGAGCGCAGGTCGCCGTCCGTGAGCTGCAGCGGCTGGCCGCTCAGCTCGACACGTCGCGTTCCGGCCGGCAGGGCACGCGCCCGCTCACCCGTCCCGCCCAGAGCGCCCGCGTCCGGGCCCCGTCCCGTGGGCACGTCGGCCACGGGGGCGGACTGCCCAGGCCGCGCCCCGGCGTCGAGCCCGAACGTCACGAGGCGGTCGCCGCCGCACGAGCAGCCTTCGCAGCCCGCCAGCCCGAGCACCAGGCCCGCCACCACCCAAGCGAGCCCCCGCGGCTGCGCCGCCTTCAGTTCAGCCACTCTTTGTTCTTTCCGTCGCGGGCTTTGCGCGCCGCGCTCAGCGAGACCACCGAGGAGATACGCGCGGGAGGCAGCCTCCTCTTCCGCCACGCCACGAATCCCACGCCGGCGCCGATGGCTCCCAGCTCCGCGAACAGGGTGGGCACGCGGGGGTCCGTCAGGAAGTTGAGCACGACGATCACGAGGGCGACCCAGACGTAGATCACGCCGCGCAGGTTCAGCCCGAGGAGGTTGATCGGGGCATGCCGCAGGGCCCAGCCCAGCCCGGCCCAGCCCGCCAGGAACCAGATGGTGGGCCCCAGGATGACGTCAGGGCGCGCCAGCAGACCGACCAACACCGCCAGCACGCCCGACCCGAGCGTCGAGGCGGCCACCAGGATGGCCGTGGCCTTGCCGCCGAAGCGCTCTTCGAAGGCCCCGAGCGCGAACCACAAGACCAGCAGGTCGATCAGCAAGGTGCCCGCCGACCGCGGGGCGATGAACCACGCGAGCGGGTGCGTCACCAGCTGCAGCGCCGTCCAGGGCGTCACCCCCCCGGTCAGCAGCCCCGTGTAGTTGCTGAGCGGGAAGGCCACCCACACCTGCATGACCGTGTGGAGCAGGAAGCTGACCGCGGTGGCGATGATCAGGCCCCGCGTGAGCGGCATCAGGCGTGGGAGTTGGAACACGGAGAGGATGTAAGCACGGGCCCTCCGCAGTGCAAAGCCGGCGGGAGGCCCGTGAGAGCAAACGAGTTCAGCAGCCCGCGCCCAGCTGCAGGCTCACGTTGCAGGTCACCTGATTCGAGGTGTTCAGCGTGAGGGTGAAGGGGCACGTGGCAATCCAGGTGCTCTCGCACCCGTTCACGTTCTCCGTCGCGCTCACGTAGAACGCGTACGGTTGGTCGTCGAACTGGAAGCTGGCGTTCTCGGTGAAGACCACGTCGCTGCCCGTGCTGCAGCTCTGAACGGTGGGACCCGCGATGATCGGGTCCGAGCCGGTCGAGCCCTCATGGAGCCTGTACGTGAACTGGTTGTTCTGGATGTTGGCCTGGCTACAGGTGAGGAAGGGCCCGCCCTGCATCCCCTGGAAGCGCACCTGCACGGTCACCGAGGTGGCCGGCGGCACGTAGCCGTCGAAGTCGGGCGTGGCGAGCGTGGCATGCCCGACCAGTCCCACGTTGAGGAGCAAGGGGGCCGTCTCTTGGAGCACGTTGCCCGCGGAGTCGAGCGCCTCCCAGCGCGTGTAGTAGGTGCCGGCGGCCAGCACGCGCGTCGGCCGGGTGTCGAACTCGCCGTCGGCGCAGTCGAAGATCAGCGAGCCCGTCGTGTAGCAGTCGTTGCCTGCGGCGTCCCAGCACACCGCCACGCGCACCGTGTCGATGTCGCCGCAGCTCTCCTCGGTGGGCACGTCGCCGTTGACGTCCCACAGGCCGTCGAGCGACACGTCGCTACCGAAGGGCGTGGAGGAGCCGTCGGTAATGGTGATGCAGCCCGAGGTGAGCAGCGAGACGAAGGCCAGCGACGCGAGATGCAGCGAAGAAGGAAGGTGCTTCATGGGGACTCCAAGGTGCGAGCGAACGCGGGGATGGGCCTCGGACGCACGAGACGCCAAGGGATTCACGGCCATCATACGTGACCATGCAAGGAATCGCGACCGAGTGGGCGAAACGCGGGCCCGAACGGGAGCCCGTTGACACGGAAGGGGCCGTGTTTAGTTTGCCCGCGAGTCACTGAACAAGACCCTCTCGGCCCTTGAAACAGGCCACCGGGACTCACTTGACCACCCACCCCCTGTCGGCTGCGCGACTCGCGCGGCCATGGAGACCTACGCCATGCTGACCCTGTTCGACCCCTTCGCCGACTTCTACCGCACCGTCCCCGCCCGCCGTCGCCCGGCCGCCGTCAACGACGGCTACCTGCGCCCGGCCGTGGACATCCACGAGCGCGCCGAGGCGTACGAGATCCTTGCGGAGCTCCCCGGTGTCACCACCGAGAACGTCAACATCAACGTGGAGAAGAACGTCCTGGTCATCGAGGCCACGCGCAGCGAGACCGTGGACACCACCGACGAGAAGACCGGCTTCCGCCACGTGGAGCGGGCGCGCGGCACCTTCCGGCGCTCGTTCACGCTGCCCGAGACGGTGGACCCCGAGCACATCGACGCCAAGCTCGCCGACGGTGTGCTGCGCGTCACCCTGCCCAAGCGAGATGCCCCGAGCGCTCGCAAGATCGCGGTCAACGCCGCGTGACGGGCGGCCCACGCTGGCTCGGCCGCGCGCCGGGGTGACATGCCACCCGAGGTGACATGACCCAAGCGCGCGGCCCTGCTATGACGGGTCCATGTACAGCGGAATCACGCGGGGGCTCTTTCCGGTGGTGCAGGTCGCCCGCGCGCCGGGGCTCCTCAGCTATCAGGTGGACCTCGGTCCGGAGCTCTCGGCGGGGCTCGAGCTCGGCGCCAGCGTCGCCATCGACGGCGTGTGCCAGACCGTGGTCGCGCTCGAGGGCACGCGCGTCCGCTTCGACGCCATCCAGGAGACGCTGAACCTCACCACCCTCGACACGCTCGAGGTGGGCCGCTTGGTCAGCGTGGAGCGCAGCCTGCGCATCGGCGACGAGCTGGGCGGGCACGAGGTGGCCGGTCACGTGGTGGGCCGCGGTGAGATCGCCGAGGTGCGCCTCGAGGGTCACGACGTGGCCATGCGCGTGCGCGTCCCCGAGGCGTTCATGCCGTACATCCTGCCCAAGGGCTTCGTCGCGGTGGACGGCTCGAGCCTCACCGTGGGGCGGACGTTCTCGGACGGGTTCACCCTGCACCTCATCCCGGAGACCCTGCGGCTCACCAACTTCGGCACCCGCCACGTGGGCGACCTGGTGAACATCGAGCTCGACCCCCGCACGGTCGCCATCGTCCACACCGTGGAGCGCGTGCTGGCCCAGCGCCTCGCTGGCAACGGCGACGGCCGCGGCGAAGGTCTCGCGTGAGCGAGCGCGCGCAGGCTCATGTCCGCATCGCGGGACATCGGGTGGCGCTGGTGCCCCGAGCCCCGTTCCTGCTGTGGCGTCACGAAGACGGCGTGCGCGTCACCCACGGTGAGTTTCTGGCCAACGTGCGCGTGGTGGGCGAGTCGCTGCGCTACGTCGTGGACGGCGGCGCGCGCGGGCTGCACGACCTGATGACCGCCGTGGACACGGACTACCGCGGCGACTTCCGCCTCGAGACCAGCGACTTCGTGTGC
>CAZEAA010000377.1:0-6131 GCA_964510015.1 uncultured Sandaracinaceae bacterium
GTGCCCTCGGCCACCATGGTCTCGAGGTGCCGGTGCGTGGCGGCCACGATGCGCACGTCCACGCTGATGGTCTGCGTGCCACCCACGCGCTCGAGGGTGCCGTCTTGCAGCACGCGCAGCAGGCGCACCTGGGCCGCGAGCGGCAGCTCACCGATCTCGTCGAGGAACAGCGTGCCGCCGTCGGCGCGCTCGAACCAGCCCTTGCGCGTGGCCACTGCGCCCGTGAACGAGCCGCGCTCGTGACCGAAGAGCTCCGAGTCCACCAGCTCCGACGGGATGGCGCCGCAGTTGATGCGTACCACCGGCCCCTTGGACCGCCGCGAGCGCGAGTGGATGGCGCGCGCGATCACTTCCTTGCCCGAGCCCGTCTCGCCCAGCACCAGCACGGGCGCGTCGGTCTTGGCCACCTGCTCCACGCGCTGCATCACGTTGGACAGGCCGCCCATCTCGCCGATCACCACCTCGCTGATGTCTTGCCGCTCGAGGCGCGAGAGCAGGGCCTCGCGGTCCGCCTCGAGGGCCTCGCGCATGCGCGCCAGCTCGTGGAGGCGCAGGTCGTTCTCGAAGGCCACGCCCAGCGGCCAAGCGGCCGGCGCGAGGATGTCGAGGTGGTCGTGGCCCACGTTGACCTCGGGGTCCACCAACAGCAGCGCCACGCCCACCGGCTTGCCACCCGCGGCGAGCGGCATGGCGATGACGGTTCCGACGACGGTCTTGGGCACCAGCGCCTCGGCCAGGAAGGGTTCGCGGCGCGACACGATGGCCAGCCGCTTCTGGTCCAAGAGGTGCGTCAGCTCGCGCGCCGCCACGCGGTCGAGGTCGGTGCGCGACGGCCAGCGCTTGCGGGCGTCGGCCTGCGCGTCGCCGTGCTCGGCGGTGCCCATGGCCACGGTGGTGAGCCGCAGCGGGTCGAGGTCCAGGCGCCGGATGACGAGGGCCACCACGGGGACGTGCTCGGCCAGGATGTCGAAGACGCGCTGGACGGACTCCTCGAGTTCGAGGTGCTGGCAGACCTCGCGCCAGAGCTGGGACTCGAGGCTCATGTCCGGCGTTCCTGACTCAGGGATTGCCATCCACGGGAAGGTGACAGTCGGGCGCTGGGCTTTCCATCATATTTCACGGCTAGACCTGTGTTTGCGCGGTTTCCACGGGATATGTGCGGGCGCTGGTGACCTCCACTGCAATCCGCGAGCCAGGCTCGATTCCCTTGAGCAGGCTGCTGCGGCGTGGGAACTGAGCCACGATCGGACCCGCTCCATCGAGGGCCGCGTGGATGCGCACGCGGTCGCCCAGCGTCACCACGCGCTCCACGGTGGCGATGCCCTTGTCGTCCTTCCAGAACTTCAGGTCGTACGAGCGGATGACGAGGCGCACGGGCCCTTCGGCATGCTGACCCTTGAGCGGCGCGTGCAGCTCGCCCACCACGGCGCCCCCGTTCTGCACCACGGACGGGTAGACGTTCACCTCGCCCACGAAGCTCGCCACGAACTCGGTGGCCGGCTCGTCCAGGATCTCGGTGGGTGTGCCGCTCTGCTCGAGCCCGCCCTGGTGGATGACCAGCACACGGTCCGACACGGAGAAGGCCTCGTCCTGGTCGTGAGTCACGAAGATGGACGTGACGCCCACCTCGTCGTGCAGGCGACGCAGCCACTGACGCAGCTCCTCGCGCACCTTCGCGTCCACGGCCCCGAAGGGCTCGTCCAGCAAGAGCAGCTTGGGCTCGGGCGCGAGGGCACGCGCGAGCGCCACACGCTGACGCTGACCACCCGAGAGCTGCGCGGGATAGCGCTTCTCGAGGCCGCCGAGGCCCACCAGCTGCAGCAGCTCGCTGGCGCGCTTCGCCGACACGGCCTTGTCGACCTTTCGGACGTCGAGCCCGAACGCCACGTTTTCGCCCACCGTGAGGTGGCGGAAGAGCGCGTAGTGCTGGAACACGAAGCCGATGCCACGGCTGCGCGCGTGCACGTGCGTGGCCTCTTCGTCGTCGAACCAGACGCGCCCCGAGTCGGCCGACTCGAGCCCCGCGAGGATGCGCAGGATAGTGCTCTTGCCGCTGCCCGAGGGCCCCAGCAGGGCCACCAGCGAGCCGCTGTCCACCTCGAAGCTGACGTTGTCGACCGCGACGAAGTTGCCGAAGCGCTTGGAGAGATTTTCGACTCGGATCCTCATGTGCCTGCCTTGCCTGCCGTCGCCGGCTGTCTACGACTCTTCGCGAACTCCAACACCAACAAGAGGGCGACGCTCACCACCGCGAGCACCATGGCCATGCCGTACGCGCCGGCGAGCTGGCGCTCTTCGATGGCGTCGTGGATGAACGTGGTGGCGGTCTGGGTCTGCCCCGAGATGCTGCCGCCCAGCACCAGCACGGCGCCGAACTCACCCAGCGTGCGTGCGGCCGTCATCAGGAGCCCATAGCCGAGGGCCAAGCGGATGTTCGGCAGCGTGACGTGGAAGAAGGTCTGCCACGGTGACGCACCGAGCGTGGTGGCGGCCTCTTCCTCGCTCGTGCCGATCTCCTCGAGCACGTAGGCGATCTCGCGCACCGTGTACGGCAGCGTCACGAAGAGCGTACCGATGACCAGGCCGGGGAAGGAGAAGACCACCTTCAGGCTCAGCGCGGTGAGCGCTGGCGCGAAGAGGCCGTCGCGACCCACCAGCAGGAGGAAGCCGAGGCCGATCATGACGGGCGACACGGCCAGCGGCAGATCGAAGAGCGCGCTCAAGAGGCGACGACCGGGGAAGCGGTGCCGCACGATGGCGATGGCGCCCAGCACCCCCGCCACTGTGTTCACCGCGAGCGCGATGATCACCAGCCAGAACGAGCGCTCGAGCGCCCCGAGCGCGTCCGGCGTGCTGACCGCTTCGATGGCGGGACCGAAGCCCACCTTCGCGGTCTCGACCACGAGCGCCACGATGGGCGCCAAGAGGATTACGCCGAGATAGGCGAGCACGACGGACGCGAGCGCGAGCTGTCCGAGGATGGTGCGCGGCCGCGACACCGAAGGAAGCTCCGCCGTGGCGGGCACCGGGGTCATGCGCAAGGGTTCGATGTCAACGCGCTGCATCACGAGCTCCGGTGTGCTCTTCGAGGTAGCGCGCCACGCCGTGCAGCGAGAGCGCGATGAACAAGAGGACCGTGGACACCGCGGCGGCGGCCTTGGGCGCGCCGCTCTCGATCTCGCCGAAGAGGAAGACCGGCGCGGTGAGCGTCTCGAACGGGATGTTGCCCGCCACGATGACGATGGAGCCGAACTCGCCGAGCGCGCGGCCGAGCGAGCGGATGCCCCCCGAGATGGCGGCCGGCATGATGGCGGGCAGGAAGACCGTGCGGAACGTGCGCCACGGACCAGCACCCAGCACGATGGCGGCCTCTTCCTCGGCGGGGTCGATCTCGGAGAGCAGCGGCTCGACCGCGCGCACCACGAAGGGCAGCGTGACGAAGAGCAGCGCGATGACGATGCCCGGCGGCGCGAAGATCACCTCGAAGCCCCAGGCTTCGAAGCGCTGACCGGCCACCGACGTGGGGCCGTACAGGATGGCGAGCATGACACCCGCCACCAGCGTGGGGATGGCGAGCGGCAGGTCCACCAGCGCGGAGAGCAGCGCGCGCCCCGGCAGCGGGTAGCGCACCAGCACCCACGCGGTGGCGGTGCCGAGGAAGACGTTGAGTACGGCCACCAGCAGGGCGGTCCACACCGTGAGCCAGAGCGCGGAGACCGCGATGGGGTTGGTGACGTGCTCCCAGAACGCGGCCGCCCCGTCGGCGAACGCCACGTGGACGATGACCAAGAGCGGCAGAGCCACCAGCGCGATGGCGTAGAACGCGACGCCGAGGCGCAGCACCCGCTCGCCGGTGCTCGGGTGGAGGGCGTGACTCGGGAGGCTCATGGGGCTTCCTGGCGACCGCGCGCGAGCGCTTGGTCGTAGATGCCGTTCTCGTCGAACAGCAGGCGCTGGGCTTCGGCCCAGCCACCGAGGTCACGGATGGTGAAGAGGTCTTCCACTGCGGCGAAGCGACTGCGGGTCTCGGCCTCCACGGCGGGCACCACGGGGCGCAGGCCGTGCTCGGCGAAGGTGCGCTGCGACGCGGGCGTGCGCAGGAAGTCGATGAAGGCCTGCGTCAGCTCGCGCGTGCCGTGACGGTCCACGTTCGCGTCGATGATCGCGATGGGGTTCTCGATGAGGATGGTGGAGCCCGCCGTGATGTACTCGTAGTCGCGGCCACCGGCGCGGCCCACCAGCATCTCGTTCTCGTAGGTGATGATGGCGTCGCCCACGCCGCGCTCGAACGTGAGCATGGAGTCACGACCGCTGCGGTCCATGATCTTCACGTTGCGCAGGATGTTGGCGAGCAGGCCGATGGCGGCGTCGCGGTCCCCGGCGGGCACACCCGCGTGGCCGCGCATCGCTGCACCGTAGATGGCGAGCACGTTCCACATCGCGCCGCCGCTGGTGCGCACGTTCGGCGTGAGCACCTCGATGCCGGGACGCGCGAGGTCGGCCCACGTGCGGATGTTCTTGGGGTTGCCGGGGCGCACGCCGATGACCACCACCGAGCGCGTGACCATTCCGCCGTACTCGTCGGCGCGCCAGTCGTGACGGATGAGCTCGCCGCCACGCAGCAGCTCGATGTCCGGGTCGAGCGAGAGCGCGGCCAGGTCGGCCTCGAAGCCGCCGAGGATGGCGCGCGCCTGGGCACCGCTGCCGAGGTACGACTCACGGATGGTGACCTCACGGCCGGCCGCGCGCTGCTGCTCGCGGAAAACGGGGAGCAGCGCGCCGTAGGCCTCGCGCGGGGTCGTATAGACGCCGATGGTGATGTTGTTGGCCTGGGTGGCGGCGGCCTCGGTGCTGCCGGAGCCCGAGCAACCGAAGACGAGGGCGCTGGCGCAGGACAAGAAGAGGAGGACGCCCACACGGGCGCGAGGTAGACTAGACAAAGCGAATCGCATGGGCGGGCGCTAAGCACAGCTTGTGCCAGCGAAGTTTGCCGAAAATCCCGTGTGATTTCAGAGGCATTTCTCCCGCGTCACGCTTTCCCTCGCTCCCGTGCTGGCATATCCAGCAAATATGCTGGACCGTGACATATCACGGAACAGGTGAGGGGCCGCGCGGGGCGGGTGGCCATGGCGGCCGAATCGGCGCCCCGTGAAATGGCATGGTCTCGCCGTGGCGAGCGGTCGGGAGGCCGTGCCGAACGCTAGCGCGGAGCACGGAGGGGCTGCCTACTGGGGTCGCCAACATCCTCATAACGTCAGCTTTATCAACGGGTTGTGCTTGCCTGGCGACGCTCTTCGGGTGACTGGCACGCATCGTGCTGAGGGCTTCTGCGCGCCGACTTTTCGGCCCCCCGTACTTGTCCTTCTGGAGATGCTGGAGAAACCCATGACCCTTACTCGTAAGAGCCCAGGACTGGCTTGGATCGGCCTCGCCGCTCTGACCGTCTGTTCGCTCGATGCGCGCACGGCGGACGCGCAGACGCCCGACTGTTCGACCATCACGTTCACCAACCCCATCTACGGCATCGGCGGCAGCGCCGCTCGCCCGCTGATCGGGAGCTTCGCCGCCGCCTTCCGTGGCGACGCGAACCCCATCACCATCGTGTGGTCCGACCCCGGCGCCTGCTTCGCCATGTCCGCGCTGGTGGGTCCCACGGGCACTCCCGTCAACATCACGGGCACCGCGCGCTACTGGGATGCCGACGGCACCGAGCACCAGTGCATCCACTCCGGCGCCGGCGTCCCCGCCGACTTCGGCTACATGGCCGCTCAGCCCCAGGCCTGCGCAGGCTACGAGGGCGGCATCCCGGCCACCATCGGGAACTTCGTCGGCCCCGTCACGGGTTGGGCGCTGATCACGCACCTCGACTCCAACCAGTCGAGCATCAGCTCCGAAGCGGCCTACCTCGCGTACGGCTTCGGGGACGACAGCCAGGCCGACCCCTGGGATCAGGAGGCCTTCCTCTTCCGCCGCAACGCCACCTCGGCCGCGCTGCTCGCCATCTCGGCGGCCACGACGCTCCCGCCCGCGAACTTCCTGGGCACCGACGTGATGACCAACGCCAACATGATCACCAGCGTGTCCACCGCGACCGACGCGAACGCGGCGCTCGGCTTCGTGAGCGTCGAGTT
>CAZEAA010000378.1:0-6076 GCA_964510015.1 uncultured Sandaracinaceae bacterium
CGTCCGCGTCCGTTGGCGATCACGAGCACGAGCACGAGCAGGACTACGAGCACGTTGATGCGTACGACCACGTCCACGTCGACGAACGTCGACGACTACGACTACGAAGGGCGGCCCCTGAAACGAGACATCCGCCCGTGGGCCGGGCCCAGGGCGGATGTCCGTTGTCCAACTGCGAGCCCGAGGCCCGCGGCAACCTCAGAAGAGGTGCTTGACCGCGTCGGCCTCCTCCTGGAGCTCCTTCGCGGTGGCGTCCATGCGGGCGCGGCTGAACTCGTTGATCTCGATGCCCTGGACGATGCTGTACTTGCCGTCCTTGCAGGTGCACGGGAAGCCGTAGATCAGGCCCTCGGGGATGCCGTAGCTGCCGTCCGACGGGACGGCCATGGACACGGTCTCGCCGGGCGCGGTGCCGTGCCACCAGTCGCGGATGTGGTCGATGGCCGCGTTGGCCGCCGAGGCCGCGCTCGAGAGGCCGCGCGCCTTGATGATGGCGGCGCCGCGCTGCTGCACCTCGGGGATGAAGGTCTTCTCCACCCACTCCTGATCGTTGATCAGGCTGGAGACGCTCTTGCCGCCGACCTTGGCGCTGTAGACGTCGGGGTACTGGGTGGCCGAGTGGTTGCCCCAGATGGTCATGTTCTGCACGTCGCTGACGGGCACGCCCAGCTTGGCGGCGATGCCGCTCATGGCGCGGTTCTGGTCGAGGCGCACCATCGCGGTGAAGTTCTCGCGCGCCAGGTCCGGCGCGTTGTTCATGGCGATGAACGCGTTGGTGTTGGCGGGGTTACCCACCACGAGCACCTTCACGTTGCGGTCGGCCACGGCGTTGAGCGCCTTGCCCTGGCCGATGAAGATGCCGCCGTTCTTCTCGAGCAGGTCCTTGCGCTCCATGCCCGGGCCGCGCGGCATGGCGCCCACGAGCAGGGCCACCTGCGTACCGTTGAAGCCCTTGTTCGGGTCGTCGCTGGCTTCCATCCCCGCGAGGGTCGGGAACGCGCAGTCGGCGAGCTCCATCATGACGCCCTCGACGGCCTTCATGGAGGGCGCGATGTCGATGAGCTGCAGGATGACGGGCTGGTCCTTGCCGAGCATCTCGCCGGCCGCGATGCGGAACAGCAGGCCGTAGCAAATCTGACCGGCCGCGCCGGTGACGGCGACCTTCACGGGCTTCTTCATGTGTCTCGTAGCTCCTGCGCAGCGCGGGAAGTGGCTGCGACAAACGGGGAATGCGCGTTCGAGCGCCTGCCTGCCGCCGTTGGGGCGTCAAGCGGGCCGAAGGGTAGCAGCCGAGCCGCATCCTTGCACCCCGGACTCCGCCACTCGCCACGCTATCCCTCGGTCCAGCCGTATTCGATTTCGGTGGGCACCAGCGGCGTGATCCACTGCTCGTGCGCCGCGCGCGCGGCTTGAACCGAGGCGCGGACCGCGAGGTCGGTGGCGAAGGCGATGCGCAACACGTCGCCTTCGATAGTACGCGAGGCGCTCGCTGGCAGAACGGCAGTCTCGAGCTGCTCGAGCACAGCAGCGCGTCCCGAGGCCGCACGGTGCCAGGCGCGGCCCACGTACTGATCGAGCACGCCGGCTTCCCAAATAGGGCTCGAGCGCACAAGGCTACCGCATGGACGCGCGTCAGAACACGCTCAGCGACAACCCCGCGCCACTCCGCAGCAGCGCGCGTCTCGTCTGTTCGGCATGCTGCTGGACGGCGACGAGGTGCAGGCGGGCCTGCGCTGACAGCGCGGTGTGCGCGGCTCACGGCCCCCGCTGGGCCATGAACGCGTCCATGAACGCCTGCACCGCGGCGGAGCGCGGACGGCCGCGCAGCGAGAGCACCGCGGGCTCGCTGGGCGGGCTCGGGTAGGTCATGGGCAGCAGCGCGATGCGCCCCGCCGTCTGGTAGCGCAAGAGGATGCTGCTCGGCCCCAGCACCAGCATGTCGGTGTGCTCGGCGGTGCTCACCAGCACCTCGTAGTTGTCGCAGGTCAGCCCCACGCGCAGGTCCACCTGCGGGAAGTTGGCGCTCACCCACTGGCGCACGCGCGGGGGCGCGGTGGCTGCGCCGCGCGGGTAGGTGAGCGCGTCCGCGATGCTGGGCGGTGTGGCGCCGCGGTGCAGCGGGTGGTCCGGGCGCGCGGCCACGCGGATGGGGTCGCGCCCGAGGGAGGCCACGGCCACGTCGGGGTGCGGCTGCTCCTGCTCGTAGTCGGCCACCACCAGATCCAGCTCGCCGTCGAGCAGGCGGGGCACCAGGTCCTCGGTGGCGCCGCTGCGCACGATGACGTCCACGTTCGGGTAGCGCGCGCAGTAGGGCACCAGCACCGTCGGCAGGCGCCCGAGGGCCACCACGGGGCCCACGCCCGCCACCACGGTGCCCAGCTCGCCTCCGCTGTGCAGCTCCACCTCGCGCTGCACGTCGTCCGCCGCGCGCAGGATCGTCGCTGCGCGCTCCAGCACCAGCTGACCGAGGGGGTTCAGCTCCAGGCGCCGCCCGCTGCGCTCGAAGAGCGGGGCCCCGAGCGTGTCCTCCAGCCGTTGGACCGACTTGGTGAGCGCGGACTGGCTCAGGTGCAGCGCCTCCGCCGCGGCCTGCAGCGTGCCGCGCTCGTGGACGGCCACCAGGTGGCGCAGGTGGCGGAGCTCGAACTGGGCCTCGATGATATTCCTTACGTTCATGTTCTCATGAAAAACTACCACTACCGAGAATGTGTTGGCGAGGGCATCGTGACGCCATGGACTTCCGCCTCGCCATCCTCGCCGTGTACCTCGGATTCGCCGCCCTCGAGGCCGTGACGGGGCGCATGCGCACCCGCGCCATCACCGCCGCCGACTGGCGCCTGGACCTGGTGGCCACGGGCCTCACGACCGCGCTGATCAACCCGTTGGTCATTGCGTGCAGCGGCGCCATCTGCGGCTTCCTGGCCCCGGACGCGGCGGGGTCGCTGCGGGACTGGCCGCTCTGGGCGATGGTGTTGGCGCTGCTGGTGGGGGACGACCTGCTCCAGTACGCGTGGCACCGCGCGTCCCACAGCGTGCCCTTCCTCTACACCCTGCACCGCGCGCACCACTCGGCGCACTACATGAGCGTGCAGATGATGTTCCGCAACAACGTCTTCTACTACGCGCTCATGCCCAGCATGTGGGTCAGCGGGGCGCTGGTCTACCTCGGCATGGGTGAGGTCTACGTGGGGTACCTCGCGGTGAAGCTCTCCGTCATCGCCGGCGCGCACTCGAGCGTGCCGTGGGACGCGCCCCTCTATCGGGTGCGCGCGCTGCGGCCCCTCATGTGGGTGGTGGAGCGCGTCATCTCGACTCCGTCCACGCATCACATGCACCACGGCCTCCACGCGGACGACGGGGTCACGCACTACGCGGGCAACTACGGGAACCTGCTCTTCTTCTGGGACGTGCTGTTCGGCACCGCGCGCATCACGCGGCGCTATCCCGAGGCGTACGGCATCGAGAACCTGAGCCCGCAGCCGTGGCACGTGGAGCTGACCTGGCCGCTGGCGCGCCTGCGCGACTAGGGGCTGCGCGTCCGTTTGTCCAACGGGTAGCTAGATCACCCCGAAGGCCAGCATCGCGTTCGCCACCTTCTGGAAGCCCGCGATGTTCGCGCCAGCCACGTAGTCCCCGGGGTGCCCGTAGGTCTCGGCGGTCCGGAACGCCTCCGCGTGGATGTGGCGCATGATCTCGCGCAGGCGCTCTTCGGTGCGCTCGAACGCCCAGTAGTCGCGGCTCGCGTTCTGCTGCATCTCGAGCGCGGACGTGGCCACGCCGCCCGCGTTGGCAGCCTTGCCGGGCCCGAACGCCACCTTGGCCTCGCGCAAGAGCCCCACGGCGTCCGGGGTGGTGGGCATGTTGGCCCCCTCCACCACGTAGCGGCACCCACCGGCGACGAGAGCCTGTGCGCCCGCTCGGTCGAGCTCGTTCTGCGTGGCGCAGGGCATGGCCACGTCACAAGGCACGCTCCAGATGCTGCCGCCCGCGCTGTAGCGCGCGGTCGAATGAACGTCGGCGTACTCGGCGATGCGCCCCCGCTCCACTTCCTTGATGCGCTTGAGCGTCTCGAGGTCGAGCCCACCCGGGTCGCACACGAAGCCCGCGGAGTCGGAGCAAGCCACCACGCGGGCGCCCACCTGCTGAAGCTTCTCGATGGCGTAGAGCGCCACGTTGCCCGAGCCGGACACCACGCACCGGCGGCCTTCGAGCGTCTCGCCGCGCACGCGCAGCATCTCCTCCAAGAAGAAGACCGCGCCGTAGCCGGTGGCCTCCTTGCGCATGAGCGCGCCACCCCACGCCGGGGCCTTGCCGGTCAGCACCCCCGACTCGTAGCGGTTGGTGAGCCGCTTGTACTGCCCGAACAGGAAGCCGATCTCGCGCGCGCCCACGCCGATGTCGCCCGCGGGCACGTCCGTGTGCTCCCCGATGTGGCGTGACAGCTCCGTCATGAAGCTCTGGCAGAAGCGCATGACCTCGTTGTCCGACTTGCCCTTCGGGTCGAAGTCGGAGCCGCCCTTCCCGCCCCCGATGCCGAGGCCCGTGAGCGCGTTCTTGAAGGTCTGCTCGAAGCCCAGGAACTTGATGGTGCCCACCGTCACGGACGGATGGAAGCGCAGCCCGCCCTTGTACGGGCCGAGCGCGCTGTTGAAGCCCACGCGGAAGCCACGGTTCACCTGCACTTGGTTCTGGTCGTCTTGCCAGGGCACGCGGAAGATGACCTGACGCTCGGGCTCGCAGAGGCGCTCGAGGATGCGCGCGTCCACGTACTCGGGGTGGCGCGTCAGCACGCCGGGGAGCGTCTCCAACACTTCGTGAACCGCTTGGTGGAACTCGGGCTCACCGGCGTTGCGCGCCGTGACGCGCGAGAAGATGCCCTGAATCAGGGCGCTGGAATCAGTCATGGGTCTCCTGGGGGGATGCGAGTCCGGCAGCCTAGCGCCCGGGCCGCCGGCCGCCGGTGAAATCGACCTCGCCTCGATCTACGGGGTGGCTGGACAGTGCGGCTGGCGGCCGAAGTTGCTGTCGGTGATGCGGGACACCTCGCCCGCGGCGTGCATCATTGATGGCTCATGGGCCTGAGCGAGTGAGCGCATCCACGTCCGCGATGTCCTGCGTTCGCGCAGCGGCGAGCTTGTTGCGAAGGAGCGCAGCACGGCCGATGACGGGAATGAGTAGACCGTCGATTTCGAGAGTACCGTAGTCCTCGAGCGCTTCGTCGAATGTGATCCCGGAAGCTTCGGTCAACAGGTCTTCCCGAAAGTCGTCGAAGAGTGCTGTCACCGCCGGGGTTCTCGGCGCACTGCGCCCGGCCAGCTCTCCCGCGGAATCGAACGCACGGGCTGTCCGAGTAGCTCGTAGGTGCCCGCGGTGAGTTGACACGCGAGCTTCAGGGAGCGCCCCGCTCCACGGGCGCGTCGCGGTCCGAGACGTCGACCAGCGTCAGCGCTTCCGTCAAGGACAGGAGTCTTCGAGCGTGCCGCCGCTCACGCTGGGGTCCTCGGCAGCCAGCACGAAGATGCCGGGGTAGCCGTCGGTCTCGAAGCCCAGGCTCGGGTTGCTGCACAGCGTGGAGTCGCTGAGGTTCAGGTGACCCGTGCGGTTGTTGCTCACGAAGAAGATGCCGCCGCCACCCTCGTTGGCCGTGTTGTCCGTCACCACCGTGCCGCACAGGTTCAGGGTGAACTCGTTGCCGTCGTTGGCGATGGCGCCGCCGTTGCCGCCGCCGGGCGTGCCGGGCCGCCGCGGGTTCGCGCCGTTGCCGGTGGCCTCGTTGTGCGTGAAGACCGAATTGAGCACCGTGAACGACACGCCGATGCTGCCGAGCGCGCCGCCGTTGGAGCAGCGGTTGCCGAGTGCCGTGCTGCCGCCGAAGGTGCTGTTCACCACGTAGATGGGGCGGTCCTCGCTCTGGTCGAACGCGCGGATGGCGCCGCCCGCGTTGTCCTGCCCCACCTCGTCGCAGACGTTGTTGAAGAAGCGCGCGTTGACCACACGCAGGCGCCCGCCGCGCACGAAGATGGCGCCGCCGCCGTCGGGGTCTTCGCCGCTGGCGTTTCCGTCCACGAACATGATG
>CAZEAA010000379.1:0-6076 GCA_964510015.1 uncultured Sandaracinaceae bacterium
CTGCGCAAGGCCATCGCGGGCGCCCACACGGTGTTCCACTTGGCTTCGCTCGTGGACGTGGGGCTCAAGAAGAACCCGCTGATCGACGCCGTGAACGTGGAGGGCACGCGCAACGTGGTGGAGGTGGCGCAGGAGCTCGGCGTGCCGTTCCTGGTCTACACCAGCTCCGAAGACGTGGTGCTCACGAAGGACGGCGTGACGGCCGGCGACGAGGACCTGCCCTACCCCACCGTGTTGGTGCACGACTACGTGCGCACCAAGATCGAAGGCGAGCGCGTGGTGCGGGCGGCCCACGGCAAGCGCGGCCTGTCCACGTGCGCCATCCGGCCGGTGCACATCTACGGGCCGCACGACCCGCACGCCATCAAGGTGAGCATCACCGAGATGGCCAGCGGCAAGGTGCCCTTCCTGATGGGCGACGGCAGCGCGCGCTTCGACGTGGTCTACGTGGACAACGTGGTGCACGGGCACCTGCTCGCGGCCGCGCGTCTGCACGACCCCAGCACGCGGGAGCGCGTGGGCGGCAGGGCCTACTTCGTGGGTGAGGGCAACGCCATCAACTACTTCGAGTTCATCCGGCCCTACGCCGCTGTCCGAGGGGTCACGCTTCCGAAGCTGCGACTGCCGTACGCGGGCGTGGAGCTGGTGGCCCGCGGCATGGAGCTGGTCCACCGCGTGCTGGGCGTGGACGTGCCCTTCCACCGCTTCCATCTGTACATCCTCTGCAAGGACTTCTACTTCACCAACGCGCAGGCCGAGCGCGACCTCGGGTACACGCCGTGGGTGTCCCCCGCCGAGGCGCAGGCGCGCACCATCGAGTGGATCAAGGTGGAGCCCATGGACCTGCCCGTGCGCTGACGCGGCGGCTGCCTCGGGGCCTACACGGCTTCGAGCAGCGCCACGCTGCCCTGCCCTCCATCGGCGCAGATGCTGACGATGGCCTTGGTGCCCGTGGGCATCGCCGCGAGCTCCTTCACGGCTTGGCTGAGGATGCGCGAGCCCGTGGCGCCGAAGGGGTGACCGATGGCCACGCTGCCACCGTTGGGGTTCACGCGCTCGCGCGGGAAGGCGCCGAGCTGCGCGGTGACGCCAGCGCGCTCACGCAAGAAGGTCTGGTCTTCGAGCGCCTTGATGTGGAAGAGCACCTGCGCCGAGAACGCCTCGTGAATCTCCCAGAGGCCCACGTCGCCGTAGGTGAGGCCGTTGCGCGCGAGCAAGCGCGGGATGGAGAATGCCGGCGCCATCAAGAGGCCCTCCACGCTGAAGTCCACGGCGGCGATGTCCCAGTCCAAGAGGCGCACCCGCGGCACGCTCGACGGCAGCTGGGAGAGGCCCTCCGGTGTGCCCACCCACAGCGACGATGCGCCGTCGGTCAGCGGCGACGAGTTGCCAGCGCTGAGCGTGCCCTGCCCGCTCTCGCGGTCGAACGACGGCGGCAGCTTGGCGAGCTTCTCGAGGGACGTGTCCTTGCGGGGGATGCCGTCGCGCCGGACGTCGCCGAAGGGGATGACCAGGTCGTCGAAGAAGCCACGCTCCCAGCCGGCCACGGCGCGCTGGTGGCTGTCGAACGCCGCCTGGTCCTGCTCGGCCCGCGGGATCTGCCACTCCTTGGCCGTAATCTCCGTGTGCTCGCCCATGCTGAGGCCCGTGGTGCGGTTGGTCACGGCGGGGATGTAGAGCGCCACGTCCGAGAGCTGGAGCGCGGCCAGCTGCTTGAGCTTGTCCCCCGCCGTGCGCGACTTGGTGAACTTGCGCAGCCAGTCGGAGAGCGTCTGCCCGAGGCCGATCTGAACGCGGCTCAGGCTCTCCACCCCGCCCACCAGCGCCAGCTTGCGCGCCTTGCCGTCCAGCATGCCCGCGGCCTCGAAGGTGCCCACCATGCTGGTGGAGCACGCCATGATGGTGGAGAAGGCCGGGATGGTGGGCGGCGCGCCCGCCTCCATGAGGATCTCGCGCGCCAGGTTGCTCCACGTGAGGTTTGGGACGACGCTGCCCCACACCGTGAAGTCGGGCTGCGCTCCGCCCAGCTGCGCCAGCATGGCCTGCACCACGGGCACGGAGAGCGCGATGGCGTCGTGCCCCGCGAGAGCGCCGTCCACCTTGGCGAAAGGCGTTCGCAGACCGGAAGCGAGCCAGACATCGGGGCGGGTGAACGTGCTCATCGGGGACCTCCAGCGAAGCGGGCCGCGGTGTGTGCCCGGGCCTCCAGCCTACCTCATGGCGGCGTCGCAATGAGCCGCCGAGTGTCTCGCTCGTGTACGCTCGCATGCGCATGCCCAAGACGACCCGGCCTCCCTGCGATGTGCTCCTGATCGGCACCGGCATCATGAGCGCCACGCTCGGTGTGATGTTGAAGGAGCTCGACCCGACGCTCTCCGTGCACATCGTGGAGCGGCTCGACTCCGTGGCGAGCGAGAGCACCGACGCTTGGAACAACGCGGGCACCGGCCATGCGGCCCTCTGCGAGCTCAACTACACCAGCACGCGCGCGGACGGCTCGGTCGCCATCGACAAGGCGCTGCGCATCGACGAGCAGTTCGAGCAGAGCAAGCAGTTCTGGGCCTATCTCGTCGAGTCTGGACGGCTCCAGAATCCAAGGAGCTTCATCAACAGCGTGCCGCACATGAGCGTGGTGTTCGGTGAGGCCGACGTTGCGTTCCTGCGCCGGCGACACGCCGCCATGTCGGCACACCACCTCTTTGCGGGCATGGCGTTCAGCGACGACCAAGCGCAGATCGCCCGGTGGGCGCCGCTGCTCGTCGAGGGGCGTGACGCCAGCGAGCCCATCGCGGCCACCTACTCGGAGCTCGGCACGGACCTCGACTTCGGGGCGCTGGCGCGCGGGCTACTCACCGAGCTGTGCGCAACACCGGGGGTCACGATGCACCTGCGGCACGAGGTGCAGGACATCGCACGGCGCGACGATGGCGCGTGGGACGTCGAGGTGACCGACCTCGCGAGTGACGTCACCCACGTCTGGCCCGCCCGCTTCGTGTTCATCGGCGCTGGCGGCGCGGCGCTCACGTTGCTGGGCAAGTCCGACATCCCCGAGGCCGACGGCTACGGTGGCTTCCCCGTCAGCGGTCAGTGGCTGCGCTGCACGAACCCGGACGTCATCGCGCGGCACCACGCCAAGGCGTACGGCAAGGCGGACAAGGGCAGCCCGCCCATGTCGGTGCCGCACCTCGACACGCGCACCATCGGCGGGAAGCCCGCCCTGCTCTTCGGGCCGTTTGCGGGCTTCACCACCAAGTTCCTCAAGCACGGCTCGTGGATGGACCTCGCCACCTCGCTCGAGCCCGCGAACGTCATGCCCATGCTCCAAGCGGGCTGGGACAACCGCGAGCTGACGAAGTACCTGCTCGAGCAGGTGAGCCTCACGCCGGAGGAGCGCATCGAGGCGCTCCAGCGCTTCATGCCCACGGCGAAGAGCGCGGACTGGGAGCTCGCCGTGGCGGGCCAGCGCGTGCAGGTGATCAAGCGGCACCCCGAGCACGGCGGCGTGCTGGAGTTCGGCACGGAGGTGGTGAGCGCGCGCGACGGTTCGCTCGCCGCGCTGCTCGGTGCCTCACCCGGCGCGAGCACCGCGGTGTCGATCATGCTGAACCTGGTGCACCGCTGCATGACGCACCGAGCGGAGTCCGCCGACTGGCAGGCGCGCCTCTTGCGCATGGTTCCGTCGTACGGCCGCTCGCTCGCGAGCGATCCCGCGTTGGCCGCACGGGTGCGCGAGTGGAGCCACCGCGTGCTCGGCCTGACGCCTCCGGTGGCGTGAGTCGCGGCGCTCGCGCCGACGGTGTCCGTGGCCGCGGTGCGGGGTGGTAGGCTGCGGCATGTCCATCACTGTCCATCACCTCAACTACTCGCGTTCGCTGCGGGTCCTCTGGATGCTCGAAGAGCTGGAGCTCGCCTACGAGGTACGCGAGTGGAAGCGCGACGCGAACTTTCGCGCGCCGGATGACGCCCGGAAGGTCCACCCGCTCGGTCGCTTCCCGATGGTGGCCGTGGACGGACACGTGCTGGCCGAGTCGGGCGCCATCCTCGAGTACTTCGCGGAGCGCGAGGGCAAGCTGGGTCCCAGCACCGAGGCCGAGAAGCTCGAGTATCGCTTCTTCCTGCACTACGGCGAGGGCTCCGCCATGCCGCCGCTGCTGGTGCAGCTCATCTTGGACAAGCTGCGCGTCGCTCCCATGCCCTTCTTCGTGAAGCCCGTGGCGCGCGGCATCGCCAGCAAGCTGGAGGAGGCGTACTCCGGCCCCGCGCTGGATCTGCACTTGGGCTTCATCGAGGAGACCCTCGGCAAGCGCCCCTACTTCATGGGCGAGCACTTCAGCATGGCGGACCTGCAGATGTTCTACCCCGTGGAGGCGGGCCTCAGCCGCGGCAAGGGCGTGTACCCCAACATGAAAGCTTGGCGCGACCGCGTGTGCGCACGCCCCGCCTATCAACGCGCCGAGGCGCGCGGCGGGACGGCAGTGCCCAAGGGCTAGGGACTACCGCGCGAGGCCACCGAAGCGCCCGTCGCGCGGGACCTCGTACGGATCCCCGCGGCGCACGACGGCCACCACGTCTTCGTGCCACAGCGGGAACGCGGGCAGCTCGCTCGCCAGGATGCGCGACGCTTCGGCATAGGCCGCTTGGCGCTCGCTGCGCACCACGCTCAGGCGCCCGCGCTCCAGTGCAGCGTCCAGCTCGGGAGAGCGAAAGCGCCAGCGGTTGGCGCCCGGATGCCCTGCGCGCGGGATGTTCTGGCTGCCGAAGAACCACGTGAGCACATGGGGCTCGATGACCTCGGGGAGCTGCAGCATGCACACCTCGAAGCGGCCGCGGTCGAGGTCCGCGATGAGCGTGGCCGTCTCGCTGGGGCGTACCTCGAGGTCCACGCCCACTTCGCGCCACATGGCAGCGATGGCGCGCGCGATGCTCACGCGTGAGCGGTCGGAGCCCGTTCGCAGGGTCAGGCGGAGGCGTGACTCGCCAGGCGCGGAGTCGGGAAAGCCAGCCTCGCGCAGCAGCTCGCGTGCGCGCTCTGGGTCGTAACCGTAGTCCGGCAGCCCGGCCGTGGTGGCCCAGTGGCCCTCCGGAATGAAGCTGCTGGCGGGCTGCGCATAGCCTTCGAGCTCGGCGCGGATCACGGCTGCACGGTCGGTGGCGTGGGCCAAGGCACGGCGCACGCGCGCGTCTCGGAGCACCGCGTTACCGGTGTGAAAACCCAGGTACGCCGTGCCGATGCCTGGCGCGCGGCGAATCTCGTAGCCGGCTTGATCCTCGAGCAGCGGCAGCAGAATGGGCGGGATGACGCCTTGTGCCAGCGACGCGGCTCCTGCTCGGAGCCGCAGCGCGCGCGTGTTGTCGTCGCGCACCGTCACGAAGCGCACCCGCTCGCGGGCCACCCTGCCCTGGTACCAGTGCGGGTTCGCTCGAAGCGTCAGCCGCCCAGCCACGCGCTCCACCACTTGGTAGGGCCCCGCACCCACGGCTGCAGCACCATCCACGTCACCCACCCGCCGCGCGCGGTCCTCGGCTCGCAAGATGGGCAGCTCGAGATCCGTGAGGAACGTGGCATGCGGCGCGTCCAGCTCGAACACCACCGTGCGCGCATCGCGCTTCTGCACACGAGTGATCCGCCGGTAGGCATGCCCGTGCCGCGCGGCGAGCGCCGGGTCCACCACGCTCTCGTAGGTGGCCACCACATCGTCCGCGTCGAGCACGCTGCCGTCGGCGAAGTGCAGCCCCGGCCGCAGCGTCACCACGTAGCGCGTGGGCGTCTCCAGCTCGATCCCCTCGGCCAGGTCCATGACGGGCTCGAGGGTCTCTGGATCAATCGTGACCAGCGACGCGAAGATCAAGCGTGAGACGCGCAGCCCGTTGGGGTCGGACACGAAGCGCGGGTCGAGCTGCTCTACGTCACGGTCCACGAGGACAACGAATGTGTCGTCCGTGATCTCAGTTGTGCCCGCTTCAGCCCGTTCACCGCACCCAGCCAGGAGAAACGCGAGCCACAGGAGCAAGACACATGGAGCACCCCCGGCTGAAGCCGAGGGCAGCAAACTCGGCCTCGGTCTACCGAAAGTCC
>CAZEAA010000380.1:0-6063 GCA_964510015.1 uncultured Sandaracinaceae bacterium
CGGTGCCGGTGTCGCCGCCGCAGCCCAGGGTGGCCGCGCCCAGCAGGAGGAGGTTCAGTACGCCCACGACTTCGATGTTGTTTTTCACGGTTCGTTTCCTGATTCGGGTCACTCGGCATCCACCCACATGAACTCGGGGCGGGCCCCGGCGGTCAGCGCGAGGCGCAGCGCACGGAAGGCCTCGCTGCTGGGCTCGATCACCACGCGCTCGGCGCAGCCGCGGCCCGCGATGCACACGTCGCCCGTGGCGCTGCAGTCGCGGCTCACCGGCGCCTCGCCCGCGGTGCACGTCCACTCCACGCGGCCGTCACACACCACGCCGTCTTGCGCGGGCGCGCACGTCTCGAACTCCACGTAGGGGCGCAGGTCCACCCCGGCCAGCCACGTGGCCGGGTCGAAGCACATGCGCAGCGCTTGCTCCGCGCCGCTCACGTCGTGGAAGAACGCGTCGCTCGGGCTCTTGCGCACCACGGGCACGCCCAGCTCTGTGGCGCTGCTCTGCTGCACCGGCACCTCGGCCACGAACGGCAGCGTGATGCCGCCCACCTCGGCGGTCCCTTCCAGCACCAGCGAGTGGCCGCCCAGCGCCTCGGCCGCTTCCAGCACCACGGGCTCGCGCTGCGTGAGCTGCGCGCTGATGGCGAGGTCGTACATCCACGACTGCACCACGCCAGACACCCCGTAGAGGTCACCCGCCGGCTGGGGCGCGGCGTCGAGGGCGTCCACCACCACGCTGTCCAGCCACTCGAGGCGCGCGGTCTCGCACAGCTCACCCGCCTGCGTGCCGGCGCACAGGTACAGCGGCCCAAAGGCCAGGTCGGCGCGCGTGAGCGTGACGGGCACGTCGCCCAGCGACAGGACGGTGCCGGCCGGCGCGGTGCCCGTGACCTCGAGCGGGATCTGCACGCGCTCTTGGCTGGTCTCGGCGCACGCGGTGAGGTGCGCGCACACCAACGCGAAAGCGGCCTTGTAGGAAGTGCGACTCACAGCGTCACCCCCAGCGTGACCATCAAGGACAAGGGCGCTCCGGCCGCGATGTGCCGCGCGGGCGTCCGCGTGCGCAGGCCGTCGTCCGGGTCCCAGTCGGATGCAAAGTTGTACTCCACCGCCGCGTAGCGCGCGTTGATGGCGTTGTGCAGCTGAATGCCCAGGTCGAGCACGCGCCACTGCAAGCCCGCGCTCACGTCCAGCAGCGTCACCGGCGCGGCGGCCTCGTCGAAGGGCAGCGGCCGGGCCGACAGATACGAGAGGCCCACGCCCGCGCGACCACTGAGGGCGTGACCGCCGAGGCTCGGCACCAGCACGTGGGTCGCGCCCAGCTCACCGCGGATCACCACCGGCGGCACGAACGGCAGGCGCTGCCCGCGCACGTAGGGAGGCAGCGGCTCCTCGGCGCTCGCGGGCGGCGGCGAGCGCAGGGTCGCCCCCACCACCGTCACCGACAGCGAAGCCACCAGCCACTCGAGCGGACGGGCCACGGCGTTCAGCACTGCGCCAACGCGCTGCGTCGCACCGATGCGCTCGAGGCGTCCCTCGGAAGCGGCAAAGGCCACGTCGTCGGAGAGCCGCGTGTAGTAGCCGCCCAGCGTCAGCTCCAGCACGTCGTCGTGCGTGATGCGCACACCCAGGTCGGCCGAGCGCACCTTCGAGAACGGCGCCGGCTCGCCGTCTTCCAGCAAGCGCGCCTGCGGGGACCGATACCCCTCGCCATAGGCGGCCATGATCTCGAGCCACGGCAGCGGGGTCACGCTCGCGCTCGCGCGTGGACCGAACGTGGTCCCGAGCGCGCTGCGCCGGAAGCCCACGATGTAGGCGTCGTCCGGCCGCACGATGGGCGCGAAGTTCCCGAGGCGGTCCTCGATCTCGTAGGACAGCACCGCGCCGCGCACGCCGGCACGCAGGTCCAGGTACTCCGTGACGTGGAAGTCGAGATCCGCCCAGAAGCCCAGGTCCACGCCGCGCACGCTCGCATCCACGCGCTGGTCCCAGGTCTGGTTGCGCACGGTGGCGTCCAGCAGGTTCTGCGCCTGCTCGATGCCGTCCACGCGCCCCTCGATGCCCAGCTCGAGCGTGCCGTGCAGCCACGTGGCGGGCCGCATGGGTGCCGTGCGGTAGCGGCCGATCAAGCCCACCGAGCGCGTGCGGTTCTGCTGCTCGATCAGGTCGCCGCGCCCGGCCACGCGCTCGAGCGTGCGCGAACGCTGGATGAAGCCGGTGAAGTTCTCCTGGATGCGGAACTGGTCGTAGCCCAGCCACACGCCCAGCTGGCCGGTGTCTCCGCGCTCGCCGCGGTAGTCGGCGAAGAGGCCCAGCATCACGCGGCTGCTCAGCGCGTTCTGCGCCTGCGCGGTGGGCAGGTCGTAGACACACGTGAAGCACACGCGGCCCGCGTCCACGTCGTCGCGGCGCAGCACCCCGGCGATGTCCGAGCGCGCGGTGTGCAGCACCGCGATGGCGCGCAGCGTGAAGTCCCCCACCTCGAAGCCGTGCTGCAAGATGGCGCTCGCGGCCTGGCCCGTGCGGTTCTCGCCGAAGCCGTCGCTGCGCGTGTACTGCAGCGCGCCGAAGCTCTGCTCGGAGAGGCCACGCGGCGCGAAGAGCAAGAGCTGGCGCGAGGTGCGGAAGGACCCGTAGCTGGTGCTGAGGCGCACGCCGCGCTCGTCCTCTTCCACGCCGAGCGACACGTCGATGGAGCCCGCCACCGCGAAGTCGCCCTGGCTCGGGTCGGACACACCCGCGCGCACGGTCATGCCGCTGACCACGTCCGCGATCAGGAAGCCGAGGTCGGCGTAGCCCTGCCCGTGGATGTGCGACGGCAGGTTGATGGGCAGCCCGCCCACGCGGAACGCGATGTCCTGCCCGTGCTCCGCGTCGAAGCCGCGCAGCATGTAGTTGTGGGCCACCGCCGGCCCCTCGGAGCGGCCGATGTAGAGACCGGGCGCGGAGCGCAGCACCTCGGCCCCCTCGGATCGCGGAGCCGCCGCCAGCTGGTCGCGCTGCAGCTGGAAGTCGCTGGCCGAGCGCACGTCGGTGCGCAGCGCGCGCTGCCCACGCACGGTCACCTCGATGACCTCGTCCTCGGCGCCGTCTTCCGTCTCGGGCCTAGTCCCGGAACTGGTCTCGGGCTGCGGCTCGCCCGACTCGCTCGGGGTCGCGCTCCGCGGCGGCGCCGCGTCGTGAGGCGGGTGGTCCTCGTTGGGCACGGGGACCGGCTCGGCCACGGGCAGCGCGAAGTCGAACGGCACCCGGATGCGCGCCGCGATGGGCTGGCCGTCGCGCGTGGCGGGCGAGAAGCGCCATTGCCGCATGGCGTCCACGGCGGCCGCGTCGAACTCCGGGCCGGCCGTGAGCAGCACCTCCACGTCGCCCACGCTGCCGTCCACCTCCACCGTCACGGCGAGGTCCACGTGCGCCTCCTGGCGCGCGGCCAGCGCCGCGGGCGGATACGTGGCCGGCACGCTGTGCTGCACCACCGGGGGCACGATCACGGGCTGGGGGATCACCTCGTCCGGCGCCTCGCTGTCGGCGGCGGGCTGGGCGTGAGCCGCCGCGCTGCACGTCACGAACAGCGCGAACACGCTGCACGCGCAGAGGCGAACGGGACGGAAGCCAGGGGCCCAGGCAGGGAACATGGGCCCCGGATTATCACATCAGGATGCTAATGCAAACAACTTGCAGAAGATTGTGGGTAGCAGCTGCCGTCAGTACCCGAGCCGTCGCAAGATGGTGGCCAGGTCCACCCGCAAGCCGCGCTCGCTGGTGGACACGTGCCAGCGCGCGGGCGGCGTGACGGGCGTGCCCGCCTCCAAGAACGGCGTGGCCGCGCCCAGGCCGCTGGCTGAGCGCTCGGGGGAAGCGAGGCACTGCTCGAGGCAGTAGAGCGCCCCCGCCGGCGTGTTGGCCTGGTCGGCTCGGTCACAGCGCGCGCCCGTGTCGTTGGCCTCGGCCCGCGCGCTCATGCGCACCAGCACGTCCACGCGGCGCGAGCTCGCGCAGCGACCGATGGCCGGGTCGTCACGGTCGGGCGCGCTCGGCGGCGGGCACTCGCCTGGGGTGGCCTGCTCTTCGTCGGGCGCGCGGTAGCGCGGCGCCATCCAGCTGGTGGACGCGCCCGCTGCCACCAAGCGCACACCGCGGTCGCGTCGGCCGATGCCTTGGGCGATCTCGCTCGCGGCGCGCGCAGCACGGCACCACGCCAGGCGGGCGTTGGCGGCGTCGCGCGCGGCGTCCCCGCGCAGGCTCGCGTTCACCGTGAAGGGCGGCGCTCCCCAGCCCTCGCCCACCAGGTCCGCGCACTCGAGGCGCGCCGACGGCCGCGTGAAGTCCACGTGCCCCACGGTGGCGATGTCCACGGTCTCGGCGTGCGGCAGCATGGCGCGCAGCGCGAGGCCCAGGCACTCGAAGCCGTTCTCGCCGCGCACGCCGCCCACCTCGCAGCCCGTGGCCGTGGCCAGCGTGTGCTCTCCCGAGGCGAAGAAGTCGTCGCTGCCGCAGCTCACGCGCCACTGCAGCGGCGAGTTGCCCACCAGCTCGATGGTGCACAGCTGGCCCACCGCCACCTGCGCCACGGTCAGCGCGTTGGCGGCTTGCTGGAAGGTCTCCGCCGAGAAGCGCTGACGGCACTGCGCTTCCAGCGCGCGCACGTGGGCCACGTCCACCTCGTTGGAGGGCAGCGGGGCGGCGTGCAGCTCGGGCGCTTCGGGGCTCTCCACCCCGGTCGCCTGCGTGGACGCGCACGCCGCGAGCAAGAGCCCGAGGGCACTCGCAGACGTGCGCTGCATGAAGGAACGCACGCTCACGTCAGCGCCCTCCGATGAGGTCGTAGAGCCCGCCCAGGTTGAGGCCCAGGAAGAAGCTGTAGACCTGGTCGTCCGGGTGCGGCCAGTTCGGGTGCACCAAGAAGCCCACCGTGAAGAGGTTCTGCGCGCGGCTCGGCAAGCCCCAGTCGAGGCCCACCATGAACGCGGGCCCGATGCGGCTGCTGTGTCCGTCGGCCGCGATGCTCGCGATGAACGGCACCGAGAACTCGAGGTCGAAGCCGTAGTTGAAGTGCATGTCGAAGTGCACGAGCGGCAGCACCACGCCGATGGCCCACGGGTCCGGCTGGCTGAAGAACACGCCGAGCCGCGGGTCACCCAAGATGCCGAGGCGCCCGTGCCAGCGCTCGCTGCCCACGGCGTGCGCCACGATGCGGCTGGGCCACACGCGCAGCGCCGCGCGCGCCACACAGCGGGCGGCTCCGGCCTCGCGCAGCAAGAGGTGCGCGAAGAGCTTCTGGTCCACGCGCAGCTCGGCGGCCGACGGGATCAGCGCGCTCGCGTTCACCTGACCGTCCTCGCCCACGGGGCAGCTCCCGCTGCTGGTGAGCGCCACCGCGAAGGCCGACTCGCCCGCGTGGCCGTAGTCGCCCGTCTCGCCGCCCAGCACCGGGGCCTGGTCCGAGAGCACCGTGCGCCGCTGGCTGCGCGGGTCGTTCCACGAGCTGGCAATCCCCTCGGGTGAGGCCACGCGGAAGCGCAGCTCGTCGTCGCTGCGGCGGAACGCGAACGTGGCCGGGTCGTCGCGGCGCACACCCTGCCAGGCCGGCACCGTGTCACCCGTCTCGCCGTCGGCGTCGCGCGTGAAGCCCACCGGCGCCCAGTCGTGCGCGGGGTCCAGCACCGCGATGCGACCAGCCGAGAGGCCCGTGGCGCCGCGGCAGCCACCGGAAGAAGCGAGGCGCAGCTCGTAGAAGCCGCGCGCCAGCGTGATGGGCTGTCCCGCCACGGAGTCTTCGCCGTGGCAGAGGATGGTCTCGGCCGGCAGCTCCGCTACGGTGGCGCCCGCGGTGGTGAGCAACGTCGCGCCGTCCCCCGTGGTCATGCAGCGCTGGCTGCGGTCCAGCTCGGTCACTCCGTCGGGGCGCACGCTCACGCGCGGCTCGTCCACGCAGAAGCGCACGGCCGGCGTGGTGCGCGCGATGAGGTCCAGCGCCGCCAGCGAGCCGAGGCCCTTGGCCTGCACGGTGGGCCGGTGCACGCCGTGCGACGACACCATGCACACGCTCACGTCTTCGAGCAGCGC
>CAZEAA010000381.1:0-6025 GCA_964510015.1 uncultured Sandaracinaceae bacterium
CACCCAGGTGTTCGACATCTCCGAGCTGGGCCTGGTGGAGATGACCCGCAAGCGCACGCGCGAGTCGCTGGGCCGCACCCTCTACGAGCCGTGCTTCTTCTGCGACGGCACCGGTCAGCTCATGAGCAAGACCACCGTGTGCCACGAGATCTTCCGGCAGATGCGGCGCGAGAAGGACGCCCTGCCCGGCTACAAGATCACCATCAGCGCGCACCCGGCCGTGTGCGACCTCCTGGAGCGCGAAGAGAAGAAGGCGCTCGAAGAGGCGGCCAAGCGGCTGCAGCGGCGCATCGTGCTGCGGCCGCGGCGCGACTACCACCTCGAGCAGTTCGACCTGGCCGCCGACTGATGCGGCGGGATGGATTGACGACCACCGAGAGATCTCCGAGCCTTACCCCGTGAGCATGAGCACCCGTCCCCCTCCCGCCTCGTCCGACGGCTCGGACCCTGCGAGGCGCGAACAACGCGTCACCATCAACAAGGAGTTCGAGTCCTTCGACGCGTTCGTGCACGAGTACGTGACGAACATCTCCCGCACCGGGGCGTTCGTGAAGTCGCAGACCCCGCTGGCCATCGGCACGCTGGTGGACCTGCGCTTCACGGTGTTCATGGACGACGTGGAGATGATCCAGGGCGTGGGCGAGGTGGTGCGCGTGCAGGACGACCCGCCCGGCATGGGCGTGGTGTTCCGCGAGCTGAGCAGCTACTCGCAACAGCTCATCGGGCGCCTGCTGACGCTGCCGCGGCCGCCCGCGCCGGTGACCACGCCGCCGCCGGGTTTAGTGGCCGCGGACGCCGACGCTTCGGACGAGAGCACCGGATGAGCGCGCGCGACACGGGACCGGCCCGTTCCGGCGTGACGGTGCGCGGCAAGCGCGTGGCGGAGCTGACCGACGCGGAGCTCGAAGCGGAGGCGGCCCTCCGTCGTAAGGCGCGTGACCGCCTGCCGCAGCTGCAGGGCGCCGCCAAGGCCGCCAGCGGGCCCACGGGCGCGTCGTCCACGACCGTCGCGCCCAGCGCGACCGCCAGCAGCGTGGACGCCTTGCCACCGGGGCGCGTGCTGCTGCGCAGGGAGCTCGAGCAGTACCTCGCCAACTTGGAGCTGCAGCCGGGGGCCACGCTCGACGCGGTGCGCGAGCAGTACTTCAAGCTGCGCGAGCGCTACGACCCCAAGAAGCAAGCCAGCGACGAAAAGCGCAAGGTGGCGCAGTCGCTGGTGGACCGGCTCATGCGCGCCTACGAGGCCGTGAGCGCGCACTACGAGGCCAAGGGCGAAGTCTGAGATTCGACACCCGTGGGGGGTGTCTGGCACCATGGGGGTCCACAACATGAGCAGCGGGGACGAGAACGACGCCGAGCGTGCGAAGACCCCATCGTGGGGGATGCGCCGACCGACGCCCGCGATGGGCCTCGCGATCGCTGACCTCGGGCCGCACACCTCCGCGGGGTTCCGCCAAGCGCAGGCGCGCCTCGGTGAGATGTTGGGGCAGCGCTACGAGCTGCTCAGCGTGCTGGGCGCTGGCAGCGGCGGCTCCGTGTTCCGGGCGCGCGACTCGGTCACGCGCAACGAGGTGGCCCTCAAGCTGCTGCACGAGAAGCTGAAGGGCTCCGAGGGCGCCCGACGGCGCTTCGAGCGCGAAGTGACGGCCGCGTCCTCGGTTCACCATCCCAACATCGTGCGCATGCTGGACCGCGGGCTCGAGCCCGACGGCACGCCCTACCAGGTGCTCGAGCTGCTGGACGGGCGCGCGCTCGAAGCGGCCGGTGAAGACGGGCCCCTCGAGGTGGCGGCCGCGGTGGACGTCACGCGGCAGCTGCTCGCGGCCCTCTCCGCGGTGCACCTCCAAGGCTACGTGCACCGGGACGTGAAGCCCGAGAACATCTTCCTGACGCGCAGCCCCGACGGCCACCTGCAGGTGAAGCTGATCGACTTCGGCGTGGCGCGCCTCTTGTCCGATCCGCTCAGCGCGCTGACCACCGAAGACGACATGGTGCTCGGGTCGCCGTCGTTCATGAGCCCCGAGCAGGTCTCGAACGACCACGCGCTGTCGCCCGCCACCGACGTCTGGCAGACCGGCGCCGTGCTCTTCTACATGCTCGCGGGGCGGCCGCCCTTCCAAGACCCGAACCTGAGCAAGCTGCTGGTGCGCGTGGCGCGCGACCCCGCGCCGTCGGTCACCAACTTTCGCCCGGACTGTCCCGCCGCGGTGGCCGCCGTCGTCACGGGCGCGCTGCGCCGCAACCCGGAGCACCGCTACCCGGACGCGCACCACATGTCCGTGGCGCTCCACAAGGCCGCCAAGGAAGCCCGGCTCTAGCTCGCCGCAGTGCGCCTCACACGGTCACACGTCGGTGGGCACCCGCCTGAAGCCGCGGTAGCCCGTCGGCGCGCGCTTCCCCCGCACCCGATCGTGGGCCAGCTTCACCACGCCGTAGAAGCGGAAGAAGGCCACGAGCGCTAGCTCCTGCGCGCGGGTGACCGGCGCTGACGAGCACACCCACTTGTCGTCCGCGAAGCCGTCGTCCACGAAGCGGATGCACGCGCGCACGGGGAGCTCGTGCACGGATCCGCGTGGGCACGGGCCACGCGCCCCGAGGATCAACGCGTCCTGCGCGTCGCCGTCCGCGCCCAGGACGCCGACGACGGAGCCGTAGTGGAAGGGGCACGGGACGGGGCTCAGGAACTCGATCTGCCCGTGGGCGCCACGCTTCGCGAGCGAGCCGCGGGGCACCTCCACGCGCACCCGAACGCGGGTGGGCAGCGCGGGCTCAGGGCGCATGACGCAGCTCCACGCCGGTCATGAGGTAGCCGCCCGCGCGCACGTAGCGACCGTGCAGCGCGTCGCCCGTGACGAAGGGCCCGGCGTCGCGCAGGAAGACGGCGCGGAACTCGCCCTCGTCGGGCAGCGCGGTGGCGCCGAGCAGCCAGGGCAGCTCCACGCGCATCCCATGGAAGCCGTAGAACGTGCGCGAGAGGGTGTACTGCGCCTTGTAGGCGCACTCCTTGGCGCTGAAGACCAGCTTGCCCACGAGGCCACGGAGCGGCTCGTCCACCTGCTCGAGGAGGGCGATCTCCCCCGGCGTGAGCACGCTCCCGAAGAGAGATGCCTTGAGCACGGTGTCCGGCTCGACGTCCACGCCCAGCGCCGCGCGCTGCGTGTCCCGCGCCACGGCCGCGGCGGCCCACCACTGGGTATGCGTGATGGTGCCCACCACGCCCGGCGGGAAACGTGGCGCGCGGTCGCTGTCCGGCGTGACCGGCCCCGGCGGCAGCCCGAGCGCCCGCATGCCCTCGCGCGCGCAGTGCCGCCCCGCAGCGTACTGCATGCGCCGGGTGTCGATGGCGCGCTCCACCGCGTCGCGCTCGGCGGGGAGCAGCACGTGCTCCGGATCGATCTCGCGCGGGTCCACCTCCGCGACGGCCACGTCGGCGTCGAAGAGGCGCCGTGCCAAGGCGGGGATCGCACTCACGGTGGGCGGCAGCGAGGTCACGTAGCCCTCGCGCTACCGCGCCGCGGGGCATGGCGCAACGAGTCCCCGGCACAGCGTCCCGGCCCTCCACGAACAGGGCTAGCGCGTGGGCTGTTCCGAGCGAATCGCCGCTTGACGGCCATCGCGTTGAATCCGACGCTCGCGACCGCGTCCGAGCCCGCACGGCCGGACCCGTTCACCGCCGTCACCGCCGTGTGTTGGAGACCTCCCGAATGATCGCCCATCGCGCCGTCCTCGTCTCTTCCCTCGCCCTCGGCCTCGCCAGCAGCCTGCTGAGCGGGTGCTTCCGCCACGCCGAGGTGATCACCACCATCAGCAACCCCATCGCGGCGGGCGGGGTGATGCCCAACGAGGTGCAGCACCTGTTCGCCTCCACCGAGCAACAACGCCAGCTGCCGGCCGGGTCGCTGACGGACCAGGCAATCCTCACGCAGATGGACGCGAACTCGGCCTGCTTCGCGGTGGAGCTGCGCGCGCTCGACGAGGGCGGCGGCCAGACTTGGACCGACCTCCGCAACTGGAACGTGAGCCTGCTGGTGGACAACCTCGAGATCGTGGACCCCAACATCGAGCTCTCGGCGCCGGTCCACAACCAGTACAACGGTGTGTCGCAGCAAGAGGTCGTGGTGGGGCAGCGCACCGTGTGCGTGGACCAGAACGGCATCGAGCGCGCGGCGAACACGGTGACGCAGCAGAACCCCTGCGGTGCGTGGCAGCAGCGCGACGTCACGGAGTGGCGCTGGATGCCTGCGATCCTGACGGTCACCACCGCGTCGGCCAACGTGTGCTTCCAGAACCAGGGGCACCTCACGGCCGCCACCACGGCGATCACGCTGAAGATGGAGCGCGCGCGGCGGCGCCTCGACTTCACGTGGGAATTCCGTTGAGGCGCTGAGCCACTGAGCCGCGGGCTAGCGACGGGAGCGCAGGTCGCCGCGCGCCGCGTAGATGAGCACCGCGAACAGCTCGCGCGGCAGCGCGTTGGAGAGCGACTCCTCGCGCGTGGGTACCCCGGCCGCCTCGGCGTGCGCGAAGGCCTGCGCGAAGACGCGGCGCGCACGGAACACGTGGTAGGCGTCGGTCACCACCAGGACGCGCGCGTTGGGCCCCAGGATGCGCGCGGCGTAGTCGGCGTTCTCGCGCGTGGAGGTGGAGCGCTCTTCCAGCACCACCGCGTCGGAGGGCAGCCCCAGGGAGACGGCGTGGGCGGCTGCGACCGAGGCCTCACTCGGACCGTGCCGACCCACCCCGCCCGTGAACACCACCCGCGGGGCGCGTCCTTCGAGGAACAGGTCGCGCGCGAGGGCCGCTCGGCGCGCGAGGGCGCCGCTGGGCTGCCCGTTCGGGAGCACGCGACAGCCGGCCACCACGATGGCGTCGTACGGACCGGCTGGCGGGGGCTGTGCCCCACGCGCGAGGAGCAGCGCGGCGGCGGCGCTGAGGGCGCTCATGACGGGGAGCGTACGCTGGAAGGTCAGACGGGTCACCCGGGGGGCCGAGCTCGCGGCCTCGAGGGTCAGCCCGCGAGCCCGCTGCGTCAGCGTGAGGACGAGGGCGCCCAGCCCGGCGCGGGCGAAGAAGGCCACGATGACTAGCGCCCGCGCGACGCGCCTTAGGAGCGGAGGAGGATGCATCACGGAACCAGCCTGCGCGCCGGCCATGGCGGGCTCCCGGAGCCGGCGTGAAAGCGGCGCGGAGGAATTGTGGCGGAAGCGAGGCGCCCGCGTTTTTGGCAGCCGGGCCAAGTCTCGATAGACTTCGACCGTGCTCGTGCGCTCCACCCTCCGTCTGACCCTGACGCTCGCCGCGCTGTGGGCCGGCGGCCATGGCGTCGCGCGCGCCGACATCTACGAGTGCCGGCGGCCGGACGGGAGCACGCACTACACCAACGCGCCTTCGGGCGAGCGCAATTGCCGCGTGGTGGTGCACGGCACCGACCGCTCGCGCACCGCGCCGGATCGGCCTGCGATGCAGGGCGCCGACGACTTCTCGCGGCCCGCGAACGCGAACGAGCGCTCGAGCGACCCCGCGCGCTACCGGCGCTACGACGCCTTCATCCGCGAGGCGAGCCAGCTGTACCAGCTGCCCGAGGCCTTCGTGCGCGCGGTGGTGCGCGTGGAGTCGGACTTCAACCCCAACGTGGTGTCGAACGCTGGCGCGATGGGCCTGATGCAGCTCATGCCGCAGACCGCGCGCAGCATGGGCGTGCGGGACCCGTTCGACCCGCGGCAGAACATCCTGGGGGGCACCCGCTACCTGCGCGTGCTGGCCAACTCGTTCAACGGCGACCTGGTGCTCACCGTGGCGGCCTACAACGCGGGGGGCGGCGCCGTGACGCGCTACCGCGGGGTGCCGCCGTACGCGGAGACGCGGCGGTATGTGCAGCGGGTGCTGCGGCACTATTACGCATATCGGGCGGGCCGCGTCGAAGCGCAGCGGTAGACCCTGATCGAAGGGGGGCGTGATCGATCGGAGGGGGACGGGCACCCTGGTCTGCGGGGGCGCTCGCGCTGGCGCTCGCTCTGATACCTCC
>CAZEAA010000382.1:0-6019 GCA_964510015.1 uncultured Sandaracinaceae bacterium
GCTGGCGTTGCGCATCCCGAACGCCGGCGCGTACTGAAGAAGCGTGAGGGTTTCGTGGGCGGTGGCGGTCATGACCCGAGCTATACTGACATGCTGCTGACAGCCGTTGTCAGCAACCGTGCACGATGATGCAGGCACCGAGTCCCCATGCGAGCCCAACGCCTCAACGAGATCATCCGGCACCTGCGCCGCGCCCGCGCCCCTGTCACCGCCGACGCGCTCGCGCTGCGCTTCGAGGTGACGCCGCGCACCATCTACCGCGACGTGGCTTCGCTGATTGGCACGGGCGTGCCCATCCGCGGCGAGGCCGGCATCGGCTACGTGCTGGGCGAGGGCTACGACCTGCCGCCCCTGATGTTCGACGCGCGCGAGCTCGAGGCCCTGATGCTGGGCGCGCGCATGGTGGCCGCCCGCGCCGACGAAGCCACCGCGAAGGACGCCGAGGCCGCCATCGCGAAGATCGTGGAGGTGCTGCCCAAGGAGCGCCGCGCGCTGCTGCTCGATGCGCCGCTCTTCGCCGCCAACTTCCGCCCGAAGGTGCAGGACAGCGTGGACTTGGTGCCGCTGCGGGACGCCCTGCGCGAGCAGAAGAAGCTGGTGCTGCAGTACCGCGACGTGAACGGCAGCGAGACCGAGCGCACCGTGTGGCCCGTGTCGCTCGGCTACTTCGACGGCAGCCGCGCGCTCGTGGCTTGGTGCGAGCTGCGCAGCGACTTCCGCTTGTTCCGCACGGACCGCATGGAGACGCTCACGGTGCTGAGCGAGCCGCTGCCCAAGCCGCGGAGGGCGCTGCTGCAGGCGTTCCGTGAGCAGGAGGCGCAGCGGGCCGCGCAGTGGGAGCGCGAGCGCGGCTGTGACGGGCACGCGAAGCGCTAGCCGTTCCTGTACCCTCCCGCGATGGCCAAGGGCTTCTCCACTCAGTCGGCGATGGTGCTCCTCGAACAGCCGGTCGACCTCGACGCGCTGATGGCGTGCCTCGCGCCGCTCCGTCAGCTGCAGCGTGACGAACACAGCGAGCCCGGCTGGATGAGCAAGCCCAGCGTGCTGGTGCCCATGCGCCCCGAAGTGAACGGCCACGTGCTGGTGGACTTGGTGGACGAGCCCTGGCCCGACGGGATGGGCGATCCCAAAGAAGACGTGGACCTGTTCGGTGCCTGGAGCATGGGCTTCTTCGGGCCCTGGGTGTTCCCCGGCAACCTGCAGCGCGCGCAGGCCATGAGCTTCACCTGGCGTGAGGCGCGTGAGGTGTCGTCGCGGCATCGCGCGTTCGTGCGCATCCGCTCGAGCTACATCCTCGGCGCGAGCGAGGACGCCCCCTTGCTGCCGGAGGACTACGAGCCGCTCGACGAGCTGGAGTTCGTCACCGAGGTGGCGCTGCACGTGCTGCAGCTGCCGGGCGCGCTCGCGTACTTCAACCCCAACGGCGAGGTCTTGCGCACGCCCAAGGGTGTGACCGACGAGCTGGCCTGGTGCGAGCAGCGCAACCTCCTGCCGCTCCCGCTGTGGGCCAACGTGCGTCTGTTCCAGCTGGGCGACGGCTTGTGCGTGATGGACACCATCGGCATGGAGCAGCTGGACACCACGGACCACGAGGCCGTCTTTCGCCCGAGCGAGTACGACCCGGGTGAGGTGGACGGCTTCCTCCGCAGCATCAGCCTGTACGTCTTCCAGAACGGCCCGGTCATCGAGACCGGCAACACGGCGGACGGCCCAGGTGGCGTGCGCTGGGAAGCGCAGCTCATGGAGACCAGCCTCGCGCCGCAGCCGCGGCCCGTGCTGCGCTGGGTGCCGCAGGACGGCTCGCGTCCCCCGCTCGACGAGCCCTGATAGCCCCGAGCAGTTGGGCTAGGATCGGGGCATGCGCTCACCGCTCGGCTCTCTGTCCGTGTCGCTCTTCAGCTTGTCACTCGCGCTCGCGCCGGGTTGCTCGTGCGGGTCGAGCTCGGCGCCTCCCGTCGCCGACTGCGACTACCCGGAGTACTTGCCCGCCGACGTGCGCGATGCGCTCGGCTCGGGCAACGCGCTCGAGGTGGAAGACCGTGACGCGCTGCTCGCCGCCGCGCGGCTGTACCTGGACCGGGAGCGCGTGGCGCATGACAGCGATCTCGTCGCGCTCTTCAACCTGATGCCCGACGGCAGCGCGCGCGCCGACGGAACGAGCCTCACGAGCCTCAGCTGGGACCCGCGCCACGACTCCGCGCTCTTGAGCGCGACGGTGGGCGAGAACGTGGTGGCCATCGAGACCAACGACGTGTCGGACCCCGATGAGCCGGTGGAGACGCGCGGCCTCGCCGTCGTCGGCGAGCGGGGCACCGCCCGCTACGTGGTGCTCGGCGGAAACCCGCTGCGCGTGCGTGACGACCGCGGCAACTCGAGCGTCGTCAACGCGCAGATGACGCAGTTCATGGTGAACGCGCTGCAGTGGCTGCGCCGTGACCCCGTGGCGGCGCCGGTGCAGGTCACGCTCGCGCACGTGGACGAGGACTACTGGTTCGACGACGAGGCGGCCACGCGCGAGTTCCTCACCGCGCAGTTCGGGGCGGAGACCACGCTCACCGAGGCCGACGCGTGCGACGGCGCCGCCGCGCTGGGCGCGTGCCTCGACGCAGGCGCCGAGCTGCTCGTGATCTCGCAGGACTACGATGACACCAGCCTGGACGCCGACGACGTGGCGGCCATCGTGGCGCGCGTGAGCACGGCCATGGAGGCGGGTGTGCCCGTACTGTTCTTCTTGCGCGACGGCGAGCCCAACGCCCTGGGCGAGGGGCTGCTCGAGCTGCTGGCGGTGGAGTTCGAGGGCGACAACTACTGGAGCGATCTGCGGGCCACCGCGTTCGACCCGAGCACGCTGATCGACCGACCACTCACCGGTGACAACGCCACCATCGACACGCTGCTCGCGCACCTGATCAGCGGCGAGTACGGGTTCACGCTGCCCGCCATCGCCGAGGCCCCGGAAGAGAACGCCAGCTACGTGAGCGAATTCGCGGAGGGTGCCGAGACGGTGCAAGCGCGCCTCAACACGCTGGACTACGAGGGCACGCCCATCTTCACCACGTGCGGCCACACGCTCGACAAGCTCTTGGTGTTGGCCGGTGACCGGCTGCGGCAGGACATCACCTACCCCATGACCGTGGCGGGCACGCCCACGCAGGACTTCTTGCGCGCGTTCTTCGCCGACCACGCCACCTACGGCTACCGCGCCGTGGGGCCCGAGCAGCCCGACCGCGGCAGCTTCGACAGCCTGGACGCCGCGAGCGTGACCCCCGTGAGCGAGACGGTGGAGCTGCTCTCGCGCCCGGACTTCCGCTCGGCCGGCGTGTACCTCTTGCCTGGCCGTACGGCACGCATCACGCGCCTCGACGACTCGGACGCGGAGGTGCGCGTCTTCGTGAACACCCAGCGGCCGGGCAGCACGCCCATGTGGGAGGACGACCGCTGGGGTGGCTACGACCGCCCGCGCTTCTTGCGCAGCGAGAGCATCCCGCTCGTGGCCGGCGAGACGGTGACCTTCAACAACCCGCACGGCGGGCCGCTGCAGCTGGCGTTCGAGGAGAGCAACGTGAGCGTGCGCGTGCGCTTCGAAGGTGTTGGCCGCCACCCGCACTGGCGCAGCCCAGCTGACGACGCGCGCTTCGCCGAGGCCGTGGCGTCCGGTGTCTACAGCTGGGTCGAGGTGGCCACCCCGGGCTTCGAGCTGCACTCGCGCGCCGACTACTTCACCGAGACCATGAGCGACCCGCGCTGGCCCACCCCGGCCGCGCTGTCGGCGGCCATCGAGAAGTACACCTTCGACGAGGTGCACATCCTCGCGGGCTTCACGGGCGAGGGCATCAGCGCGCACCCCGAGGTGCACGGCTGGGCCAGCGAGCAGGGCTTCACCGTGCCCACGCTCGACCTCGTGAAGCACGGCACCATGGACCAGGCCTCGTGCGGCGCGGGCTGCTCGGGCAACCCGTATGACGCGAGCTGGGCCTTCAGCCCGGTGGCGCACGGCGACCTGCACGAGCTGGGGCACAGCATCCAGCGCGAGCGCTTCCAGCTCACGCACGACGACCGGCAGTACCCGAACCACGCGGCCACCAACTGGACCCCGTTCTACGGCGCGTCGCGCTACTACGACGACCACGGCGCCGTGGACGCGTGGGAGGTGCGGCACGACCAAGTCTTCGCGCAGCTCCAGGCGGCGTACACGGCGGGTGAGCGCGCGGGCGACTTCTCCGCGCACATGAACACGTACCTGGGTGGCGTCCTCGCGGGCGGCGGCGACAGCGGCATCATCGAGGCGTACGCCATGCTACTGCAAGCCATGGCGGCCGCACGCCACGCCGACGTGCTCACCGACGGCTACCTGGTGGTGCCGCGCATCCACATCTACGCGCGGGCCAACCTCGCCGCGCGCGAAGACCACCCCGAGGAGGCCGCCGCCCGCGACGACCTGGGCCTCGGGACGTACGCGCGCGCCGACGCTGAGGCGCTGACCAACAACGACTTCATGGCGCTGGCCATGTCGCGCGTGACCGAGCTCGACTACCGCGACTTCTTCGCCATGTGGGGCATCGAAGTGACCGCGGCGGCTAGTGCGCAGATCGAAGCGTGGAGCTACCCCGCGGTGGAGCGGGCCTTCTTCGCGCTCGGCCCCGCGGACCACGTGCAGGGCGCCATCTCCACGCGCAACGAGGACTTCACGCGCATCGTCATCGACGGGACCACGGCGTGGCCGCTGCCCGAGCCCTGAAGCAGGGCCAGGTGGTAGACTCGGTGCCCATGCACTGCCGATTCTGCCGCTCCCCGATGGCCTACATCCACGGCCACGCCGCCTGCATCACGGGCGGCTGCCCCATGTACGGCGTGAACCAAGCGGAGTGCTGCGACGGCGAGACGCTGGCCACCTGCCCGGCCCCCACGGCGGACGTAGCCGCGGGGCCCGCGTTGCCGGGGCCGCGCGAGCGCACGAGCGAGGGCTAACGTGAGCGACGTCGTGCCCGCCACGCGCTTCGAGTGGACGTACCCCATGTCGCCGCCGCCCGCGCACCTCGTGATGGACGTGGGCGGGCTCACCTTCACACGCGGGGACCATGTGCAGCGCGTCGGCCTCGCGGAGTTCAGCGGTGGCGCGCTGCACGACGACATCGTGGACGCGTTCGACTTTCCCACGCTGGTGGAGGCGCTGGCGCTCGCGCTGCCGTCTTCGAAGGCGTTGCTGGAAGGCGGCGTTCCGAGCGACCCGTTGCACCGGCCGAAGGTGGTGCGCGTCCACGGTGGTGGGCGCGGCGCGGCCTGGGTGGTGTTCCTACTGGGCCGCACCGTGAGCGGGCGCGCGCTCGGCGAGCCATTCGATCTGAGCTTCGACGACCTGCTCGCGCGCGGCCTGCCCAGCAGCGTGGCGAGCGTGATCGGCACCGAGACCACAGCCGCCGTCACGTTCGCGGTGGAGCAGCTCGCGCCGCTCCCGTGCATGTGCGACACGGGCTGCGAGACACAAGACCAGCACGGCACCACCACCAGCTTGCTGCGCCGCGAGAACCCGCACGCCGCCTGTGAGTTCCACGTGTCGGTCGCGCAGTGCAGCGTGTGTCAGCGCCTCTGGAGCTTCCAGATGGTCGGCGACTCGCACTACAGCTACCAGTGCAGCGCGCGGCCCGTGGTGAGCGTCACGCGGCCGTGAACGTCAGGGGCGAACCACCACCGTGACGCTCGAGGTCTCGCCCTCCACCGTCATCTCGATGAGGTAGGTCCCCGGCGCGGGGAACAGGCTCTCGCCCATCTCGCGCTCGTCGAACACCGTGCGCCCCGGCGGCAGCTCGGCCCACAGGCTCTCGCGCGCGCCGTTCCCGAACGCCATGTTCAGCGTCATGGACGACTCGCCGTTCAGCGTGAACTCGGCCATCGAGTGCATCGCGTCGCGCGTCTCGCGGGCCCGGTTGGTCACGCTGCGCCGCAGGCGAAAGCGCGCGCGCTGCGCCATGGTCAGCCGAGCGGGGTGCGCGCTGATGGTCCAGTGCAGTCCTTGGGTGTT
>CAZEAA010000383.1:0-6011 GCA_964510015.1 uncultured Sandaracinaceae bacterium
GTGCTGCGGTCCTCGGCGAAGTTGGCGTGGAAGACCGCCTGGGTGAACGGCCGCGGGTCCGCGAAGGTGATGGCCACGCGCGCCGCGTGGAGGCCGTTGCGCGGGAACACGCTGGGCCGGCGCAGCGGCAGCTCGAGATCGGCCGCGAGCCGCTCCATGTCGCGCCACATGTACACGCCCTTGACGGGAAAGAGCTTGAAGGGCGAGTCGTTCCAGCCCTGTGCCGCGAAGATGGGGCCCAGCAGGAAGGGCTTCCACGTGAGGGTCACGCCCGCAGCTTCCGCGATCTTCGGCGCGCGCATGACGCTCAGATAGGAGTAGGTGCTGGCGAACTCGTACCAGAACTCGAGGGTGGGGGGCATGGTCATGGATGTCACTCTACCCCCCGAACGGGGGATATCCCGCAAAGGCAGCTTGCCTCTACCCTTTCACGCAGCCGAGCCGAGGCATGGCTGTCCGAGTTGGACGCCTCCCGCGTCACACTTCCAGCTGGACTCGTGTGATCCTCGATTGATAGTGTCCACAAAGATTCTCACTCTAACGGTCGGCCGGAGTACCGCTCACACTCCGCGCGAGGGGTTGCTCATGATGATCTCCAGGCGCTCGATTCCCAAGGTGATGGCTGCCACCACGCTCGTGCTTGGAGGCTGCGGCGGAGACGGCGGCAGCGACGTGGTCGTCCTCGACATCGACGTGACGGAGACGATCGACGAAACGGGTGGCACGATCGCCGACAGCGGTGTGCGCGTCGTCATCCCGGCAGGCGAGTTCTCGGACGATACCGAGGTGCGTGTACAGACCGTGGACGCATCGGATCTGCCGTTGCCGATCCCGAACGGGCTGACGGCGGCGAGCTCCATCATCCGAGTGTCGGCCACCCCGAGCGAAGACTACTTCGACGTCGAGGTCTCGATCCCCTACGCGGGCGAGGGCGCGACCATCATCCAGCTCCAGTACGACACGTACGATGAGGAGTGGGAGTGGGAGGTGGCTGACGACGACTACGGCGGGGCGACCTTGTCCGACGGTGTCGCGACGGGGACGTTCCCCACGGGCGGCTACTTCCTGGTCGTGCGCCCGGTGACCCTACCCGGAGTGGATGTCCCGGCGCTGTGCGAGGGCTTCGCGACCTGCGACGAAGAGGAGGACTACACCCAGGCCCAGTGCGAGGCCAGGCTGGCGGTGGCGGTCACCGTCTACGCCGACTACTACGCCGCCCTCGGAGCCGCGTGCGGAGACGCGATCGTCGACTACTACGCGTGCTTGTCCGACAGCTGGAAGGCCGATCCGGTGTGCTCGATGGAGTACGGCTACAGCGAGTTCCCCGAGTTCGAGGCATGCGAGGAAGCGCTGATCGAGGCGTGTCCCGAGATCGACTGAGCGTGACCACCTGACGGCGGGCTCAGCGACCCTGAGCCCGTCGACCGACCCATGATCATCGTCGCGGGCACGAAGCGTTCGGGCACCTCCATGTGGATGCAGATCCTGCGGGATGCAGGCATCCCCGTGTTCGGGCAGGCCTTCTCGGGCGACTGGGGCAAGTCCATTCGAGAGGCGAACCCGGAGGGCTTCTACGAGTCGTGGTTCCGCAACGGGATCAACTTCACCACCAACCCGCATCCGCAGACCGGTTCATACGTGCACCCGGCGCGCGTGCGGGGCCACGGTGTGAAGGTGTTCATTCCGGGCTTGGTGCGGAGCGACCTCGCGTACGTGGAGCGTGTCATCGGCACCATGCGCGAGTGGCGCGAGTACGACGCGTCGGTGCGTCGGCTCTACGCCATGGAGTACGAGAACAAGCACCGTCCAGCAGGGCGTCCGATGCAGGTCTTCGTGGACCCGGTCCTCGAGTGGTGGTCCGAGAACCACGGCCTGCTCGCCGACCACATCACCCGCCTCTATCCGCTGCACTGGGTGACCTACGAAGAGACGCTCAGCGATCCCACGCGTGTGGTCACCGAGGTGATCCAGTGGTTGCGCGTGGGGGACGCCAAGGCGGCCCTCGAGACCGTCAAGCCCAGCCTGAGCACCCAGCGCGGCGCGGAGCTACCGGTGCCAGAGCACGTGAGCGCCGAGCACGCCGCCGTGTTCGACGAGCTGTATCGCCGGGTCCGCGAGCGTGCAGCGTTCGATCAGCCCTTCATCGATGTGTTGAACGCCACGAACGAGGCCTTGCTGCCGCGCATCGAAGCCGAATCGAAGCGGGTGGCCGAGGTCCGCAAGCAACGGCAGCAGAAGCCCACGAAGGAGCGGGCGCCGCGCAGCAAGGCCAAGCGCTAGCGGGTGGCCCTCCAGGGCGGGTGCTCGCGCGTGGAGTCCAGGGGGCCCCGTTCCCACTGCGGGAGCTGCTCGAGGGCCCCGCGAGGCAAGGTGAGCAGGTCGGTCGTCACCTGCTCGTCGACACGCTGGCGGACCTCGGTGCTCAGCTCGTGCAGCGCGATCCGCAAGCGAGCCATGCCGCGTTGGTCCGTGCCGCCGCTCAACAGCGCGTTGCTGCGCAGGGTGTCGGCGTGCTCGATGGCGTGACGCCAGGTGGCGTCGAGGTGATGAACGAAGGCCAGCCTGAAGAACCGCAGCCAGCGGCGTGGATAGCGCACGAAGCGCGCATGGAAGCGCTGGTGCGCATCCGCGCGGGCTACACGCATGCACTCGTACCGGTCCTCCGCGAGCGCGATGGGCTTGCCGGTGAGCGTGAGGCCCGCGTGGGACAGGGCATCCTCTCCGAGCGCGTAGGACCGCTCCACGGCGTGCTCCACCGCGTGGCCGATGCAGAGGAGGGCGCGCTCGTGCTGCGCGGCGAGACCCGCGATGATGCGGCGCTGCACGCCGTCCACGAGATCCGGCGAGCCTGCGTGCATGGACCCTGGGTCGACATAGATGCCGAAGACCTCTTCGAGGTGGCGGGCCATCAGCACGGGGCGCAGCGCGCCGTCCTTTGCGTTGCGCTCGTGCGCCGTGTGAAACGCGGCTTCGGTCAGCGACTGGACGGCACCGAGCCACACCGACGTGTCGATCGGCGCCGTGTCCGGCGTCCGTGAGCTTGGCCGACGGCTCTGGGCACGCGCCTGCTCGGCTGGTCCAAGCGGAGCGCCTGCGAGGACCGTGTGACGAAGCTGCTGCATGCGACCCACGAGCTCGTCGAACGCCAGGTCCAGGTCCCCGACGCTCATGCGCCGACCCGCCGCGCGTCGAGCCGCGCGCGCTTGCAGGGCGTTCACCTGCTCTCGAGCCCGCTCGAGCGAACGGCCAGCGAGGGGCTGCGCCGACACGAGGCGCGTGAGTGCGCGGTCGTCGTCCACGCCACGCAGCTCTCGGTCGTCCAGCGACACGTAGAAGCGCGAGAGACCTGGCTCGCCCTGACGCCCAGCGCGTCCGCGGAGCTGATCGTCGAGACGGCGCGAAGCTCGTCGCGCATAACCGAGGACGACGAGGCCACCGAGCTCCACCACACGAGCGCGCTCGGCCTCGCTGCCCGCCGCGCCCCCGAGGCGCACGTCCACACCACGGCCCGCGAGCGGCGTGGCGACCGTGACGGCGCCGAGCCGCCCCGCATCCGCGATGGTGAGCGCCTCTCCGGCGGGGTCCTTGGCGCTCAGCACCCTCGGCGTCATCCCGAGCGCGAGCAGGTCCGCCGCGACCACGCGCGCCACATCTTCGGTTGGCACACCCACCAACACCGGCACCTCGCGCTCGTGCAGGCCCACCACGTCGACACACAGCGCACGACGTCGCTCGCGGTCGTCGTCGAAGACGAGGTCTGCCTCATCGACGCGCTGATTCGCGCGGTGGGGCGGGACACGGAAGACCTGGAGCCCGTAGAGCCGCGCGACCTCGTCGTCCGCCTCGGCCGCAGTGCCCGTCATCCCGGAGAGCTGGGCATACCGCCGAAACAGGCCCGGACAAGACACGCTGGCCACACAGACGTTCTCGCGGCTGAGCGGGAGGTGCTCCTTGCACTCGAGCGCTGCATGAATGCCGTGCTGCAGGCGCCGGTGAGGCTGCGGACGTCCGGTGGCCTCGTCCAAGAGCACGAGCGCGCCGTCGACCACGAGGTACTGCTGGTCGCGATGCATGCAGGCGCCCACGTGCAGCGCCGCGAGCGCCGCGCGCGCGAGTCCGGGTGAGTCGAAGAGCGCCTCGGGGTCGTCGCTCTCGAGGAGGCCCACGGCCGCGAGCCGCCGCGCCAGCCGCTCCTCGCCTTCGGGTGTGAGGAACACCTGATCGCCCTCGGGCTCGACCTCGTAGTCTCGCCCTCGGCGGAGCTCTGCCACGGCATCACGGACCTGGGCGAGCTCGGGGCCCGGTGTGCTACCTGCACGCGCGATGTTGAACGGCGTACCCGCTTCGTCGATCAGGATGGCGTCCGCTTCGTCCACGATCGCCACGTCGGGTTCGGGCTGCAAGCGGTCGGCCACTCGATGAACGAGGCAGTCGCGGAGGTAGTCGAAGCCCAGCTGCGTGTGCGAGGCGTACGTCACGCTGGCGCGATACTGCCCACGCCGCGTCTCCCCGCGCAGGTCCGGCTCGATGGCACCGACCGACAGCCCGAGTCGGGCGTAGGCCGGCCGGAGCGTGACCGAGTCGCGCTTGGCGAGGTAGTCGTTGGTGGTCACCAGCTGCACGTGCCGGCCTGCGAGTGCCTGGCAGATCGCCGCGAGCGCGCCGCTGATGGTCTTGCCTTCCCCGGTCTGCACCTGCACGAGCTGGCGCTCCATCAGCGCGCGTGCGGCCATGACCTGCTCGTCGTGAGGGTCTAGCTGCGTGCCCCTGCGCACCGCGGCGACGGCAAGCGCCATGCGCGAGCGAAGCGCCGCGGATCCGTCGGTGCGGTGGAGGTCTGCGCGCGTGCGGAGCTCTGCGTCCGAGATGCTGGTGAGCTGATCTGCCGTGAGGCGGTCGGCGTGCGCCTCCGCAGCCAGCCGCCGCAGCTGACGTGGCGTGCCGAGTAGGAGCTTCACGAGGCCCTACGGACATGCGCCGACGTCTTTGGCAAGCCCGCCCTCGCAGCCTTCGTCGACGCCGTTGCAGATGCTGTCATGGGACGCGGCAGTGTATGGGTTGCCGCCTGAGCTCGTCGAGCGACGAGTGGAGGCGAGCGAGGCGCACTCGAACGTCCACTCCACTCCTCAGCCGACAGCCCGCCTCACTGGCCTCACCCGCAGTCGTCGGGGCACGACTGCATCGTCTCGAAGGGCGGATCGCACCAACTATCCCCGCAGAAGGTACAGTCCTGCCCGCAGGTCGCAGTGTCCTCGGTGTAAACACACCATCCGTCGCCGCAGAACCCCTGGTCCGTGGTCGCGGGGTTGCAGTCGTCATCCTTCCCGTTGCCAGGTTCCTCTGCCGCACCGGGGTGAACCCAACGGTCGTTAGGCTCGCAGTCTCCCGGCTGGTTGCTGGTGCGGGAGTCGGGGCCACATGCCAGCACGGGCATTGCACCTGCACCGTAGTAGCCGTCTTGATCGAGGTCGTCGTAGTAGACCGTCAAGTCCGGCAACGCCTCGTCGAAGTGTCCGTCGCAGTCGTTGTCTTCTCCGTCACAGACCTCGGCACCTCCCGCGTCAAACACCACTGCGGGAGCGATGCACGTCGAGGTGCCATTGACGTCGCAGAGGTACGTCAGGCAGGCGCCCTCGCTGTCACACGGGTCACCAACCTGCAACCACGGTTCACATTCATCTGCAGCGCAGCGGAATCCCGATTGGCAGTCATCGTCGGACTTGCACTCCGGAACCACGCAGCGGGCGGTGGTCTCGTCACAGGCGTATCCGTGAGCGCACTCTCGCGAGCCACGTCCCACCTCCTCCTCCCAGTCGATGGAGCACACGGCGCCAGCCGCTCCATAGGTGTCCGCATAGCAGCGATACAGAGCCCTGCTGGCCGTCGTCGGATTGCAGGACGCGAAGTTGCCACAGTCATCGCCGCTGAAGGGGTCGCACACAGCGCCGACTGGGATGAAGGGTTGGCACCGGTAGAAGTGGAGAACCCTACCTTCGACGAGCACGACATCG
>CAZEAA010000384.1:0-6006 GCA_964510015.1 uncultured Sandaracinaceae bacterium
GTAGAGGTTCTGGCGCAACCGAGGGTCTTGGGTGAGGCGCTCCCAGAGCAGGCGCGCGGTGCGCATGTCGCCCGCGTTCTCGTACTGGATGGCCGCGTGGCCCAGCCACCCCGCTTCCTCGAAGGCACGCGCCGCGCCCACGGGGTTCTTGGCCATCACCTGCAGGCGCGCGCGGTCGAGCGGCGCGTCCTGCACGAGCGACTGGGCGCCCGCCAGGTCCCCCTTGAAGAGACGCAGGGTGGCCACCGCGCGCTTGCGCCCGAGCGCCGTGTAGGCGCGGTCCGCGAGCGCGAGCCCGGTGCGCAGCTCTTCGTCGGTCATGTGGCTGCGGCCCAGCAGCGCCCACAGCGGCTCGAGCGCGCCCTGCGCGTTGCCGCGCTCCAGCAGCTCGCTGGTCCTTCGGTGCGCCTCACGCGCGTCCATCAGCGCGAGCCCCCCGCGCGCGGGCTGGTCATCAAGCTGGTGGTCCCGCTGCCGCTGCCCCCACCGCCGCTGCCACCACTGCCGCTGCCACCGCCGCTCGGGGCGCCCGGCACCAGGCTCTCGCGCGCGGCGTCCTCCACGATGTCGAGCGCCCGCTTGGCGCGCTGATCCTTGAGGCGCAGCGCCTGCTCGTCCACCACCTGCACCGTGTGCAGGCGGTGCAGGTAATCGAGCTCCAGCTTGCCGGTGGAGGGCAGCATGAACACGCCATACAGCTTGGCCACGCGCCGCATGGTCTCGATGGTCTCGAGCGGCACGTGGCACTCGGCGTGCGTCAGGATGTAGAGCATCGGGGTGCGCCGCTCACGGCGCTCGAGGCGCGAGAGCTCGTTGGCCATCAGCCCGAAGACCTTCGCGTAGTTCCGGCCGTGCTCGCCCTTGAAGCGCAGCAGGTAGGGCACGCTGATGCCGCCGTGGTCGTCGGTGCGACCCGGGCGCGTGCGCTGCACGTCGTAGAGCCGCGAGTCGAAGAAGCGGAAGTAGACGTCCTCGCCGCGCAGCGTGAGCTTCTTGATGAGCGTGAGCGCCAGGCCCCGCGCGAAGGTGGCACGCTGCCCGCGCATGGACGCGCTGGCGTCCACCAGGATGTAGTGGAGGCGTCGCTCCTGGTCGTTCTCCTTCTCGCGCGCGTAGTAGAAGACCTCGTTCTCCACGAAGCGGCGCGTGAACAGGTCCGGGTCGAAGGCCAGCTCGGACAGCACCAGCGAGTCGATGGTGCCGCGCCGCTGCACGCCGGAGTAGCCGTCCACGCTGAAGGTCTGCGAGCCGGCCGCGCGCTTGGTCTCGAGCACGCTCGGCAAGAGGTCCAGCGAGAAGTTCACCACGTCGTTGGCCTCGGGGCTCTCGAACACGCCGAGCAGGTCCAGCAGGTTCTCGGTGCCGGCGGCGCCGCTGCCCGCGCCGAACATCCCCACGAGGCGCAGCGTGTCGAGGTCGATCTGCTCGAACGACGTGACCAGCCGCATGCTGGACTGCGCCAGGTACTCGAGGAACGCGAGGTCCACGCTGCGGTCGGCGCTTCGAAAGAGCGCGGGCAGCTCGGGCTCGAGCGCGGCGTACACCTCGGCGTCGAGCGGCAGCGCGGTCGGCTCACGACGCTCGGTGGGCGTGGCGAAGCGCTCGTACAGCGGCGCCAGCACCTTCAGCAGGATGACCGCCAGCAGCGGGTCCTCGAGGCGCCACTGACGCGCCTTCTCCATGACCTCGCACTCGCCGATCTCGCGCAGCGTCGCCGCCAACGTGGTGAGCGCGGCCGTCTGCTGCGCGTGGAGCCCCATGCCGCCGAGCGCCGAGCGCGGCTCGATCAGCACGTCGGCCGGCGCCAGCAGCGCCAGCATGCCGATGTCGTGCACCGCCCAGAACGGCACCGTCACCCCCACGCGGCTGAGCGTGCGGTGCCACTGGGCCGCGCGCAGCGAGAGCATGGCGTTGTCGTGCCGTACGAGGCTCAGCAGGAGCCCCCCGAGCTGACGGCCCACCGGCCCTTCGCGATGCTGTGGCTGGAGACTCACGCGGTAGCCCTACTGCGCGAACTTGCCGCTCTGGAAGACGTGGCCCAGCAGCTGCTCCACGCGGGTGAGCGCGTCGCGCGCGGGCTTGGTGCCGAGGCTCTCGAGCGCGGCCTTGATCTCGTTGAGCGCCTTCAGGTGACTGAAGAGCTGGATGTCGCTCATGGGCCGGTCGCTGGTGAGCAGGTCACGGATGCGGTTCAGCTCGGCGATCAGCGCCTCGATGCCCACGTCCGTGGCGCCGAAGCGGCGCGCCTCGGGGTGCTCGCGGTACCAGGCCTCGAGCACGGGGCCCACCACGCCGTCCAGGATCTCGGCCTGATCCAGGTTGTTCCACGTGTGACGCAGCACGAAGAAGTCGCTCGGGTCCGGCGTGGGCCGCCCGTCGAGCGCAGCGCTGGCGGCGAAGAGCTTCAGCATCTTGATCGCGCGGCGGTCGGAGAGCGACACACCCTCGCTGCGGATCTGGAAGACCAAGCCCTTGTAGGCCGCCAAGAAGTCCTCCGTGAAGTTCATGCGCGGCGCGAAGCCCTTGTGCAGCGCGTGCAAGTCCGAGGCGCTCAGAAGGGGCTGGAGCGCGTCGTAGCTGCCGTCGATCTTGCCCACCTCGTGGGCCACGCCCTTCAGCAAGAGGTCGTGGAAGTGGTAGCTGTCGAGGTTGTCGCTGTGCACGCGCAGCAGGAAGCGGTCGAACACCGCCATCAGGTTCTCGTCGTTGGGCACCTCGTTGGAGGCCGCGAACGCGCTGATCAGCGGCACCCGCACCACGTCCGCGCCCACCGTGTAGACGCGCTCGTTCAGCACGCTCAGCAGCGAGTTGAGGATGGCGCTGTTGGCCTTGAAGACCTCGTCCAGGAAGACGATCTCGGACTCCGGCATCATGCCCTCGGTGCGCCGCTTGTAGGCGCCGTCGCGGAAGGCCTGGATGTCGATGGGCCCGAAGATCTCGTTGGGCTCGGTGAAGCGCGTGAGCAGGTACTCGAAGTAGCGCGCCTGCACGAGCTTCGCGAAGAGCCGGATGATGGCGCTCTTGGCGGTGCCGGGCGGGCCCACCAGCACCATGTGCTCACCCGCCACGATGGCGATGAGCATCAGGCGGATGGTCTCGCTCTTGCCGAGGAAGGTGGCCTCGAGGCGCTGGGCGACTTGGGTCAGGCGGCGGATGGTCTGGGCGTCTTGGGTCACGAGGGGCTCCATACAGAGGCAACAGAAGCGACGGCGCGAGCGGAGCTCGGTGGCAGGGCCACGCGCTGGAAGAGGGTGTGCGCGAGGTGCGCGGTGTCGGGGTCGAGCTGACTGGCCACGGCCACGGCCCACTCGCCGAGGCGCTGGCGATCGCTGGGCGGCACCACCTCGAGCGGGTCGAGGGCGTCTTGTCCGCCGAGGGCCTCAGGCAGCACGGCCCAGAAGAGGCGCGCGTCCACGTCCTGGCAGTCGGGCGCGCCCTCGCTGCTCTGCCGGTCGAGCGCCGCCATCATGGCGGTTTCCATGATGAACGCCGTGGCCGTGCCAAGCAGCGCGGAGGGCGCGCCCACGGCGGTGAGCTCGCGCAGGGCGGCCCCGATGCGCGCCGCCGCCGGCCCGATGCCCGTGCGCACCAGGTGATGCGCCACGCCGTGCCGCAGCGTGGGGTCGCTGAGCACCGCCAGCATCGGGCCCGTGAAGCGGAAGTTCGGGGTGTCGCCCAGGCCCAAGAGCGCGGTCAGCGGCGAGCGTGCGGCGAGCGCCTGCATGCTCTCGTGCAAGCCGGTCATGTCGTCGTCCAGCTCGGGCGACGTCCAGAAGGACGACAGCGGCGTCTGCGTCACGGTCTCGCGCACGAAGCGCACCCGCGGCAGCGCCACCACGTTGGCCGGCGCCTGCCTGCCCCAGAAGCGATAGGTGTAGGCCCAGTTCTTGATGACGCGGTCCTCGCGCTGGAGCGCCGTCACCCGCAGCACCAGCGCATGCCGCAGCAGGGCCTCCCCGCGGGTCATGGGCTCGCCCGCCGCGGCGATCAGCTGGTCGGCCCAGCCACGCACCACCGCGCGCGAGGAGCGTCGGAAGGCCGCGTCCAACAGCGGGTCCGTCAGCGTGGCGAGGTTGTGCGCCGCCATGCCGAGCGCCCACGTGCCGCGGTCGGGGTAGGGCAGCGTGCCCACCTGCGCCACCTGGGAGGCGATGCGGTGGAAGGCCTCGTAGAGGCGCTTGTCGGCCTCGAGGTCCGTGGGCCGGCTCTGCGCGAAGGTGTCGAGCGCGTGGGGCGGCAGCGCGCGCGTGGCCTTGGCGGTGCCGCCGCTCATGAGCGGCGAGAGCCAGCCCACCGAGAAGCCATGGAACAGCTCGCCGAAAACTCGGAGCGTCTTGTCGTCGAGTCCCCCGCTCATGTCACGGCGCTCCACCGGTTCCGTCGGGCGGCTGCGGCAGGCCACGCAGCGGGAAGCGGCGCAGCTCGTCGTACTCCATGATGGGCAGCGGCGGATCGAAGCGCTCGGGCGCGTCGGCATGCACCGTGCGGGCCGCCACGTGATCGATCATGGAGCGCGTCACCAGCCCGAAGCTCGCGTTGGGCACGCGCCGCGGGGTGGTGTCTTCGGGGTGGAAGAAGACGTGGTCTTCGCCCTGCGCCTGCACCAAGTCCTTGAGCACCTCGGGCGCCACGGCCGGCACCAGCGTCAGGCCGGCGGGCACGTAGATGCGCGTGGCCACCTCGCTGAAGAAGCGCCCGAGCGGGAGGCCCTCGATGCCGGTCGGGTCCAGCACGTAGATGTGCTGCTGGCCGATGGCCACGCGCAGCGCGCCCAACGTCTTCGGCGGCAGCACGTAGAGCATGCGGGCCAGGTACTCGCGCTCCTCGATGGGCACCGCGGTGGCGTGCACGCGGCGGAAGGGCTCGCTGGTCTGCGCGAGGCGCAGGGTGAGCGGCTTGGTGCCCGCGCTGCCCACCGGGATGGGCGGACGCTCGCCCTGCGCCAGCGGGGTGGCCTCGAGGTTCGCGCGCACCAGCGAGCGCACGGGCGCGAACGCGGGCAGCGGGTCGAAGTGCAGCACCTCGTGGGCCGACCCGAGCGCGGCGTTCTGCCCGGCGTCCGGCAGCTTCGGCGCGTGCGGCCCGGAGATCAGCGTGAGCCCGGCCTCGAAGAGCGAGGCGCACGAGTCGAGCGAGATGGGGTGCCGGTAGCCCACTTCCACAGCGACACCGTTCGCGATGGGCTCGTACACCCGCACGCCGGGCAGGTCGCGCAAGAGCCCGAGGATGCGCTCGGGCGCCTCGGTCAGGTCGAAGAGATAGAGGCGCCGAGGCGCGTCGTCGAAGGCTGACTCGCTCGGCCACTCGGCGAAGCCGGCGCGCGCGTCCACCTGCCAGCGGAAGAGGTAGCCGATCAACGCGTGACCGATGCCCACCTCCGCGGTCACCCAGGCGCGCTCGCCGGCGCGGCCGAGGCCATGCTGGGCCACGCGGTGCGGCGCCAGCGTGAGCAGCAGCTCGCGGAAGCCGAGCTCGCGCTCCACCGTGTAGGTCTGCTCGAAGGTGTCGTGATAGAGGATGGCGTCGTCCTCGCGGTCCTTCAGCTCGAGCACGTCGTAGCCGAGCGGCGATGTCGCGTCGCGGTACTGCACGAAGTGCCGCTGCGTGCCCGTGAACACCATGCCGCCCGCGAGCTTCGCGATGCTGGCCACGCGGTCCATGCGGTAGGACGAGTCGGCGTCCAGGTAGAGCAGCAGCTCGCGCGTGCGCAGCGCGGTGGTGACGCGCCGAATGGTCATCCCGCCGAGCAGCTCGTCGAGCGAACCCTCGTCGGAATAGGCCCGAAAGAAGGCCACGAGGCGGTCGAGCGAGGAGAAGAGCACCACGCCCTTCTGACCGAGCAACACCCCGCGCGCGTCGGGCCCCACGCCGGGTGTGCGAAAGCGGTTCTGGTGGAGCGCGACTCTTTCCAACACAGCGCGGGAGGCTACCTGGGTGTGGGGGGGATTGCATTGGCGGCGTGGTTGCGGGGGGTGATCGTGAGGGAGGGGGCGGGGCACCCTGGTC
>CAZEAA010000385.1:0-2393 GCA_964510015.1 uncultured Sandaracinaceae bacterium
CCTACTTCGCCCGCGGGTCGAGCCGGTCGCGCAGCGCATCCCCGCTCAGGTGGAACGCCAGCACGGTGGTGGCGATGCAGGCGCCGCTGATCAGGGCCACGTGCGGGAAGCGCAGCAGCACGCTGCTGCCTTGGTCCAGTAGCGCGCCCCACGAGACCGACACGCCCGGCCCGAGGCCCAGGAAGGAGAGCGTGGACTCGGCCAGGATCACGCCGCCGAGGCCGGCGGTGGCTTGGATGACGATGGGGCCCGCGAGGTTCGGAAGGATGTGCCGCACGAGCACGCGCAGGTCCGACGCGCCGAGCGCGCGCGCAGCCTCCACGTAGGCGAGCTGCCGGATGGACAGCGTCGCTGCACGCGCGACGCGGGCGTAGATCACCCAGCCCGAGACGCTCAGCGCGAAGATGAGGTGTAGCAGGCCCGGCTGCGCCACCACGGCCAGGATGGCGATGTTGAGGAGGATGCCCGGGAAGGCCTGGAAGACGTCGGTCACGGCGGAGAGCGCGTGGTCGGTGCGCCCACCGAAGTAGCCCGCCATGGCGCCCAGCAAGGTGCCCACCACCACGGACAGCGCCACCACGCTGAGCGACACCAGCGCCCCCAGGCGCGCGCCGTGCAGCAGCGCGCTCAGGAGGTCCACGCCGTTGTCGGCGGTGCCCAGCACGTGTGCCGCCGAGGGGGCCTCGTATTGGTGGTCGAGATCGATGGCGGCGGGATCGTGCGGCGCGAGCCAGGGGCCCACCACGCCCAGCGTGAAGAACGCCAGCGCCAGCAGGAGTCCCACGCGCGCGAGGAGCTTTTTCATGCGATCACCCCGCTCACGCGAGCCTCACGCGCGGGTCGACCACCACGTAGAGCAGGTCCACCGCGATGTTGAGCGCCACGTAGGTGACGGCCACCACCAACACGCAGCCCTGCACCACGGGCATGTCGCGCGCGAAGAAGGCGTCCAGAAACAGCTGCCCGAGGCCCGCCCGCTCGAAGACCTTCTCGGTGACCACCGCGCCCGAGAGCAGCGCGCCCAGCTGCGCGGCCCCGATGGTGAGCACGGGCAGGAGCGCGTTGCGCAGCACGTGCTTCACGGCCACCACGGGCTCGCTCAGCCCGCGCGCCCGCGCGGCCATCACGTACTGCTCGTCGTAGACCTCCAGCATGGAGGCGCGCGTCTGGCGCGTGAGGATGGCGGCCAGCGCCGTGCCCAGGGTGACCGCGGGCAGTAGCAGCCCCACCGCCCCGGAAGCGTCGTCACCCGGCAGCGGCAGCCAGCGCAGCTCCACCGCGAAGGCGAGGATCAGCAGCGGGCCGAGCCAGATGTTGGGGATGGCCAGCCCGAGCACCGCCACGGTGGAGCAGAGCGCGTCCATGCCGGTGCCGCGCCGCGCGGCGGCGATCACCCCGAGCGGCAGCGCGATGCCGAAGGCCAGCGCGAGGGCGGCGAGCGAGAGAGCCACCGTGGCGGGCAGCACCTCGGCGATGAGCGAGCCCACCGTGCGGGCCGGGCTACGGAACGAGTGCCCGAGCGAGCCGTCCAGCACGTCGCCCACGAAGTGCGCGTACTGAACCGGCAGCGGCGCGTCCAGGTGCAGCGCCTGCCGCAGGGCCGCGCGCTCCTCCGGGCTGGCCTGGTCCCCCAAGATGGCGTCCACCGGGTCGCCCGGCACCATGCGCACCAGCAAGAAGACGAGGGTCACCACGCCCACGACCGTCGCGGCCGCGCGGAGGGACCTTTGTGCGAGGTAGCGCCACACGCGCGCACGCTACTTGGCGGGGGCGGGTGTGTCGATCCCCTGCCGAGGGGCCGCCAAATCGCCCGGGCGCGGCTTACCTCCTCACGCCTGGGCTCGAAATACGTGAGTATTTCTTCGCCCCGTCGCTGCGGGGGCGCTCGCGCTCGGACGATCTTTCGGCCCCTCGGCGCCAACGTGCCAAGCAACTCCCGTGGGCCACGGCCGAGAAGCGGGCATGAGCAAGACCCGCCCGAAGTTCCCCTACATGATGAACAGGCCGCCCACGCGGCACGCCTCGCTCGACGAGCTGAAGCGCCGCGCCGCGCCCCTGCGCACCGCCATCGCGCACGAGCGCGATCTCGCCCGCGTGGTGGACCGCTTCTTCGACGCTTTTTCCAACGAAGAGCGCCTCTACGAGACCTCCGTGCGCAGTGACGAGCCGCGGCTGCACGCGGTGCTCGCCAGCATCCGCGGGCGCTTCCCGGGCGAGACCCTCGAGACGAACCTCTTCTTCTCCGAGGTGCTGGGCCTCTACCACGGCGGCCTTTGCTCGGCGCGGCGCGTGGGCTGCGTGTTCCAGTTCGAGGGCGACAACCAGGGTGTCATTGCGCTCTCGCCGCTGTTCCCCGGGCCCAATTCGGACCTCTTCCGCTACACGCTGGTGCT
>CAZEAA010000385.1:2493-6002 GCA_964510015.1 uncultured Sandaracinaceae bacterium
ATGAGTGACTGGGTCGCCCCGACGGTAGGACAGCTGCGTGATCTCGAAGTGCTGGTGAACGCGCACCACCCGCTCTGGGTGGTGGAGACCGTGGAGGAGGACCGCGTGCGCACCCTGCTGGCGCACCTGGCGGACCGCGTGGAGCTGCCGCTCTTCGTGTGGCACCCGGTCACCGGGCTCGCGCGGGTGGACGCGGCGCCGGGGCCGGGGGCGAGCGGCACCGACAGCGTGAAGGGCTGCCTCGCGTTCATCGAGCAGGCCAACATGGAGGCGCTCTTCTTCCTGCCGAGCTTTCCTCTCGACGCGGAGGACGCGGCGCTGGGGGCGCGCATCAAGGAGATCTACCGGCGCTACTTCAAGCACCGTGGGGCGCTGGTGCTGACCACGCCGGAGCTGGACCTGCCGCGCGCGCTCGACCCGCTCTTCACGCACGTGGAGCTGCATCCGCCTACGGCGGAGACCTACCACCGCTTCATTACGCAGGTGATCCGCGACATCGGCGCGCGGCGCTCGGTGAAGGTGGACATGACCCCCGAGGACGTCAGCGCGCTGCTGGGGGCGTTGCACGGGCTGACCTTCTTCGAGGTGCAGAAGATCATCACGCAGGCCGTGGTGGAGGACGGCATGCTCACACGCAACGACCTCGCGCGCGTGATGGACGCCAAGCGCCGCATCGTGGAGCGCTCGGGCGTGCTCGAGTACTTTCCCCACGACCACCAGCTGGGCGACGTGGCCGGCCTCGGGAACCTGAAGAGCTGGCTGCGCAAGCGGCGCGCGGCCTTCACGGATCCCGCTCGCGCGAAGGAGTTCGGGCTCACGCCGCCGCGCGGTCTCTTGTTGTTGGGCGTGCAGGGCTGCGGCAAGAGCCTGTGCGCCAAGGCCGTGGCCAGCGAGTGGGGCCTGCCGCTGCTGCGCCTCGACCCGAGCAACCTCTATCAGAAGTACTTCGGCGAGTCGGAGCGCAACCTGAAGCGCGCCATCAAGACGGCCGAGAGCATGGCGCCGGTGGTGCTGTGGCTCGACGAGATCGAGAAGGCGCTCGGCCAGGGCGACCAGGACGGCGGCACCAGCCAGCGCGTGTTCGGCACGTTCTTGGCGTGGCTGCAGGAGAAGAAAGAGAGCGTCTTCGTCATCGCCACCGCGAACGACATCAGCAAGCTGCCGCCGGAGCTGCTGCGCAAGGGGCGCTTCGACGAGATCTTCTTCGTGGACCTGCCGGACGCGGCCACGCGCGCCGAGATCCTCGCGGTGCACCTCGAGAAGCGTGGGCGCGACCCCGGTCGCTTCGACCTCGCCGCGCTGGGCGAGCGCGCGCACGGCTTCAGCGGCGCCGAGCTCGAGCAGGTGGTGGTGTCCGGGCTGTTCAGCGCCTTCGCCGAGGGCGTGGACGTGAGCGACGCCGTGCTGGCCAGCGAGATCGACGCCACGCGCCCGCTGTCGGTGACGATGGCCGAGAAGATCAGCGCGCTGCGCGAGTGGGCCAGCACGCGCGCCGTCATGGCCGACGCCTGAGTTGACGCTGGACAAGGGCCACCTCGTCGGCGAGGCTACGCGCCATTGCACCAAGGAGGTGTTCGCGCGCTGAGCCATCAGCCGTGTTCGTCGATGCGCCTCGTGTCGCGCCTTGGTCTCGTCGTGCACGAGGAGGGTCCCCCCATTGTCGATCAACACTACCCAATTCGCCCGCGAGTACCTGGAGACGCTCGTCCAGCAGTGGGTCCACACCACGCACCCCGTGGACGTGGAGCGCGTGGACTTTAGCTTCATGCCCGACCCGCACGCCGACAACTGGATGGAGAAGGCCATTCTGGACGGTCAACGCGGGCTCGCCACGCTGCACCTGCACGCGTTGTTCGGGCTGTCCGTGCCGCTGCGCGAGCCCATCGGCGGCGGCGACGTGCTCTGCGACCAGTTCACCAAGAACGGCCGCGTGCGCGTGCTGCACATCCACGACGACCCGTTTGGCTGGACCGACGGGGGCGACCCGGACGTGGACCCCGCGGCGGCCGACGCGTTCGTCCACCAGTGGCGTGAGCACCCCGTCCTCGACGCCATCTGCCGCGCGGTGAGCGCAGCCCCGGACAAGGCCATCGACGCCCTCGACGGCGAGCTGCGCCCGTTTGCCGACCGCATCCTCGGCACGTATCGCCAGCTGGTCCCCACCGACGGAGGACGGCTCCCGGACATCCTCGGCGCGCGCGCGCTCAACGACACCATCCAGTGCCTGCTGCCGCCTGGCGCGCGCACGGGCCCGCGAGGCCTCGTGGGCATGCTGGAGGCGGCGTCGTGGATCGCCGTCAGCCTGACGCGCTGCCCGCGCTTCCCGGACGACGAGCAGATCGCGGAGCTGGGGGAGTCCATCGACACGCTGCTCGCCGACCCGTCGCAATTCGGGCCGGCCAACCAGCTGCGCCTGCTGTGGGTGTCGTACTTTCTCGAGAAGCGCACGGCCGAGATGCTGGCGGTGGCGGGGGCGTCGTCGTGGCGTGTAATCACGGACTCGGCGCGGCTGATCGAGCGGCTGATGCGGGACCCGGTGATCGGGTCGATGAGGCTGGTGACGCTGTCGGGGAGGCGGGGGTAGCTGTCCCCCAGTCCACGCGTGCTGTGTGCCTACGCAGCCGTCCGGACTTTCAGTCTGGGAGGTGGTTGACAACCGCACCTAGGACCTGCGACGCTTTTTCCTAGCCGAGGAGGGCACAGTGACCAACCGCGAGAAGAAGCGAGACGAGACGAGACGAGACGGAGTCCTGCTCGTGGCCCTTGCCATCGGATGCGTGGCTGTCGGATGCACTCCACCGCAATCTAGCATCTCGACCGACGGTGAACTGGAGCCGATTCCTGGCGAGGAGAACGCGTACTACTCGCGGCGCGACAACCTCGAGCTTGTGGGAAACGCTCGGCTCCGGCCGGGAAGAATGTTCGTATTCGAGGAGCGGACGTCTTTCCCCACGCACCCCGACTTTCCTCTTTCGGAGCGGATTTCGTATGTAGATTCCTTCCCGGACGCAGTGTTCATGCGAGTGGTGCCAGATGGCGCGGCCGACTACAGTCACGGACGGTGGCTGACGGGTGACTTGACGCCGCCCGAAGACGGCGGCAGCACCTCGCTGGGTCTGGCAATGTTCAAGTTCCCACGTCTTCTGTTGAACATGGGGGAACGAGTCAACATCACCGGCGTTTCTTCGCGTGGCCAGGAAGCCAGCGAACCCGATGGCCCAACGCTTGGCCGTGACCAGGAGGAGTTTCCTGGTGTTGAGGTGGAACTCCATCCCGATGTGCTCCTAGTGCCAGTTCACTTTCGCGTATTCGCGAATGAAAACGGGCTCATCTCGTCGCGATTCGGCCCTGTCGCGACAAGCTGGCTCGACGAGGAGTTCGTTCGAAGCATCTTTGATCCCGGCCTGGTAACATCCTCTGTGACGGGGGTGGCCGACAGTTTCCAGTCGAGTACGTACGTCACCACCACCGAACGTCCGCGCGGCTTTGCTCCCGACTCGCCCTACGCG
>CAZEAA010000386.1:0-5976 GCA_964510015.1 uncultured Sandaracinaceae bacterium
CCCCAAAGACGCGCCTCGGGGAGCCGCGACGGCGCCCGAAGCGCTGGGCACCCGGGAAGAAGCCCTCGAGATCGTGCTCGAGACCGTGGAGTCCCTCTTCGCCGACCGCGACGGAAACCTGTACGCGTCCATGGTGAAGCAGGTGCTCAAGCGCAAGCGCCCGAACTTCTCGGAGGCCTACCACGGCTACCGCACGTTCAATCAGCTCATCGAGGACGCCGGCGCGCGCGGCCTGCTGGCCATCCAGAAGGACGAACGCTCGGGCGGCTACGTCATCGTGAGCTTCGGCCCCGAGGCCTGAGCGGGCCTCCCCGCGCGGCTACGCGGGATCGAGACACGGTGGGGTTGTTGACCGGCCCGGGGAGCGTTACAAGAGGCGCATGACGTCCTCGTTCGACTCCTCGTTCCGTCCTCAGGCCATCGGCATCCCCACCATCGTCGAGACCACGCACCGCGGCGAGCGCGTGTGGGACATCTGGAGCCGTCTCCTCAAGGACCGCATCATCTTCCTGGGCACGCCCATCGACGACCACGTGGCGAACCTGGTCATCGCGCAGTTGCTCTTCCTCGAGAGCGATGATCCGGACAAGGACATCACCATCTACATCAACAGCCCGGGCGGCATCGTCACCGCCGGCCTCGCGATCTACGACACCATGCAGTACGTGCGCTGCCCCGTGGCCACGGTCTGCATCGGCCAGGCGGCGTCCATGGCGGCGCTGCTGCTCGCGGCCGGCACCAAGGGCATGCGGCGCGGTCTCCCGCACAGCCGCGTGATGATCCACCAGCCGCTCGGCGGGTACCAGGGTCAGGCCACCGACATCGAGATCCACGCGAAGGAGATCCTGTCGCTCAAGCGCCGGCTCAACGAGATCATGGCCGCGCACACCGGCAAGAGCTTCGACCAGGTCACCCACGACACCGAGCGCGACAACTTCCTGAACGCGGAAGAGGCGCAGACCTACGGCATCCTCGACGAGGTGATCAACACCCGGAAGTCGGGCGTGGAGAAAAAGAAGAAGAGCAAGTGAGCGAGCGCGCGCCCATCGAGCTGACCCTGGTTCGCCACGGCGAGTCCACGTACAACGTGACGGGTCGTTGGCAGGGTCAGGGCGACGCGCCGCTCAGCGAGCTGGGCAAGCAGCAGGCGGCACGCGTGGGTGCGCGCCTCGCGGGCGAGACGTTCGACAAGGTGGTCAGCTCGGACCTCACGCGCGCGCACCACACGGCGCTCGCCACCGGACACCCGGTGGACGTTCGCCGCGAGTGGCGCGAGATCGACGTTGGCCGCTGGGAGGGCCTCACGCGCGAAGAGGTGGCCGAGCGCTACCCCGACGAGGTGCACAACGCCTTCGCAGGCGAAGACGTGAAGATTGGCGGCGCGGAGTCGTGGTCCGACCTGAGCGCGCGCGTGGACGCGGCCCTGCTCACGCTGCTGCGCGAGCTGCAGCCTGGCGCGCGCGCTGCGGTGGTGGCCCACGGCGGTGTCATCGCCAGCTTGCTGTCGGGCATCCTGGGCCTGACCGAGCATCGCCCGCGGCCCATCGGGCGCATCTCGAACACGGCCATCAGCCGCGTGCAGGTGTGGATGGATCCTTCGCACCAGAAGCTGCATCACGCGCGCTTGGTGGTGTTCAACGACGCCTCGCACGCGTTCACGGTGCCCGCCTGGGCCAGCGAGATGCGGCAGGCCGGGCACCCGCTGACCACGCTGGTGGCCGACGGCCGCGCGGCATCGCTGCGGGCCTTTCCGGCGCTCGCCGCCACCGAGGCCGAGCACGTGAGCCGCGTGGCGGGCGACGGCGACACGGCGCGCGGGCTGGCCGATGCGCTTGGCGTTCCCTTCGAGCGGGTCTCCCTCGCGGCCCCCGCCCAAGACATCGCGGCCCTGCCCTCCACCGACGGTCGCCGCGTGGTGGTGCTGCCCGCGGACGCCATCGCGCGCCTCACCGCCGAGCGCATGCGGCACGTGGCCGATGGGCCTTCGTCCGTGGCGCCGCCCGAGCCCGGCAGCTCCACCAACGTGGTGGTCACCAGCAAGGGGCTGACCTTCGCGGACTACGCCAGCGTCCCGCACGCCGAGTGAGTGGCGTGAGCGAGCCCACGCCCCCCGCCCGCTGGCGCGGCTTGCTCGCCACCCTGACGGTCACCGCAGCCCTGTTCGCGGCCAGCGTCCTCCTGGCCCCTGCGGTGGCGGTGCCGCCTCTCCATGGCGCCGCGCTGGCCTTCGCCCTGGTGTCGCTCGCCATCACGGGTGTGGCCGCGCTGACCCCGGCCGCCCACGGGCGCCAGCTGGTGGGGTTGCTCGGGCCGCTGCTGCTCTTGGTGGGTGTGGTGCTCGTGCGCCCTGCCCTGCCCGTCGCGGTGGAGGCCTGCGCCATCAACCTGGCGCTGCTCTCCTTCGGTGCCGTGCTGGGCAGCGCCATCGGCGGGCGCGTGGACCACGTGGGGCACCTGGTGCTGCTCGCCTGGGTGGCCTCCGTGGTGGACGTGGTCAGCGTGTTCGCGCCCGAGGGACCCACCGCTCAGGTCCTCGCGAGCCCGGAGGTGGCCCTGCCGCTGGTCACGCTCAGCTGGCCCATCTTCGGGAGCGCCAGCATCGAGCCGCTGATCGGCCTGGGCGACATCACCATCGCGGCGCTCTTCGGCGCGGCGGCGCGCGCCACCCACCAGTCGCGGGCGCGGGTGGTCGTGGGCCTGCTGGCCGGGTTCGGGCTCACCTTCGCGGCGCTGTTGGTGTTCCAGCGGGCCCTGCCGGCCCTGCCCATGCTGAGCGTGGCGGTGGTGCTGGCGCTCGCGCCGCAGTCGCTGCAAGTCCCGGTGGCCGACCGCAAGAAGGGCTTTGCGTTCGCGGGCGTCCTCACGGCGCTCGCGGCGCTGCGCTTGGCCGCCTGGGCGGGGTTCTTCGACCGGCTGACAAATCGATAGACCGCCGGGCACGCCAGGGTCATAGTCACACGCGATGGGTGCTTCTGAGCGTGCACAGCCAGTCGAGGAGTTGACCCCCTTCGTGGTCGTCAGCACCCCCGAGGGGCTGACGGTGGTCGAGCTCGAGGCCGGGCGGCCGCTGCGCGTGGGCAGCGCCAAGACCGCCGACGTCGTGGCCACGGGGCCGGGCGTGCTGAGCGAGCACGCCACGCTCTTGTGGGTGGACGATGTCGTGTCCCTCTCGTGCGCGGCGGGCGCCGAGGTCTTCGTGGGCGGCAAGGCGGCGGAGTCCACGCAGAGCCTCGAGCCCGGCGAGGACGTGGTCATCGGCGAGACGCAGCTGGTGCTGGGCATCCCCTCGCCCCTCGACGCGGTACGTCGGCGCACGCTCACCCACCAAGAGTTTCGGGAGCGCCTGTACGAAGAGCTGGCGCGGGCCGGCCGGCAGTCGCGGCCCACCACGCTGATCATGGTCCACACGCCCGCGGGCGGCGGCAACCTGGTGGCCGAGCGCGCGCTCGAGAGCTTCCGCGCCGGCGACGTGGTGGGCATCTACGCGCAGGACGAGCTCGAGTTCCTGCTGCCCGACACCGCCCTCGGCACCGCCAGCACCGTGGTGGAGCGCCTGCTCGAGGGCCTCGATGGCGTGAGCGTGGGCCTGGCCGTGGCGCCGCACGACGCCGACCAACCGGAGCGTCTTTTCTGGTCGGCCCGCAGCGCGCTCGAGCGCGACGCCGCACGGCTGCGTGTGACCCGCGCGGGCGACCAGCCGGCCCCCGAAGGCCCGGACGACCTCTCGCTCGAGGAGGCCACGGACACGCTGCGCGCCGCCCTCGACGCCGTGCCGAGCGACCACCAGTGGCTGCTGTTGGCCGGCGAGATCAGCACCGGCAAGGGGCTGGCCGCGCGCATCCTGCACGAGCGCGGTCCGGCCCCCGAGGGCCCCTTCGTCACGCTCTACTGCTCGGAGCTGTTCGACGCGGACCGCGTGCGGCTGGCCCTGGGCGACGAGGGTACGGACGAGCCCGCGCGCATCGACGCGGCCCGCGGTGGCACGCTGCTGCTGGACGAGCTGGGCGACCTGCCTCGTGACGCCCACGTGGCCATGCGCAAGGCGCTGCTGGCGCGCCGTGACGCCTTTCGGGTCATCGGCACCACGCAGCGGGCCATCGCCGGCCTGGTGGCGCGCGGGGCCTTCGACGCCGAGCTGTTCTCGCTCTTCTCGGGCCCGCCGGTGGAGCTGCCGCCGCTGCGCACCCGCACGGCCGACATCCTGCCGCTGGCCACTCGCTTCGCGCTCGAGGCCGGCTCGCCCGCGCCGGTGCGCTGGTCTCCGGGCGCCGTGGCGCGCCTGCGCAGCTACCCGTGGCCTGGCAACGTGCTGGAGCTCAAGAACGCCATGCACCGCGCCGTGCGCCTCTCGGGCAGCGGCGAGCTGCTGGGCGAGCACCTGCCCAACGAGCCCATGCCCATCGCGTCCAATCGCGGCCGCCTGCGCGAGCACGTGGACGGCATGGAGCGCGACGCCATCATCAAGACGCTGGCGGACTGCAACCACAACCAGACCCACGCCGCGAAGGCGCTGGGCATCTCGCGCCGCGCGCTCATCTACAAGATGGAGAAGTTCGGGCTCAAGCCGCCGCCGCGCAGCGGGCGCCGCACCACCCTGCGGCCCCCGGCCGAGTAGGACTACTTGATCAAGCGCAGGTGCGAGCCGCGCTGAGTCGGGGTGGGGTCTTCGTCGTCGTCGTCCGACTTCGCCGTGCGGGCCGACTCGTCCGCCGTCGCGTGACCCGGCGTGCCGCGTGAGCTGTCGGAGCGCGCATCGGTGCGGGCCTCGCGCGGCTCCCCCGTCTCTTCCACCAGCTCGAGGGTGTCGCGCTCGCGCACGAACTCTTCGGCCACCTTCGCGGCCTGGGCCGGCAGGGGCTGCGGGGCGTCGGTGTTGCCGCGCTTGGCGCGGGTGCTGAGGCCTCCCTGCAGCGCGCTCAGCTTCGGCTGGAGACGGATGACGTTGCCGGGACGGCCCTTGCCCTTCTTGGGGGGCACGTCGTCGTAGTCCTCTTCGTCGTCATCGTCGTAGTCGCCGTCCGGCAGGTCGGCCACCGCCGTGAGCCCCACGGGACCCTGACGGCCCGCCTCGCGCTCCACCTCGGCCAGGATCTCGGGCGGCATGGACTCGGGCCAGACCATCCCGCGACCGTCATCGCCGCTCAGCGCGAAGATGGCGTCCCAGCCCACGATGCACGTGAACGGGTTCCGGTTGAACGAGAGCGTGCCGTAGACCCCGTCGCGGTCGATGCGCAGGTCCACGATGGGCACCACCATGTCGAGGCCCAGCTGCAGCACCAGCTGCGGCTGCTTGCGGAGCCACGGCGGCACCACCACGCCCTCCACCCGCGGGTCGAGGTGCACGAACATGCTGCCTCGAAGCAGGAGCGAGCGAGCAACCTCGCGTTTGTCCGGCGGCGCTTCCTTCGACATCTGCGAGCCCTCTTACCTCAGACTACCCCGCTGGGCCACCCGCCGGGGCGGGCGCCGCGCTCACGTCGGCCCTTGCGCGAGCCCGCTCGGGTCCCCATAGTCGCGGTGACCTTTGACAACACGAGCTTCCCCTCGCGCGGCTGCACCGCCTCGCGAGCTCTCGTACCTTTGGTCGGCAGACCTCAGGGGGCGATCGGTTTCGACGGGGATGCAGAAGGATTGGTGGCGTGACCGTCGGCCTGAGCACGACGTAAATACGTTCAGGAACCCATAACTGCCAACGATAACGCAGTTGCTCTCGCGGCCTGAAAACCCTTGAGCCGTCGAAACCGTGAGCCCGTCAGCGCTTACGGAATAGACGTCATTTGAGCTGACTGGCTCCCTCGGATGTGACCCGACGAGGGGGTGAGACAAAGGGACACTAGCGGGAAGGCGAGCCTGTTCGTGGGCGCAAGCTTCTGCGAAATATCAAATCACGAAATACGCACGTAGAAGCCTCTCTGGAACGTTTTCGGACGCGGGTTCAATTCCCGCCGCCTCCACCATAATTTCAACCACTTACGC
>CAZEAA010000387.1:0-5951 GCA_964510015.1 uncultured Sandaracinaceae bacterium
CGCCGTGGCCGCGGCGCTGCTGGGCATGGCGCCCGAAGACGCGGTGGGCGCGGGCACGGGGGTCGACGCCGCCGGCCGCGCGCGCAAGCTGGCCGTGGTGCACGACGCGCTCGCGCGCTTGCCGGAAGGGCTTCCGCCGCTCGAGGTGCTGCGCCGAGTGGGCGGTCGTGAGCTCGCGGCCATCGCGGGCGCCACCCTCGAGGCGGCCGAGCGTGGCATCGCCATCCTGGTGGACGGCTTCATCGTGAGCGCGGCCGTGCTGGCCGCGGCGCGCCACGAGCCGGGCATCGTGCCGTATCTCGTCCCCGCGCACCGCTCGCGCGAGGTCGGTCATCAACGCGTGCTCGAGGCGCTGGTGGGCGACGCGTCGCTGGCGCTGCTGGACCTGGACCTGGCTCTCGGCGAGGCGAGCGGCGCGCTGCTGGCGTTCCCGCTGGTGGAGCTGGCGCTCTTCACGCACGCGGAGATGGCCACCTTCGACGGAGCGGGTGTGCCCGACCGCGATACGGAGAGCGCGGTGCCGTGAGCGACGCAGAGGACCCACGCCCCTCGTCCTGGTTCCCTCGCGAGATGCGGGCGGCGTTCGTCTTCCTCACGCGTGTCCCGGTCGGCGGCGGGCCCTACACCGACGACGAGTGGCGCGCCTCCACCGGTCACTTCCCCATGGTGGGCGCGGTGCTCGGCGTGGTCCTCGCGGCGCTCGCGGCGGCGCTGCTCCCGCACTTCGGCGCGTGGCCCACGGCGCTGCTGGTGCTCTCGGCGTCCATGCTGCTGACGGGGGCCTTCCACGAGGACGGCCTCGCCGACACCGCCGACGCGCTGGGTGGCGCGTTCACGCGCGAGAAGCTCTTCGTGATCCTGAAGGACTCGCGCGTGGGCACCTACGGCGCTGCGGCGTTGGTGGTGTCCATCGGTCTCCGGGCCGCGCTCTTGGTCGAGCTGGGCACGGCCATGCCGCTCGCCATCCTGCTCTCGCAGTGCGTGGCGCGCCTGCCGCCCATCGCGCTCATGCAGCAACTCCCGTACGTCACCAGCGCCACCTCCAACGAAGACATGGAGGCCAAGTCGCGCCTGGTGGTGAAGGCCACGCGCCGCGAGCTCGGCACGGCGGCCGCCTGGGTCGCGCTGCTGGTTGCTGCCGTGTGCGCTGCGGGCGGCGTCTCGCTCGGCCGCGTGCTGGTCATGGCGCTCGCGCTCGCCTTCGCCGCCACGGTGCTGGGCATGCGCTTCCACCGGCGCGCGGGCGGCATCACGGGCGACTTCCTGGGCGCCACCGAGCAGGTCAGCGAGTGCATCGTGCTGCTGGTGCTGGTGTGGCACTGAGGCTCTGGGCGGCCCGTCACGCGGCCACCGACGCCGAGGGGCTGTGCGTGGGGCAACACGACGTGGCCACCTTCCTCTCGGCCCAGCTCGCAGCGGACGCGATCCGCGAGCAGGTCGTGAACATCCCGGACGTAGTCCACAGCTCACCTCTCTCGCGCTGCGCCGAGCCTGCTGCGTTGCTGGCCGCCGCCTGGGGCCGACCTCACCGCGTGGACGCGCGCCTCCTCGAGATCCACTACGGCGAGTGGCAGGGCCGCGCGTGGACGGACATCGAGCGCGACGACGCCGAGCGCTTCGCCGACTTCATGCAGCACTGGCTGACGGCGGCGCCTCCGGGTGGTGAGGCGCTGCGCAGCATCGAAGCACGCGTGCGCACCTGGCGCGCCGAGCTCGAACCCGGCGACCACTTGCTGGTGGCTCACGCCGGGGTGGTCCGCGCCCTGCGCGTGCTGACCAGCGGGGTGAGCTGGCCCACCGCGATGCGGGAGGCCGTTCCGCACATTCAGTTGGAACTCCTGACGCGTTCCCCCTCCTAGCTCGTCACGCGTGCGTCAGGGCATCGCACAAAACCAGCGGATCCCCAGCGCGCCGTCGCACACCCCCACCCGGAGCGTGTCGGCCGACGTGCTCGGGAAGGGCGGATCACCGATGTGGAGGCGACACCTCGAGCCCGTGGACACCACGAACGTTCAGCGTGGTCGTCCTGTTGCTCGAGGGACGAGACGCGCTACCCCTCGTGTATGTTGAAGCACACATCCGCCGACATGCTCCTCGCCTGCGTGGTGCTGTCGGTCGTCGGCATGATGATCCTGCCGCTGCCGACGGGTCTGCTCGACGTCCTGGTCGCGGCCAACATCGCCGTCGCCGTGCTCTTGCTCCTGGTGGCCATGTACGTGCGCTCGGGCCTCGAGCTGAGCGCCTTTCCCACCATCCTGCTCGTCACCACGCTTTACCGCCTGGCCCTGAACGTGGCCTCCACGCGACTGATCCTGCTGCAGGCCGACGCGGGCGAGGTGATCGCCGCGTTCGGCGACTTCGTGGTGCAGGGCAACTACGTGGTGGGCGCCGTGGTGTTCCTGATCCTCACGCTCATCCAGTTCCTGGTCATCGCCAAGGGCAGCGAGCGCGTGGCCGAGGTGGGCGCGCGCTTCGCCCTCGACGCGATGCCCGGAAAGCAGATGAGCATCGACGCAGAGCTGCGCAGCGGCGCCCTCAGTCAAGACGAGGCGCGCGCCAAGCGTCACCAGATCCAGCGCGAGAGCCAGTTCTACGGGGCCATGGACGGCGCCATGAAGTTCGTGAAGGGCGACGCCATCGCGGGCATCGTCATCACCGTCATCAACGTGCTCGGCGGTCTGCTGATCGGCGTCATGCAGCGCGACATGAGCGCAGGCGAGTCGCTGCGCATCTACGGCCTGCTCACCATCGGTGACGGCCTCGTCTCGCAGATCCCGGCCCTGCTCATCTACAAGGCCGCGGGTCTCGTGGTGACGCGCGTCGCCAGCGAAGATGCGGACGCGTCGCTCGGGCGGGACGTGGCCTCGCAGGTCTTCGGTCATCCGCGCCCGCTGCTCATCGGGGCCGGCTTCTTGGCGCTGCTCGGCATCGTGCCCGGGCTGCCCACCGTGCCCTTCTTCGTGCTGGCCGCCGCGTTCGGCGCCGCGGGTCACGCGCTCCAGCGTCAGCAGCGCGTGCCCGTCTCCGTGGAGGCCATCCACATCGAGCGCGAGAGCGCCCGCGAGACCCGGGCCCGCGCGGCCATGGTGCCCATCGTGGTGCCCATCGCCATCGAGCTGGGCACGGAGTTGGCGGCGCATCTGACGGACGGGAAGGGCGGCGGCGAGCTGCTCGAGGAGCACGTGCCGGCCGTGCGCGACGCGCTCTTCCTGGAGCTGGGCCTGGCGGTCCCCGGTGTGCGTGTGCGCGAGGCACCCGGCCTCGACCCGCGCGGCTTCGTGGTGTCCGTGCAGGAGGTCCCCGTGGCCCGCGCCGAGATCCCGAACGGGCAGGTGCTGGCGCTCGACAGCGCCCAGGCCCTCGAGCGCGTGGGGCTGCTCAGCATGCCCGCCGTGGACCCCATGGGGCAGCCCGCCTGCTTCATCGACGCCTCGCAGGCGCAGCAGGCCATGGACGCGGGCATCGTGGTGGTCTCGCCGGCCGCCTTCGTCGCGCGCGCGCTGCACATCAGCATCTCGCGCCGGGCGACCGAGCTGCTGGGCCTGCAAGAGGTGCAGTCCATGCTGGAGCAGCTGGAGCGCGCGTATCCGGCCGTGGTCCGCAACGTGACGCCCAAGCCTGTGGGTCTCCCGCTGCTCACCGAGGTGTTGCGCCGCCTGGTGGAGGAGCGCGTGTCCATCCGCCCACTGCGCGAGATCCTGGAGGCGCTGTCGGTGCACGCCCCGGCCGAGCGCGACCCCGTGCAGCTCACCGAGCTGGTGCGCGCGTCGCTGCGTCGTCAGCTGACCCATCGGCATGCCCCGGCTGGCACCCTCGCCGTGTTCACGGTGGACGGCCTGATCGAGGACTCCGTGCGCGACGCCATCCAGCGCACCGCGGGCGGCACCTACCTGGCGCTGCCGCCGGACCAGGCCCGCGACATCATCGAGAGTGCCCGGCGCACGCTCTCGCCCCTCTCGCCCACGCGGCAGGTGGTGCTCACGCAGCGCGACGTGCGGCGCTTCCTGCGACGCCTGCTGGAGGTGGAGCTGCCGGACGTGACGGTGCTGTCGTACCAGGAGCTCGCGCCCGAGGTGAACGTGCAGCCGCTGGGGCAGCTGGGGCTCGCTGGCCTGCGGCGTTGACGGAGGGCCCGACGCGGTCGTGAATGCGCCGCGGACCGTGTGAACCATGCTTCACGATCCTGCGGCGACGATCTCCCCGAGTGGCGGGTCGATCTCACGGATCACACGGGCAATGTGCTAAAAGGAGGGAACACGCCGACGGGGTGAATGGCTGGCACTCTCCTTGCGTACAACCCCTGCGAAGCGCACCCGCGCCCCGCAACCTGATTGCTCCGGCACACCACCAAGGGTTCTTCCGAAATGACTCGGATCTCGAAGTTCACGCTCCTCCTCACCACCGTCCTGGCTCTGGGCGGCGTGGCCGAGCAGGCCTCCGCCCAGTGCGACCCCAACGCGGCCTTCTGCGCCGACGCCCAGGGTCCGCGTGGACGCCGCGCCACCATCCAAGTGGTTCGCCGCCCGCAGACGGTCGTGGTCCAGCCCGCGCCGCCCCCGCCGGTGTACGTGGTCCAGCCCCAGCCCGTGGCGCCGCCCCCGCCGCCCCCGGTGTACGTGGTGCAGCCGCCGCCCCCGCAGCGCGTCGTGGTGGTGCAGCCCGCGCCGCCCCCCCCACAGCGCGTGGTGGTCGTGCAGCAGCCCCCGCCTCAACAGCAGGTGGTCGTCATGCAGCCCCAGCAGCAGGTCATCGTGGCGCAGCCGCGGGCCCGCTGGACCATGGATGACGCCAACCGTCGCCGCGTGGGCTTCCACGCCGAGGTCGGCGGCATCGTCGGTGGTCAGGTGCAGATGGGTGGCTTTGCGGCCGGTCTGCGCATCCGCCCGGTCCCCTTCCTGGGCATCGACATCACGGCGGGCGTCTACGGCGGCACCGACTACGTGGGCAACAGCCGCGTCGAGGTACCCCTCCGCACCGACCTGCGCTTCTTCTTCAACCCGCGCAGCCGGTTCCAGTTCTACACGCTCGTCGGTTTCGGTGTGTCGGTGGCCCGCGCCCAGAACAACGCTGGCGACACCCGTGACTTCACCCACGTGGGCGGCGAAGCCGGCGCTGGCTTCGAGTTCCGCATCAACCCGGCTCTTGCGCTGAACTTCGACGTGCGTGGCTTCCTCCGCCAGCGCGTGGACTCCGACCCCCGCCCCGAGTACGTGGAAGAGGACTTCGGCGGCTACACGGTGCGCACCACCGACACCAGCGGTGGCGCCACCATCAACCTGGGCGGCACCATCTACTTCGGCCGCTAGTCCCCGCTTCCGGGACCCCCCGCAGAGCCTCTCGGTCACCGACCGGGGGGCTCTCGCGCTTCCGTCCGCGACGGGGCCCGCGAGTGTGTCATCCTCCGCGCATGTCCCGGGATCGCTCCGCCGACATCCACATGAAAGACGGGATCTTGCGGCGCGGCCGCAAGGTGGGGCACTCGGACGCCAAGGGCCGCATCCGCGAGCGCGACACCCGCTTCAAGAAGGGGCGCGAGCTCGGCTACGTGGACGACAAGCAGCGCGTCCGCCGGCGGCGCGGGCGGCTCGGGCAGCGCGGCGAGATCGTGGCCATCATCCGCGGCAACGCGGTCTACGGGCGCGACACGGTGCTGGCGGCCGGCCCGAAGCTCGGCTTCATCGACGAGCGCGGCAACGTCTGCCAGGTGGACTGCCAGGCCTTCCGCGGCCGGGTGGTGGGGCGCGCGCGCGGCGCCGACCCCGAGGCGGCGCTGGCCTACTTCACGCTCAAGTTCGAGGACGTGTCCATGCACGTCACGGTGCTCGAAGAGAAGATCCGCGCCTCCGAGGACCAGTTCGCGTTCTTGCCGCGGGTGCGCGCCACGCGTCAGCTGCTCCCCGAGGTGGACGCGCTCGGCGACTTCGACGCGCTCTTCGAGAAGCTGGACGACC
>CAZEAA010000388.1:0-5948 GCA_964510015.1 uncultured Sandaracinaceae bacterium
CCGGAGCGAGATGGGCAGCCAGGTCCCCGAGGACGACCTGCTGGCCGGCCGGGTGCAGGGGTTGCTGGGGGCGCACTCGCGGTTCGACCCGTCGCATGGCGCGCGCTTCGCCACCGTCGCGTACTACCGCATCCGCGGCGCCATGCTGGACGGGGTGCGCAAGATGGTGGACGCGCCGCCGAAGAGCATGCTGCGGGCGAAGCGCCAGCAAGCGGCCGACGACATCGCCGAGAGCGCGGGTCTCGAGCGCGCCGCCGACCCCGCCGGTCGCTCCCCCGAGCGTGCGGCCGAGGCCTTGCAGAAGACCCTGGCGCGCCTGACCACCTCGTTCGTGGCCAGCTGCGTGGACGCCGACCCCGCCGACGCCCCCACCCCCGACGGCCCGCTGCTGCGCCGCGAGCGCCAGACCGAGGTGCGCAACGCGCTCCAGCAGATCCCCGAGCGCGAGCGCGCCATCCTGGTGGCCTTCTACTTCGACGAGCGGTCGCTCGACGACGTGGCGCGCGAGCTGGGCCTCAGCATCTCCTGGGCGAGCCGCCTCCACCACAAGGGCCTCGACCGCCTGCGTGAGCTGTTGACGACCTGACCGGCTACACTGCGCTCCGTGCGCCGCTCCGCTCTCGTGTTCGCCGTGCTGCTCCTGGGGCTCAGCGGCCCAGCGTTCAGCGTGCGTACGGCCCAAGCGCAGGCGCCCGCCGGCGACCCATCGCTCGCCCAGCGGCGCATGGCGCGCATGGAGCGTCACCTGGCCCTCGGTCGCGCGCAGGCCGCGCTGGGCCACCCCACGCTCGCGCAGCGCCACTTCGAAGACGCGCTGCACGAGAACCCGTCGTCCCCCGAGCCGTACCTCGAACTGGGGAGGACATTCCTCGCGCTCGGGCGCCACGCGGACGCCGTGACCGTGCTCGCGGCCGGCCGACACCGCGCGCCCGACGACACCTTGCTCATCCTCGCGCTGGCCGAGGCGCTGGAGCTGACCGCGCGCGGCCAGGACGCGCTGCGCTTGCTGCGCGAGGCCACCCAGCGTCACCCCGCACACGCCGGGCTGCGGCTTCGCCACGGGGAGACGGCGCAGCGCATGGGCGCCTGGTCCGAAGCCGCCAATGCCTTCGCCGGCATCCTGGATCTCGCGCGCCGAGACGGGGCGGTCCCCACGGAGCTGGTGGAGACGGCCCGCCAGAACCTGCGTGCCCTGGGCATCGTGTCGGGGGGCGCGCATCCGAGCACGCGCCGCTGCGACCCGCCGGATGGAACGCTGGATGGTCGCTGGCAGCGCGCGCTCGCGGCGTGCGGTGGCCCCTGAGGAGCGAGGTCGGGTGACCGCGCCCTACTGCTGAGACTGCAGGGTCTGCTTCACCGCACCGGCGGCCTTGTCCACCACCTTGCTCCCCAGCTCCAGCTCCTGTGTGTGGCGATAGACCCGGGCCTGCAGCGCGATCAGCGCCTCGGGAGCGAGCTGCCCCTGGGCCCCCGAGCGCAGCGCGCGATCCATGGCGCGCTCGTCCGACGCGATGCCTTCGGCCACACGCCGCAGGGAGTCGCGAAACGACCCGGTGCGCTCGGTGGCGGTGACGGTGACGGCGGGGGCGGTGGGAGCGGCAACGGGAAGCGCGGCCGCGGCGGGAGAGAGTCGAACGGACGTGGTCATGAGCGGGGTCTCCTGAAGGTCCCCTGTCATCGGCCGCTCGCCGTCGGAGTTGCGTGAACCAGGCGTAGGACTTTTCTCCCACCTCCACAATTTTCGGTTGAGTGCGCTCCCCGATAGGGATCGTGGTAGGGTTCTCGTGGGGTATTCGTTGACGGAACAGGTGCAAACACCGCAGGCGAGTCTGCTGAACCGGTCCCTCGGCTATGGGCCGGCGCTCGCCGTGCTGATCGTGGGGTCCGCGCTCGCGTACGCCGGTTTCCGCTATGCACGGGCCGCCGAGGACCGCGCGCTCGAGGCGCGCTTCGGTCGTGCCGCCGACGCGCGGGTAGCCGCCATCGAGAGCACCCTCGACTCCCGCCTGCTCGCCCTCGACGCCCTGTACGCCTACGTGGACTCGCGCGACTCCGTGGACCAGGCCGGCCTCGAGCACTTCGCTACCCCGCTCTTCGAGCGCGTGGCCGAGGTGGAGGCGCTGGCCTGGGTGCCGCGCGTGGCCGGTGGTGACCGCCAGCGCTTCGAGGAGTCCCTGTCCGCGGAGCTGGGCGAAGAGCTCTTCATCCGAAACGCGGGGCGCAACGGGTCGCTCCAGCGTGCCCCCGAGGGCGACGAGTTCTACCCCATCGCGAGCACGTTCCCCATCGACTCCAACCGGGTGCTGTTGGGCCTGAACGTTCAGTCCGACCCTCCGCGCTCCGCGGCCATGATGCGGGCGCTGTCGAGCGGCGGTCCGGTTGCCACGGCCCCGCTGCAGTCGTTCCTCACCGAGGGTTCTGACGAGGGCGGCCCCGTCCTGACCGTGTTCGTCCCCATCTACGACGCGTATGCGCGGCGTGCCCGGCGCCCGCGAGGCGTGGTGATGGGCGTCTTTCGCGTATCCGACTTGATTCACGAGGCGCTGCGACTCTTCGCCGACGACATCACGGTGCGCGTGTCCGACGTGACCTCACCCACCAACCGCAGCTTGATGTGGGCGGTGGGCGAGGCCGAGGCCGAAGCGCCCTTCCGTCGCTCGCGCTCGCTCGAGGTGGCCGGCCGCACGTGGCAGGTGTCGAGCGACGCCGGGCCGCTCTACCTCACCGAGGGCCAGACCGGGTCGCCGTGGTCGGTGCTGCTGGGCGGCCTGCTCGCCACGATGGTGCTCTCGGCCTACGTGTCCATCGGCATCCACCGGGCGCGCTTGATCGACAACCTCGCGCGGGACCTCGACAAGATGTCGCGCGAGGACCCGCTCACGGGCATCGCCAACCGCCGCGTGTTCGACATGCGGCTGCGGCGCGAGTGGCAGCAAGGCACCCGCACGTCGGCTCCGCTCTCGCTGCTCATGATCGACATCGACCACTTCAAGCGCTTCAACGACTCGCTGGGCCACCAAGCGGGGGACACCTGCCTGCAAGCGGTGGCCGGAGTGCTGGCCAGCACCGCGGCGCGCTCCACCGACCTGCCCGCACGCTACGGCGGCGAAGAGTTCGCGGTGATCCTGCCCGTGACCGACGAGAGCGGCGCCGAGCAGGTCGCGAAGACCATCCTCTATCGCGTACAGCGCCTCGAGGTGCTCCACCCCGACTCCACCACCGCCCCGCACGTGACGGTGAGCATCGGCGTCGCCACGTTGGTGGCCACCGCCGACAAGGCCGAGAGCGAGCTGATCAAGGTGGCCGACCGCGCCCTCTATCGCGCGAAGAAGCTGGGCCGAAACCGCGTCGTGGTCGCCGACCCCACCGACGCCCTCGACTCGAGCAGCTGAGGCACCGCGCGTTTTTGCTCGGCCGCCAGCTTCTTGGCACTCTCCCTCGGTGCGGATTGGCTTCCTCGAACGCGTGAGGGACATGCTCGCTGCGCTGGGCGCGGGTGCCATCACCGGCCTCACCCTGCCCGTCGCGCTCTTACCGGACGCCGCGCCGGAGCCCCGCTTCGCCGAGACGCCGCCCGACAGTCAGCCTGCGGACGAGCTGCCCGACTACAGCCGCAAGCACGAGCGGACCTCGCCCGACGCGCCCACGACGCAGCGCTTCGACGTCACGTTCTGGAACATCCACACCCGGCAGGTGCTGCCCGTGGCCACCGACGCACCACCGAGCCCGGCCGCGCTCTCCCGCTTCCTGCGCTGCCGCGTGACGGGCGCCGAGACACCCATGAGCGCCACCCCCTTCGCCATCGCCACGGCCCTGGCGCGCGCCGAAGGCCAGCGGCGCGTCCACGTGGTCAGCGGCTACCGGTCGCCCAAGCTCAACGCCCACCTGCGCAAAAAGGGACGCGAGGTGGCCGACTCGAGCTACCACATGCGGGGCAGCGCCCTCGACTTCCGCATCCCGGGCGTGCCCACGCGGCGGCTGACCACGCACCTCGAGGAGACGCACGACGGAGGCGTGGGGCGCTACCCCGAGAGCAACTTCGTGCACGTGGACGACGGACCGCGACGCCGCTGGCGCGGTCACTAGCCAGCGCTCAGCGGCAACCTTCGAACGCCAGGTCCCCCACGGCGGACACGGTGTGTCCTTCGCCATCACTCAGCGCGCAGTCGAGGTCGAACGTGATGGTGCCGTAGCCCGGGTCCGAGACGCGGGTGTCGATGAAGCAACCCGTGCCCGCGAGCGCCGTGTAGACCACGCCCCCGATGTCCACCGACGCTTCGTCGCTGCTCACGCGAAGGCTGCGCAGGCCGGTGGAGGTCTCGCTGCTCGACACCGACACGCTGAACGAGTCGGCGGTCACCGTGCACTCGCCTGCAGCGCGACCCGAGCTCGAGCTAGGACCGCGCTCGAGCCTGGTGGCGTTGGGGAAGTCCACCACCAGCGTGGTGTCGGAGCTCACCGCCACGTCCACGCGCCCGACCACGATGAGCGGGTCCTCCCCGCAGGCAGCGAGGACGAGCACGCCCCCCGCGGCCAACACGGACGAGAGGGCACGAGAGGGCGACAAGCGAAGGGTGAACATGGTGGACTCTTGGTGGGCGGGAGGTGTGGAGCTACGACCGGCGGAGCCGAAGGCAAGGCGCGTCATGCGACGCCCGTGCCAACATCATCGCGCTTCGCACAGGCTACCAACAGGCCGCTTGCGTTGCCATGACCTCTCGGAGCCGCCCGGTTGGTTCACGGCCGCGCGCCCGGGCGTGACCCGGGGTTCACGCCTCAAAAGGGCTTCATGATCGCCAGGAAGACGATGAGCGTGGCCACGGCCAAGATCGCGCTCGAGAGCCCGCGCACCTTGCCGGCCGACAGGTCCGCGTCGCCGTTGGCGGCCTTGCGGAGGTGCCCCGACAGCGCCCCGGTGAGGCCCGACGCCACCAGGATCAGGGTCAGCTTCGCGTGCATCCAGCCGGCCCGCGCATAGACGTCGGTGAACGACGGCACCAGCATGAGCAGGCCCGCCACCCACGCGAGGCCCATGCCCACGGTCACGCGCGCCAGCACGCCGATGCGCCCGAGCCGGGCCACCTTGCGAGGCTCGATCTCGGCCGTGGCGGCCGCCATGGCGAGGATGCCCACGAAGGCCACGCCGCCCACCCAGAGGATGGCGCCGACGAGATGGAGCGCGCGCAGCGCGAGAGGAAGGACACCCGAGGTCAGCATCAGAGAGCCTTCTCGTACACGCGGTACGTCTTGTAGATCTTCCCGCGCATCGCCTTGATGCCGAGGTTGATGGCGCGGTTGTCTTCGAGGGTCCAGCTCAGCTCGGCCCACTTGTACTGCGGCTTCTTCATGCCGCGGTAGGCCAGCTCGGCGTACATGGCCGTGGACAGCGCGCCGTAGCGCTTCTTGTTGCGCATCTCCTGGCGCAGGCCCAGCAGCACCAGGCGCGCCGACGACGTGCCCTTGACCTTCAGGCGGTAGAGCAGCTTGGCCCAGCCGAAGGGCAGCAGCTTGCCGTTCAGGTCGTGCGCGGCTTCGTTCAAGTTGGGCATGCAGACCACCATGCCCACCTCGCGGCCCTCCACCTCGGCGAAGAACGCGAGGTCCGGGTCGAGCAGCAGCTTGAAGTCCTGCGCCATCTTCGCGACCTCGGCCTCGGTGGCCGGCACGAAGCCCCAGTTGTCGCGCCACGCGTCGTTGAAGATCTCGACCAGCGTGTCCACCTCTTGGCGCATGCGCGACTTGTCCACGCTGCGGAAGCGCATCTCGGGCAGCGCCACCATGTCGGCGTGCGCCTTGGCCGCACGCGCGGGCGGCTCCTCCACCACGTACTTCCACGCGAAGAGGTCCTGCGCCTTCTCGTAGCCGTAGCTCTCGATGAGCCCAGCCTGGTAGCGCGTGTGGTGCGGCATCATCAGCACGGGCGGGTGCTCGAAGCCGTCGATGAGCAC
>CAZEAA010000389.1:0-863 GCA_964510015.1 uncultured Sandaracinaceae bacterium
CAAGGAGATCGACTTCGTGTTCGACCAGTGGTTCGCGGGCGAGCCCGAGGAGAAGCTCGCGGAGCTGAAGAAGCGAGGCGTCACCAAGGGCGACCTCGCGCGCTTCGGCCCGCGCATCGAGCTCATCGCCGTGGACATCTGGGCTCACTTCCGAGCGCACGTGGCCCCCGATGGCTTCAAGGCGCAGATCTGCGCCATCGATCGGTTGGCGTGCGTGGCCTACAAGGTGGCGCTCGACCGGGTGATCACCGCGTCGCTCATGAAGACCGAGAAGCTCTCCGAGCAGGAGGCCAAGGCGAAGGCCAGCGCCATGAGCGTGTGCGTCTACAGCCCCGGCCAGCACGATGGCGAGCAGCACCCCGAGCTGGTGGTGCACCAGATCCCGCCCGAAGACGTGACGCCCAAGATCGTCCCGAGGTTCTTGGACCCGAACGACCCGCTCAAGTTCCTCATCGTCTGCAACAAGCTTCTGACGGGCTTCGATGCGCCCATCGAGCAGGCCATGTACCTGGACAACCCGCTCACCGACCACAACCTGCTGCAGGCCATCGCGCGCACGAACCGGCGCTACGGGGCCAACAAGGACCACGGGCTCATCGTGGACTACATCGGCGTGAGCAAGAAGCTCTCGGAGGCGCTGGCCGCCTACCGGCAGGAGGACGTGCAGTCCGCCATGCGCGACGAGGACGAGCTCCACGACAAGCTCCGCGCGGCGCACAAAGAGGTGATGGGCCTGATCGCCGGGGTGCCCCGCACGCGCGACGTGAAGGCCGACGTGAAGGCGGTCATCGCCCACCTCGCCACGGAGGACCAGTGGTTCATCTTCCGGGCCGCGGCGGACACCTTCCTGAAGGCGTACGGTA